>JBKJTI010000266.1:0-18896 GCA_046590425.1 Cypionkella sp. | reverse complement strand
GACAGTGCCATCCCTGCCATAAACCGCATCGCTTTTGCCATCTCACACTCTCCTGATCGGTCCGCAACCCTGCGCGACGTTGACTATGCCGGGTCATACAATTACATCGCACGGGTCGCGTGTGATGCGGTTTACCCAGCCTTGACGCCCTTCTAAGGAAGCCGTGCGGGGCGGGCAAGCCAGAGCCTCACACGATATTGTCAATACCGGTGGTTGATACGACCGGGCGGAGAACACATGCTGGGTCTTGGATCGCTTTCGCGGAAGATGTTTGGAACGCCGAATGACCGCAAGGTCAAATCGGTGCGCCCCTTGGTGGCAAAAATTAGCGCGCTGGAGCCGGAATTTGCCGCGCTGAGCGATGATCAGATCAAGGCGAAAACCGCCGATTTTCAAAGGCGGATTGCGGGTGGTGAAAGCCTCGACGCGCTGCTGCCGGAAGCCTTTGCGAATTGCCGCGAGGCCGCCAAGCGCGCCTTGGGTCTGCGGGCGTTTGATGTGCAACTGATGGGCGGGATTTTCCTGCATCAGGGCAATATCGCCGAGATGCGCACCGGTGAGGGCAAGACGCTGGTGGCGACCTTCCCAGCCTATCTGAACGCTTTGTCTGGCAAGGGCGTGCATGTGGTGACGGTGAACGATTACCTCGCCAAGCGCGATGCGGAATGGATGAGCAAGGTGTACGGCGCGTTGGGGTTGACCACCGGCGTCGTCTATCCCTATCAGGGCGAAGTCGAAAAGCGCGAGGCCTACCGCGCCGATATCACCTATGCGACCAACAACGAGCTGGGCTTTGATTATCTGCGCGACAATATGAAAGCCTCGCTGGAGGAGATGAACCAGCGCGGCCACAACTTTGCGATTGTCGATGAAGTGGATTCTATTCTCGTAGATGAGGCGCGGACTCCGCTGATCATCTCTGGTCCGTCGCAGGATCGCAGTGAGTTGTATCAACTGGTCGACAAGCTGATCCCGCTGCTGAATGAGACGCATTTCAAGCTCGATGAGAAAACCCGCAACGTCACCTATTCGGAAGACGGCAACGAGTTTATCGAGAACGCCTTGCACGAGGCTGGCATTCTGCCCGAAGGCCAAAGCCTCTATGAGCCCGAAAGCACCACCATCGTGCATCACGTCACACAGGCGTTGCGGGCGCATAAGCTGTTCACCCGCGATCAGCAGTATATCGTCCGCGATGGCGAGGTGATGCTGATCGACGAATTCACCGGCCGGATGATGAAGGGTCGCCGCCTCTCGGATGGCCTGCATCAGGCGATTGAGGCGAAAGAAGGCGTGGCTATTCAGCCGGAAAACGTCACTTTGGCATCTGTGACCTTTCAGAACTATTTCCGCCTCTATGACAAGTTGGCCGGGATGACTGGCACAGCCAGCACCGAGGCCGACGAGTTCATGGAGATTTACAAACTGGGCGTGGTCGAAGTGCCGACCAACCGCGAAGTGAAGCGCAAAGACGAGCATGACGCGGTGTATCGGACTGCGCGCGAGAAGTTTGAAGGCGTGGTGAAGACCATTCAGGAAGCCCATGCGACGGGCCAGCCGATCTTGGTCGGCACCACCTCGATTGATAAATCCGAGGCGCTTTCGGAGATGCTGAAGGCGGCGAATATCCCGCATAACGTGTTGAACGCGCGTCAGCATGAACAGGAAGCGCAGATCGTTGCCGATGCGGGCAAGCTGAACGCGGTGACGATTGCGACCAACATGGCGGGCCGGGGCACCGACATCAAACTCGGCGGCAACGTCGAATTCAAGGTGATGGAGGCGATCACCGCCGACCCGCATCTGCACCCCGATGAGGTCCGCGCGCGGGTTGAGGCCGAACATGCCGATGAAGAAGAAGCGGTGAAGAAGGCGGGAGGGCTGTTCGTTCTGGCGACGGAACGTCACGAATCACGCCGGATCGACAACCAGTTGCGCGGGCGCTCGGGCCGTCAGGGCGATCCGGGGCGGTCTTCGTTCTTCCTCAGCTTGGAAGACGATCTGATGCGGATTTTCGGCTCGGAACGCCTTGATGCCGTGCTGTCGAAGCTGGGCATGAAGGAAGGCGAGGCGATTGTTCACCCTTGGGTCAACAAATCGCTGGAACGTGCGCAGGCCAAGGTCGAGGGCCGCAACTTTGACATCCGCAAGCAGCTCTTGAAGTTCGACGATGTGATGAACGACCAGCGCAAGGCGATTTTCGGCCAGCGTATGGAAGTGATGCAGGCCGAGGATCTGGGCGAGATCGTGATGGATATGCGGCATCAGGTCGCCGAGGATCTGGTGGATCACTACATGCCGCCGAAGACTTATGCCGATCGTTGGGATACCGAGGCACTGCATGAGGCGCTGATCGAAAAGATGGGGCTTGATCTGCCGGTGGCCGCTTGGGCCGCCGAAGAAGGCACCGATCAGGAAGCCATCCGCGAACGGATCGTTGCGGCCTCTGACACGATGATGGGCGAAAAGCTGGAGGCTTTCGGGCCGGACTCCATGCGCAACATCGAAAAACAGCTGTTGTTGCAAAGCATTGACGCGAAATGGCGGGATCACTTGCTGCGGTTGGAGCACCTGCGCTCTGTCGTGGGCTTCCGCGGCTATGCCCAGCGCGATCCGCTGAACGAGTATAAAACCGAAAGCTTCACATTGTTTGAATCGATGCTGAACTCTCTGCGCCAAGACGTGACGCAGAAGCTGGCGCAAATTCGACCCATTAGCCAAGCCGAGCAAGAAGCCATGATGGCGCAGTTCATCGCGCAGCAGCAGGCGGCACAAGCCGCTGATCGCGCAGCGGTGGCTCCGGTTGAAGCTGGCGCAGCGCCCACTGTTATGGCGGCGTTGGCTGGCTTTGTCGAAAGCGATCCGACAACCTGGGGTGATCCGGGGCGCAATGATCCTTGCCCCTGTGGCTCGGGTCAGCGCTTCAAGGCTTGCCACGGCAAACTGGTTTGATCTGATTTCTGATTGTTGGCACAAGGGCGGCTTCGGCCGCCCTTGTGCATTTACTGCCCGCGTTTTCGGAAACATTCCTTGATTGCGCCGCATCCCCGCCGTGTTTGGCGCGCAAAAAGCCGCAAACGGATTCGATGGAGGAACCGATGGTAGCGGATATCAAACGCAGACTGGCCCGTGGCGTCGCCGTGATCGCGATTGCGCTTGGGGCGGGTGAACTGGTGCAGAGCATGTCGGGCAAAGCTCCGGCCTCGCGTGCTGCAGAGAACCAGGTGGACAAAAAGCCCAAGGCCATCGAGCGGGTTGCCGCGACCGATACTGGCGATAAGCCCGCCCCGATGGTGGCGCTGGACGCCCCCGCGAACCCGCAAGCCGCGCCGCCGAAAGCAAAGGCTCCGGTTGTGGCCAGCGTGACGATCCCTGCGGCGGCACCCGAAGCTGCGCCGAAAGCTGTGGTCGAGGTTGCTCCGATTGCGTCCAAAACGCCCGCAGCAACTATTCCTGCAGCCCCTGCACCCAAGGCCGAAACGCTTGCAGAAACAGAAGTGGCCGATGCCTGCCCGGTCTCGCTGGACCTTTCCAGTGCCGATAACGCGCTGATCGCGGTGACGCTGATCGCCCCTTGCCATGCTGATGAGCGGGTGGTGCTGAAACATGCGGGCCTGACCGTTACCGCGAAAACCACGCTGACCGGGGCCTTGTTCGCCGACATGCCCGCACTGGTGAAAGATGCGCAGGTTGAGGTGATGTTCAAAGACAGCACCACGGTCGCAGCTTCGCTCGTCGTGCCGGAAATGGCTGCGCTGCACCGTTTCGCGGTGCAGTGGCAGCAAGATGACGCATTCCAGTTGCACGGCTTCGAGGATGGTTCTGATTTCGGCGGGCCGGGCGATGTCTCGGCAGCTACCCCGCATCAGCCCATCGCGGGCGCGACTGCCAAGGGTGGTTTCTTGACCCTGTTGGGCGATGCCACCACCGATCTGCCGATGCTGGCGCAGGTTTACACCTACCCCAAGGACAGCAATATCAAGCCCGAGATCGTAGTGGAAGCCGCTGTCACCGAGGCCACCTGTGGCCGCGAACTGCTGGGCCAGACGCTGCAAACCACCGCAGGCACGGTCAAGGTGAGTGATGTGTCGCTTGCGATGCCCGATTGTGATGCGGTGGGTGATTATCTGGTGTTGAAAAATCTTGTGCCGGACATGACTATCGCCGCTGCGAACTAAGGGTCACAGACTCAGGGCAAGGCAGGCGTTTTATGATGGGTTACTGGCGCGCGGCGGTCATCGCCGCGCTTTTGCCGTGTTCGGTATTGCCAACAATGGCTGTGGCGCAGGATGTCACGCTGACCTCGCGCGACGGCGCGCTGAGCATTGCCGGGACGCTGCAAGGCTATGACGGTGAGTTTTTCCGCATTGAAAGCGCCTATGGCCCGCTGACCCTCGACGCCTCAGGCGTGATCTGCGATGGCCCGGCCTGCCCCAATCTGACCGCGCCGAAAGCGGTGATCCGGATGGTGGGTGAAGCGGATGCGGGGGCGGCGCTGTTGCCACCGCTGATCGCGGCTTTTGCGCAGTCGCGCGGGTTGGTTTACTCCGCACCCGCCAATGCCGACGCGCCTGCGGTGCTGACCGATCCCGCGACAAATAGGGTTCTTGCCGAGATTTCCTTCCGCCCGCTGCCGCCCGATCAAGCGCGGGCCGAATTGAAAGCCGGACGGGCCGAGTTGATGGTGGCCTCGGCGGTAGAGCCCGATCTTGGCAGTAAAGCGATGGCTTTGGATGCTCTGGTGCCAATTGTGGCGCCGGACAATCCGCTGCCGGGGATTTCGACGATTGATCTGGCGAAAGTTCTGGCCGGAGAGGTGAAGAACTGGGCCGAGGTTGGTGGGCCGGATATGCCCTTGGTGCTGCATGGATTGGCCCCCGACAGCGATCTGCAACGGGCTTTGTCGGCGCGGTTGGGGCGCGATCCGGCGGCAAGCGTCACCCATGCCGATCTGCGCGTTTTGGCGGCTGCGGTGGCGAAAGACCCTTGGGCGATAGCGCTGACCGGGCGGGCTGCGGTGGGCGCGGCGCGCGCGTTGCCTTTGTCAGACAGTTGCGGCTTTCCGCTGCTGCCCAGTGCTTTGGCGGTGAAGGCCGGGGATTATCCGCTGACTCTGCCGATATTTTTGCTGACGCCGCGCCGCCGCCTGCCACTGATGGCGCGGGAGTTTTTGGATTTTCTGGCACTTCCGACAGCCCAAACCGCGATTGCCAGCGGTGGCTATATTGATCGAGCCCCGGAAAGCCAGCCAATGACTGCGGACGGCTTGCGGCTGATCAACGCCATTCAGGGCGCGGGCGAGGAGACGACTTTGGCCGATCTGAAACGGCTGGTTGATCTGATGGATGGCGCGGATCGGTTATCACTGACCTTTCGGTTTCAGGATGGCACCTCTGCGCTGGATGCGGCGAGCCAAGACAATCTGGCCGATCTTGCACGGTTGATTGAGGCTGGAGTGTTTCGCGACAAAACGCTGATTTTGGCCGGGTTCTCGGATGGCTCGGGTGCGGCGAAAGTCAATCTCGACCTGTCGCAAAACCGCGCTGATGGGATTCTGGCGGCCTTAAAGCAGGCCGCTGCAGTGCCTGACACCGCGTTGCCGACAGTTGCGGCCTTCGGCGAAGCACTGCCGATGGCCTGCGATGAAACCGCCGCCGGACGTCGTCTGAACCGCCGGGTTGAGGTCTGGCTGAAGCCGTCGTTCACCCCGGATCAGCCCTAACGCCACGGAGCCGACATGCAGAAAGATCAACTGCGCGAGATTGCCCAACGCCAGATGCCTGAGGTTGCACCAGAACTGGTGCCCGACACGTTCCGCTGGAATGTGATCGACGATCTGCCTGTGCTTGGCAATCGCGGGATCGAGTTGGGCGTGGCGGCTGGCTCGTTCTCGGCCAAGATGGTTGCCTCGGGCAAGTTTGCGCGGTTCTGGGGGGTGGATATGTATGCCGATTCGCACAACACCAACGAGTATAAAGCCGCGCTGCGCCTCGTGGGTCTGGATCAGAACTATCACCTTCTGCGGATGACCTTTGATCAGGCGATCGATCTGTTTCCCGACAGTTACTTCGATTTCATCTACGTTGATGGCTATGCCCATACTGGCGAAGAGGGCGGGCGGACGTTGCTGAACTGGTATGCGAAGTTGAAACCCGGCGGCATCATGGCGGGCGATGATTACGACCTGCACAGCTGGCCGCTGGTGGTCTGGGCGGTGCATGATCTGGTGCAGCAGCTGGGTCTGCATCTGAAGATCACCGACAAGACCGCTGATGTTACCTATAACCGCTATCAATCGTGGTTTTTCACCAAGCCTGCGCAGGCCGTGCCGGTGGCTTTGGCCACCAATGCCACCCTGATGGAGTTGGGCGACGCCGAAAAGCAACGCCGCGCCGAAGCAACCAAGGCCAAACTGCTGGCCCGCAAGCAAAGCCGCAAGGCCGCGCGTCTTACAGATAGCCCGCCGAGCGGAAACTAAGCTCGCGGCTTTTGCCGATGATCAGATGATCGTGCAGGGTGATCCCCAGCACCTGTGCTGCCTCTTGCACTTGCAGGGTCATACTGATGTCGGCCTGCGACGGGGTGGGATCGCCCGAGGGGTGGTTATGCACAAGGATCAGCGCCGAGGCGTTCAACTCCAGCCCGCGCTTGACGACTTCGCGCGGATAGACCGGCACATGATCGACGGTGCCTTTCGCCTGTTCCTCATCCGCGATCAACACGTTTTTACGGTCGAGAAACAGGATGCGGAATTGTTCGGTTTCCCGGTGAGCCATCGCTGTGTGGCAGTAATCCAGCAGCGCATCCCAACTGGACAAAAGCGGGCGGTTCATCACGCGGGCACGCATCATGCGTTGCGCGGCGGCCTCAACGATCTTGAGTTCCTGCACCACGGCCTCGCCAATGCCTTTGACCATCATCAGCCGGGCGGGCACGGCGGTGACGACGCGGTTGAAATCGCCGAACGTATCCAGCAATTCGCGCGCCAAGGGCTTCACATCCTGCCGGGGAATCGCGCGGAACAGCAAGAGTTCCAGCAGTTCATAATCGGGCATCGCGGTGGCCCCGCCCTCCATGAACCGCGTGCGCAAGCGCTTGCGATGGTCGGCGATGTAGGACGGCAATTTGCCGGGCAAGGCATCGCCCACAGCCTCATCCTCGGCTGCGAACAGCGGCAGTGGGGATTCGTGGAAGGCGCGGGATCTGGTCATGGCAGGCAGGCTGCCATGACAGTGGTGAAGGAATCGTTAACGGCCTTAAAGCATCCGCAGCAATTCAACGCTGGGCTGGCCTGTCACCGGCAGCCCCCGCGCGCGTTGGAAATCGCTGATCGCGGCGATGGTTTTTGCGCCCACCACGCCATCCGAGCCTTGGGTGTCAAAGCCCGCCGCGGTCAGCTTGCGCTGCAATTCTTGCCGATCTTGCAGTGTCATCCCCTGCGCATCCGGGCCAAAGGCGGCACGCAGCGGACCAGCTCCGTTCAGGCGATCCGACAGATAGCCGACGCCCAGCGCATAATTCTCGGCGTTGTTGTAGCGCAGGATGACGTTGAAGTTCTGATACAGCAGGAAAGCCGGGCCGCGGGAGCCACCGGGTAGCAGCAAAGACCCCGCACCATTACCGCCCAAACTGCCATTCACGGCGCGCACGCCCAGATCAGCCCAATCGGAACGACCTTTGCCGCGACCCGCCAGACCGGTGTTGAAACCCGCAGGCAGCGTGACTTCCTGCCCCCACAGTTGACCATGCCTCCAGCCGTTTTTCGACAGATACGCGGCGGTTGAGGCAAGGGCATCGGTGGGATCGTCGCTCCAGATATCCCGGCGACCATCACCGTTGAAATCCACCGCGAAGGCTTGGTAGCTGGTCGGGATGAACTGGGTGTGACCCATCGCCCCGGCCCAACTGCCCGTCATGTTCTGCACCGAGGTATCGCCGTTCTGCAGGATCTTCAGCGCCGCCACCAACTGCTGTTCAAAGAACGCAGCACGGCGGCCCTCATAGGCCAAAGTCGCCAAGGCCGAGATCACCGGAACATTGCCACGCCTTGTGCCAAAGAAGCTTTCCAGCCCCCAGAAGGCGGCGACGACATGCGGCTCTACCCCAAAGCGCGCTTCAATCGCGCGCAGAGTGCCCATCTGTTGCGCCAAGACCTGACGGCCCATGGTCAGGCGTTCATCGCTGGCGGCAATCGCGAGGTAATCTTCAGTGGTGCGGGTGAATTCGGTCTGGTTGCGGTCTTTCTCGATCACACCGGGGATAAAGCCCGAGGCGCGAAAGGCGGAACTGAACGTCGCGTCCGAGATGCCTTTAGCCGCCGCACGCGGGCGGAACGCCTGCACCCAAGCGTCAAAGCCTGCATCGGGCACCATCGGCATGACAGCCGGAGCCTGCGCGCGACTGGACGCACCGCCGCCACCGACGCAGGCAGACAGCCCAAGTGCTGCGATGCCGAATGAGAAATTGCGCCGCGTGACCTGCATGTGAACCTCCACCAACCTGCTTTTGGGCAAGCTTAAAGCATTCGCGGCAAAGGGCAAACCGATGCTGGGCATTTCCGCCGAAGGCCTAGGCCTGCAACAGCGCCCGCTCCTCTGCGGTCAGCAAAGCGGTTGCCACAGCCAGCACCAAAGCCGTGGAGTCCTGTGGCGACAGCGCTTCTCCGGTGGCACGCCGCAACCATAGCCCGTCAATCATCGTGCCCAGCGCCAAGGCCACTTGCGCAAACCGGGCATCGGGCAGCACATCGCGAAACACCGAGGCGAGATTGGATTGCAACCGCGCATAGAAAATCCGCTGCAGACGGGCATAGCGGGTATTGGTAGCCGAAGCCGCGCAGACCGAAAGCCAAGCGTTGGCGATGTTCGGCTCGAACAACCCCTCAGGGAAATTGCCCGCGATGATCGCCTGAAGCCTGCCCGATCGCGTTGTGGCTTGCGCCAACCCAGACGCCACCGCCTCCATCAGCACACGATTGTTCAGTCGCACCATGGCGAACAGCACGTCTTCCTTGCCTTTGAAGTAATACGACAGGATACCCGCAGACATGCCGGCCTCTTCGCAAATGCGTTTGGTGGTCATGCCGCCAAGCCCATGCTGCATGAACACGCGATGCGCAGCCTGAATGAGTTCGCGGCGGCGGAGGTCTTCGATACGGGTGCGGAAGGCGATTTTTGTCATGGTTTTTTGTAGCAGATCAAAAAACTGAACGCACATACAAAAATTTATATTGACGTACAAAATTTACAGACGCAGGTTTGGATCAGCAAACAGGGGGGATCACCATGCGCAAGGTTCTGGCAGGCTTGTTGATGACAGTGATGGCAACGGGGGCCGCCCAAGCGGCCGAGCCCGAGGCCTGTAAAGCAGTGCGGATGTCGGATCTGGGTTGGACCGATATTGGGCTGACCAATGCCACCGCCGAAACCATCCTGAACGCGCTGGGTTATCAGGCGACGCAGACTCTGCTGAGCCTTGATGTGACCTTCGTATCGATGCAGCGCGGCGATATTGACGTGTTTCAAGGCAACTGGAGGCCATTCCAAGACGTGCAATACGCGCAGTTCTTCGACGATGGCTCGGTTGAACGCTTGGGGATGAACCTTGAGGGGGCGAAGTATACTTTGGCGGTACCGAAATATGTCGCCGACGCGGGGGTGCACAGCTTTGACGATCTGGCTGCGCATGGTGAAAAGTTCGAGAAGAAGATTTTCGCGATTGAGCCCGGATCGAACCAACCGCTGCTGGATATGGTTGCCGCCAATGCGCATGGTTTGGGCGATTGGACCATTGTGGAAAGCTCGGAAGCCGGGATGCTGGCCGAAGTCGAACGCTCGGTCGGTCGCAAGGATTGGATCGTGTTCCTCGGTTGGCAGCCGCATCCGATGAACTTGGTGTATCAAATCGACTATCTGGCGGATGGCGATGCAGAGTTTGGCCCGAATTTCGGCGGTGCGTCAGTCTATACCATTGCGCGCAAGGGCTATGCCCAGACCTGCCCGAATGTGACGAAGTTCTTCAGCCAGCTTGCCTTCAACATCGACTATGAAAACGCCGGGATGCAGATGGTGATGGGTGAGGGCATGGAGTTTCCCGCCGCAGCCACCGCGATGATGGCGAAAAATCCCGCGATGCTGGAGGCTTGGCTGAAGGACGTCACCACCTTTGACGGCCAGCCTGCTCTGCCTGCGGTGAAGACCGCTCTGGGTCTGTAGATGGCGCTGATGCGTGCCGCCGTGATGGACGGCTTTGGCCAGCCTTTGCGGCTGGTCGATCTGCCGGTGCCTGTGCCCGGACCGGGGGAAATCTTGATTCGGCTGGAGGCCAGCGGGGTTTGCCATTCCGATGTGCATATCTGGAAGGGCGACACCCAACCCGCCTCTGCCCCCGATCCGTTTATCCTGGGGCATGAGGGCGTGGGAGAGGTCGCAGCCATCGGTGCGGGCGTTGAAGGCTGGGTTCAGGGCGAACGTGCCGGAGCGGCATGGCTGCATGACACCTGCGGGGTCTGCGATCTGTGTCTGGCGGGCGAGGAAAGCTTCTGCGCCGCCCAGCGCGCGCATGGTTTCAACGTGCCGGGAACGTTTGCCGAATATGTGGTGGCAAAGGCGGCTTTCGCGGTTAAAGTATCGGCCGGCAATGGGCCTGCCCTTGCTCCGCTGATGTGCGCGGGATTGACGGCTTATGGCGCGATAGAGCGGGCGAAACTGGTGCATGGTGAAACCTGTGCGATCTTTGGTTGCGGCGGGCTGGGCCTGTTCGCGGTGCAGCTGGCGGCAAGACGGGGGGCCACCGTGGTGGCTGTTGACACCGACCCCGCCAAGCTGGACTTGGCGCGGCGTCTGGGGGCGAGCGCCACCGAAATCGCCACTACCACTCTGCCAGATACATGGCCGCACGCCCTGCGCGCCCATGCCACGATCAACTTCGCCCCCACAACCCGCACCTGGCCCGCGATGCAGGCCGCCACCCGGCCTTTGGGCCGGATCATTGCGGCGGCGATGGTGGCCGAACCAGTGCCGCTCAGCCAGGAATGGCTGACATGGACCGGTATTACGCTGACCGGCACCAGCGTTGGCACCCGCGCGCAGATGGCGGCGTTGATGCGGCTGCATGAGGCGGCTCCGCTGGAAAGCCCCGTCGAGGTGGTCCGCTTGCAAGACGCCTCGGATGCGTTACGCGCTTTGGACGAAGGCCGCGCCAAGATGCGCTACAGCATCGCGTTTTAACTCGGCTTGGCCCCGCACTGCTTTCGCGGCTATGCTGGCCGGGTAGCGGTAAGGAAGGCGACAGAATGCGCATCGACCTGAACTCTGATCTTGGCGAGGGCTACGGCCCTTGGGCGATGGGCGACGATGCGGCGATGCTGGGGCTTGTGACCAGCGCCAATATTGCCTGTGGCGGTCACGCCAGCGACCCTGAGACGATGTATCAGACCCTACGCTTGGCTGCCGAGAATGGCGTCAGCATCGGCGCGCATCCGGGCTATAACGACCCGCTCGGCTTTGGCCGCCGGGTGATCCCGATGACTCCGGCAGAGGCTGGCCGCGTCGTCGCCGCGCAGATTGGCAGCTTGCAAGCGATGGCGGCACTGGCGGGAACCAAGGTGGCTTACATCAAACCGCACGGCGCGCTGGCCAATCTGGCCGCCGACGATCGCGCCGTTTCCGATGCGATTGCGGCAGCCGTCAAAGCGATCTCCCCCGATCTTGCAATCCTTGCGATTTCCGGCACCGAATTGGAACATGCCGCCCGCGCCACTGGCATAACAGTGTTCTCCGAGATTTTCGCCGACCGTGGCTATCTACCCAACGGTCGCCTTGTGCCGCGCAGCCAACCCAGCGCAATGATTCACGACCCAGAAGCTGCCGTCGCCCGCCTGCTCTCCTTCCTCGAATCCGGCCTGATGCCCGTGGTTGGCGGCAATCCGATCCCGCTCGCCGCACAATCGATCTGCGTCCACGGCGATAGCCCCGGTGCTGTCGAGATGACCCGCCACATCCGCAGTCGTCTGGGTGCGGCAGGCGTCACCGTCGCCGCCTTTCTTTAGGCCATGCAGCCCAGCTCAAACGCTCCCATTTTCCGCCCGATCGCCGAACGCGCGGTACTGGTGGAGTTTGGCACCAAACTGGACCAAGCCGCCCATGACGCCGTGTTGCGGCTGGATCAAGCGCTGGCGGCGCAGCCCTTCGTGGGTTTCCGCGAGGCGATACCGGCCTTCGTCAATCTGCTGGTCGAATTTGACCCTCTGATCACCGATCACCCCAATGTCACGGCGCATCTGCGCGGCCTGCTCACCGCCAAAACCACAGCCCGCGCGCAACCCGTCCAGCGCGAGGTTCTGATTTGCTACGACGCCGCCCTCGCCCCCGATCTGGCCGCCGTGGCGCAGCAAACTGGCCTTTCGCCCGAGGCGGTGATCAATGCCCACCTTTCCGGCGATTACGCGGTGTTCATGTATGGCTTCGCCCCCGGCTATGCCTATCTTGGCGGCGTGCCGGAAGCGATCAGGCTGGATCGCAAGCCCGCCCCGGTGCGCAATATACCGGCGGGATCGGTGATCATTGCGGGGGCGCAATGCCTTGTCACCACGCTGCTGATGCCCACTGGCTGGTGGATCATTGGCCGTTCACCCACTGCGGTCCTCACCCAAGACCCCGCCCGCCCCTTCCTGTTCGATGTCGGCGACAAGGTGCGCTTCCGCCGCATCACGCGCGCGGAATACGAGGTGGCACAATGAGCGAATCCATCCTGCGCGTCGCTTTCGCCGGCCCGCATGTCTGCATCCAGGACCAAGGCCGCCCCGGACTGATGCGCTTTGGCGTCCCCGCCTCCGGCCCGATGGACCGCCAAAGCTTCGCCCTCGCCAATGCCGCTCTTGGCAACCGGGCGGGTCTTCCCGGCATCGAAATATCGCTTGGCGGCCTCAGCCTCCGCTGCCTAAGCGGAACCGTCAGCCTCGCCCTCGCCGGCGGCGGTTTTATCGCCGAAACCCCCAGCCAGAAACGCGGCGCGTGGAACGTGCTGACCCTGCGCGCAGGGGAGACTCTGACCATCCGCCCCGGTCCTTGGGGCAGTTGGAGCTATCTTGCCATCGCAGGCAATCTACAGGCCGAAAGCTGGCTGGGCAGCCGCGCCACGCATGGCTCCTCCGGCTTCGGCGGCGGAAAGCTGAAGACCGGGCAGATGCTGACGATCCGTGATGCAGAAATCCGCCCCGATCGCGACGGCCCCATTCCCTGCCCGATCTGGGCCCGCCCGCGCCACCTTTTGCACTGCACCCTTGGCCCGCAGGATCGCTTCTTTGCAGCCGAAACGCTGGCCACCTTCACCACCGCACGTTTCGAGACGACCGATGCTTTCGACCGTATGGGAATGCGCCTGCGTGGCCCCGCTTTGATCCCCACCGCAGCACTGTCGATCCCGTCCGAGCCGATCCTGCGCGGCTCGGTGCAGGTTTCGGGCGATGGCACCGCCACTGTGCTGCTGTCAGATCACCAGACCACCGGAGGTTATCCAAAGATCGCCACGGTTCTGGCCGATGATCTGGATGCTTTCGTGCAATGCCGCCCGCGCGACGCCGTGATGTTCCAAGCGATCACACCTGCCGAAGCCATTGCCATCACGCGGCAAAACGCCCTGCGCTTTGCCGGGTTTGAGGATCGGCTGCGCGCGCGTTAAATCCCGTGCCCGCTCCACGGCCCATGCTTGTCAGCGATGCCATCCAACCGCTCAAACCCGTGTGCGCCAAAGAAATCGCGCTGCGCTTGGATCATATTGGCAGTGGAACGCCCGGTCCGCATCATGTCGAACCATGCCAGACCTGAGGCCAAAGCGGGAAGTGGCAGGCCACTGAGTGCCCCCGCAGCGATTACCTGACGCAGCGCACCATGGGTGGCTTTAAGGTGTTCGGCAAAGAACGGTGCCAACATCAGATTGCGCCCCGCATCCTCTGTCAAAGCCGTCGCCATGTCGTTCAGCATCGACGAGCGGATGATGCAGCCCTCGCGCCACACCCGCGCGATTTCCGGCAGAGGCATCGGCCAATCAAACGCCTTCGACGCCGCCGAGATCAGCGCGAAACCCTGCGCGTAGCACAGGATTTTGCCCGCAATCATCGCCTGTTCCAACTGCGCCAAGGTCACACCAGCACCAGCTTGCGGCGCGGCCCCAAACACCGCCTCGCCCGCCAAACGCTCCTCCAGCCGCGATGACAAGTTTCGCGCCATCACCGCCGCTTCAATCGCAGGAATTGTCGCCGCCAAATGCTGCGCCTCAATCACCGTCCAGCGTCCGGTGCCCTTTTGGCCCGCACGGTCGAGGATCATATCCAGCATTGGTTTGCCGGAATGGATGTCGGTCGCGGCGGCGACTTCGCCTGAAATCTCAATCAGATAGGATTGCAACGGGCCTTGGTTCCACGCCTTGAACGTTTTAGCAATCGCGGCGGCAGCCATGCCCAAACCATCGCGCATCACGCCGTAAACCTCGGCGATCATCTGCATATCGGCGTATTCAATACCATTATGCACGGCTTTGACAAAATGCCCCGCCCCGGCTGGCCCCATATAATCGGCGCAAGGCGCGCCCTTATACTTCGCCGCAATCGCGTTCAGCACCGGGGCGACGCGGTCCCAATCCGACCGCAACCCGCCGCCCATGATCGCCGGGCCATGCCGCGCGCCCTCTTCACCACCCGACACGCCGATGCCCATGAAATGCGGGCCAATCCTTGCCGCCTCCGCCGAACGCCGATCCGTGTCGTGAAACAAAGCGTTGCCGGCATCAATGATCAGATCATCCGCCGCCATCAGGGGGCGCAGAGCCGCGATCATGTCATCCACCGCCTGCCCCGCAGGCACCATCAGAATGATTGCACACGGCGGCGCAATAGCGGCCACCAGATCGGCCAGCGTGTCACAGGGGGTGATCTTGTCTGCCAGCACTCCCGCCTCGGCTTTAAAGCCATGCGTGACCGAAACTGTGCGGTTCCAGACTGCAATCGGAAAGCCTTTTTCGGCAATGTTCAGGGCCAGCATCGCCCCCATGGTGCCAAGGCCAATCAGGCCAATTTGCGATTGGGTCATGGTGTCTGTGCTCCGACGCGGTTCAAGGTGATGGCGTATAGGCTGGTGGTGGCGGTGATATACAACTGGTGCTTGGCCCGTCCGCCAAAGCAAATATTCGAGACTTTTTCGGGGACAAGGATCTTGCCCATCAAGTGGCCGTCAGGGGCGATGCAATGCACACCATCGGCTGCCGAGGACCACAGATTGCCTTCCACGTCACAGCGGATACCATCGGCCTTGCCGGGAGCGATGGTGTGGAAGATGCCGAGGCTTTTCGGCCGCCCCGACTCCATGGAAAAGCGGCGAATATGCGCTGGATCATTCTGATACATCCGTCCGGTATCGGCGACATACAACAGCGACTCATCCGGGCTGAACGCCAGACCGTTCGGGCAGTTGAAGTCTTTCAGCACGGCCTCAATTGTTCCATCCGGGTCAACACGGTAGACGTTGCAGGGCAGTTCCTGCTCGGCCGCAAAACCCTCGTAGTTCGAGCCGATACCGTAATGCGGGTCGGTGAACCAGACCGAGCCATCCGACTTCACCACCACATCATTTGGCGAATTCAACGGCTTGCCCTGACAACTATCGGCAATCACTGTGATGCCACCGTCCAACTCGGTCCGCGTCACCCGCCGCAAGCCATGCTCGCAGGACAGCAATCGTCCCTGAAGATCCCGCGTGTGGCCATTGGAATAGTTCGACGGCGCTCGATAGGTCGAAATCCCGATCCCTGGCGTGAAGCGCAGGATCTTATCGTTCGGGATGTCGGAAAACAGCAAGCATCCGGCATCGCCAAACCACACCGGACCTTCCACCCAATCAAACCCCGTCGCCAGTTGTTTCAAGGACGCATTGCCCAAAACATAGCGTCCAAACGCTGGGTCGTGGATTTCAAAGCATGACATGAAGCCGCCTCCCCCGTGCATGTGAGCGATAACATAGCGCAAGGTCAAACCGAAAGGTATCCCGCCGCATACCGCGAAAACAGCCGCCCGTTGCGAAACGCCGCGAAAAGGGGCACCTTGGTGCCAGCCACCTGCCCATTTGATTTGACACAGGAGATTTTCATGAACGTCGACCAATTCCTTGGCAGCGGTGCGGTGTTTGCCGCCATCGCGCTGTTTATCATCGTGGCCCTGTTCAAGGCGGTTCGGATCGTGCCGCAAAGCGACAAATATGTGGTTGAGCGTCTGGGCCGCCTGCGCTCGGTCCTCGGGCCGGGCATCAACTTTACCGTGCCTTTTCTGGACCGCGTGGCGCATAAGGTCTCGATCTTGGAGCGTCAGTTGCCCACCGCCCATCAAGACGCCATCACCACAGACAACGTGCTGGTCAAGGTGGAAACCAGCGTGTTCTATCGGGTGATCTCGCCGGAAAAGACCGTCTACCGCATCAAGGATGTCGACAGCGCCATTGCGACAACGGTGGCCGGGATCGTGCGCTCGGAAATCGGCAAGATGGAACTCGATCAGGTGCAATCCAACCGCAACGAGCTGACCGCGAATATCCGCGAACATGTCCGCGCGATGGTGGAAGATTGGGGCATCGAAGTGACCCGCGCCGAGATCCTTGACGTGTCGCTGGATGAAGCCACCCGCCACGCCATGATGCAGCAACTGAACGCCGAGCGCGCGCGTCGCGCCCAAGTGACAGAGGCCGAGGGTAAAAAGCGCGCGGTGGAATTGAACGCCGACGCCGAACTTTACGCCGCCGAACAGGGCGCGAAGGCCCGCCGTGTGTTGGCTGATGCCGAAGCCTATGCGACCGAAGTGATCGCAGGCGCGATCAAGGAAAATGGTATCGAGGCCGCTCAATATCAGGTGGCATTGAAGCAGGTCGAGGCTTTGACCACCGTGGGCCAGGGCGCAGGCAAACAGATGATCATCGTCCCAGCGCAGGCTTTGGATGCCTTTGGCGATGCGTTCAAGATGTTGAAAGGGCGGCTATAATATGTGGACAATCTGGTGGGTTTGGATCGCGGGCGGCTTTGCCTTGGGCGTGGCCGAGGTGCTGCTGCCCGGCTATATCTTCCTTGGCTTCGCGGCTGGGGCGGTGCTGACAGGGGTGCTGCTCGGGATCGGTCTGTCGGTCAGCCTGCCGCTGCTTCTGCTGATCTTCGCCTTGCTCTCGCTGGCGTCTTGGATCGGCCTGCGGCTCACGCTTGGGGTGAAAACCGGGCAGGTCAAGCTGTGGGACAAAGACATCAATGACAACTGACGCGCGCTGATGGATTTTGTTGGCGCAAAGGTGGCGCTGCTGTGCGGCGACGCCTTGCTGACCTATCTGCGCGACGACAAACCCGGCCTGCCTTGGGCCGCGATGTGGGATCTTCCCGGTGGCGGGCGCGAGGGCGATGAGACGCCCGACGCCTGCCTTTTGCGCGAATTGCACGAGGAGTTTGGGCTAGTTCTGCCACCAGATCGGCTGATCTGGCGCAAGGTTTGGCCCAGCATGATGGACGCGACCCGGCTTTCGGTATTCTTCGCGGGCAGGATCACCGCCGCCGAAATCAAAGCCATCCGCTTTGGCGACGAAGGCCAGTATTGGCAAATGATGGGGGTGGCCGACTACCTTGCCCACCCCCGCGCCATCCCGGAATTGCAGCGCCGCGTCACCGTGGCGCTGGCCGATCTTTAGCCAACCTTGCAGGCCGCCATCACCGCCATGTTCAGAATATCGTTCACCGTCGAGTTGGTGGAGCAAATCTGAATAGGCTTCTTCACCCCGGTCAGAATCGGCCCGATCACCGTCGCCCCCGCCATTTCCTGCATCAGCTTGACCGAGATCGACGCCGAATGCCGCGCCGGCACCACCAGAATATTCGCCGGGCCGGACAGACGGCAGAACGGATATTGCGCCATCACCTCGGCGTTCAGCGCGACATCCACCGTCATCTCGCCTTCATACTCAAAATCGACGCCCATCTTGTCCAGCACCTTGGGCGCGGCGTGCATCTTGGTGGCGCGCTCTGACACCGGATAGCCGAAGGTCGAAAAGCTGACAAACGCCACCCGAGGCTCCAAACCCAAGTTCCGCGCCACCCCGGCAGCCTTCACCGCGATATTCGCCAGATCAACCTCATCCGGCCATTCATGCACCAATGTATCGGCGATCAGCACAATCCGCCCCTTGTGCAGCAGCGCCGTCACTCCAACCGCGCCATCCGACGCCTTGGCGTCAAAGACATGGTTGATCAGCGAAAGCACATGCGCCGATTTGCGGGTAACGCCCGTGATCAACGCATCGCCATGGCCGTGTTGCAGCATCAAGGCCGAGAACACATGACGATCGCGCGTGGCCAAGCGATGCACATCGTGGCGGTCAAAGCCTTCGCGCTGCGAGCGGGTATACAGAAAATCCTTATACGCTTCGAGATGCCGTGAATTGGCAGCGTTGACGATTTCCAGCTCGCGCACCGCATCGCCAAGCCCCGCCGCTTCCAGCTTTTCCTTCACATCCGCCTCGCGGCCCACCACCAAAGCCTTGCCCAAACCCGCCCGCTGATAAGCCACCGCAGCGCGCAGCACGCGCGGGTCATCGCCCTCCGCAAAGATCATCCGCGCCTGTGCCTGCTTGGCGCGGGCATGGATACCTTGCAGGATCGAAGCCGTCGGGTCCATCCGCGCCTTCAGGCTGTGCTCATAAGCCTTCATGTCAACGATCGGGCGACGCGCCACGCCGGTTTCCATCCCGGCTTTGGCGACCGCAGGCGGGATCACATAGATCAAACGCGGATCAAACGGCGTCGGGATAATGTAATCGCGGCCAAACGACAGCTTGCGCCCGTAGGCCATCGCCACCTCATCCGGCACATCTTCGCGCGCC
>JBKJTI010000214.1:0-4027 GCA_046590425.1 Cypionkella sp. | reverse complement strand
GAACAGGTGCTGCCACAGCAGCGGGTCGCCGCCGTTTTCGACCTGAAAGAACGGCCACCCCGAAGTTTACATTATCTTCCTGCCCGCCGCAGGCATGATCGGCACCATCCTGCCGGTGATGGCGCGCACTAACCTGCTGGGCTACGGTTGGGTCGTGGCGGCGGCGGTGTCGCTGGCGGTGCTCAGCTTTGGCCTCTGGGTCCACCACATGTTCACCACCGGCATCCCGCACTTGGGATTGGCGTTCTTCTCTGCCGCATCGACGCTGGTGGCGGTGCCGACCTCGATCATGATCTTTTCGTGGATCGGCACACTGTGGAAAGGCCGCGCCCGGATGGAGTTGCCGATGCTGTGGATCTTGGGGTTCTTTGCCACCTTTGTGATCGGCGGGCTGACGGGCATCATGCTGGCCGTGGTGCCGTTCAACTGGCAGGTGCATGATACCCACTTTGTGGTGGCGCATCTGCATTACGTGCTTATCGGCGGCTATGTTTTTCCAATGGTGGCCGCGATCTATTATTTCTTGCCGCTGCTGACTGGAAGCACACGTTTTTTCAGGCTGGGCGAGGTGGCATTCTGGCTGGTGGTGCCTTCGTTCCACATCACTTTCCTTGCGGTTCACATGGCGGGGCTGCTGGGGCAGCGTAGGCGCACTTGGACTTATGACGCGGGGCAGGGATGGGAGACGCTGAACCTTGTGGCGTCTATCGCGTCCTTTGTGATGGCCATTGGCTTTGCACTGGTCATCCTTGATGTGGCGGTCAATGCGTTTGTCGGGGTGCGGGGGCGGCGCAACCCGTGGGGGGCGGGCACGCTGGAATGGGCGGCGGCTATCCCGTCACCCGCCTACGGCTTTGCGTCGGTCCCGATCGTGCGGGGCCGCTATCCGCTGCACGGCGATCCCGATCTTGCGCTGCGCATTGCGCGGGGCGAGGGCTATCTTGGTGACGCACAGCGCAACCGCCGTGAAAACCTGATCGTGTCACCAGCGCGGGGCGTGCCTGCACAGGTGGTCGTGCTGCCGGGAAATTCTGTGCTGCCTTTCCTGCTGGCCGTGGTCACCAGCACTTCGTTTCTGGCCCCCCTGTTCGACGCCTACCTTGTCGCGGGTCTTGCGCTGGTGGGGGTGATAGCACTGGCGCTGGTCTGGGCATGGGGTCTGGGCGTGCGTGTCGACGAAGGGCTCGTTGACGCGGGGCACGGCGCGATGCTGCCGCTGGCATCCGAAAGTCCCGATCCGGCGGGGTGGTGGGGGTCGCTGTTCTTGTTACTGGCAGACGGGGTGCATTTCGGATCGCTGCTGTTCGGATACGCGTTTCTGTGGACCGTAGCCCCGAACTGGCCACCGCAATCTTACCTTCAGCCCCAGCTTTGGGCCGTTGCCCTTGCGATGACGGGTGCGTTGGCGCTCACTGTAGGGCCGCGCCTTGGGGTGCGTGCGCTAAGGCGCAGTCGCGCTGCATGGCCAGCATTGGGCCTCGGACTTGTTGGAGCGCTGGCGCTGGCTGTCGCTGCCGCAACGGTGATGTTGGATCGGCCCGACCCCGCCAGCCATGCCTATGACGCCACGCTGTGGTTGCTGGCGGGCCATGTCGGGCTGCACACATTCCTGTCCGCAATCATGCTGTGCTATCTGGCTGCGCGGGTGGCCGCAGGGTATGCCTCGCCCGCTCGCATTGGCGAGGCGCGGATTGTGGCTCTGTGGGCCGATTTCACTGCTGCGACTGGGCTTGTGGCGCTGGCGGCGGCGTGGTTACCGGGAGCTTTCGGATGATCGAAATTCTGCGCCTGTCGCTGCCCATTTCTCTCTGGATTACCGGGTTCAGCGCTGTGTATGCCCTTCAAGGACTGTCCTGTTCACGCCACTGGCCTGATGACTTGGAGGCCCGCCCGGTTCTGCTGGCCGCATGGTGCGTCGCGATAGCTGTGCAGATGCTCGGCCTGATGGCAGTCTTATACGCGCCCTCGCCGTCTCGTTTCATCCAGTCGACGGCTACAGCGATTGCAGGGACAGCGCTGATTGCGGCGATCTGGACGATGGTACCCGTGCTGGCTGCATCGGTCTGTCTGTAATTCCGGGCAGCTTTCTGGCGAAATGGATTGAGGTTGCTTTGGGCGGGCGTTCACGATCCGTTATTCGGTCCAGTTTTCAGCATGGCTACGCTTTGCTGCGATCAGCACCGCCAGTTTGGAAACCAGATCGGCAGCATCGTAGGGTTTTATGTACACGACAAGATCGGGGAAACGCATTGCCAATTCGGGCGAAATGCCCCCCCTGATTGAATAATTATCGGAATATTGGCGTGCAGAAGCAGCATCGCGACCGGTGTTATATCGCCATCCGTCAAATTGTAGTCCAAAATTGCAGCCGTGATTGGTCGCGTTTCGATCAGCGCTAGTGCATTTTCAACGCTGGCGACCGGCCCCGCAACCTCGCCCCCTGCATCCTCGACCGCCAACGCCAAATCCATGGCGATGAAGATCTGGTCTTCGGCAACAAGCACGAGAGAACCCGTTAGCACCGGAGTTTCTCCCGTTTATGACAGCGCTTATCCATAATTAGCAACGCTCTACAGTGCAAGGCGTTCCACGGTCGCCGAAAGATTTGCAGTCAACCCGTCTGCGTCCCACATGAACGCAAGATTGCCATGAAGTTGGCCTTCAATACTGTGCCGGGCCAAGACACTTCCGAAGCCTTCCTTGGCAGGCGGCCCAAGGACTGACGGCCCACCCCGTTCTTGCCACAACAACTCAATTTCGTTCTTTCTGATGACCCAGGAAATCTTGATGTGACCTACTGGTGTTGAGAATGCACCGTATTTTGCAGCATTGGTGGCCAACTCGTGCAAGACAAGCGCGATTGCTGTCGTGGATTCTGTCCCTAAAATGACCTTCGGTCCCTGCACGACCACCCGAGTGTCGTCATCAGTGGTTGCGGCATCCGTGTAGGGCTCCACAATCGCCCGAACGAGATCCTCCAGCGTAGTTTCGCGCGATGCGCCCGACGCAGGTTTGCTTATTCTTATAAGGGCGTGCGCTTGGGCGAGAGCCGCGATCCTTCCGCGAACTGTCTTGGCCAAATCTCCAGCCGTCAGAGCCGAGCGCGCGCTGAGCGACACCATCCCACTAATGATGGAAAACAGGTTCTTTACCCGATGATCCATTTCTTTCAGCAAAAGGTCCTGCAGCTTTTCGCTGAGTCTCTGATCTTCCACGTCTGTATTTGTGCCAAACCAACGAACGATCTTGCCGCTTTCGTCGCGAATGGGTTGGGCGCGTGACAAGAACCAACGATAGGTTCCATCGGCGCCTCGTATTGGAAAAGTGTCCTCCCAGACTTCGCCCGTTTTGACACAATGATTAAGGTGTTTGACCACTCGCTCGACTTCGGCCGGATCATGGACACTGCGCCAGCCCTGCCCCTTCATCCCGTCCAGTGTGGTATTGGTGTAATCGTACCAACGCTGATTGAACCAAAAGATATCCCCTTTTGCGTCCATGATCCACGCAAGCTGTGGAATGGATTCTGCCAAAGCGTGGAATTGTTTTTCGGTTTCACGGATTCCAGCTTCAATTTTGTCGCGCAGCGTGACGTCCACGAATGTGCAGACCACTCCGGTAATGACGTTGTCGACTGTCCGATACGGGCGGATGCGCATTTCGAATGACATCTTCGCATCCTTCAGCGTCACCGGTCGCGTAGTCGGCGCAAGCGCCCGCAACACGGATTTGACATCGGTCGCCAAAGCCGAATAATCCAGCAGACTTACGATCTCGGTAATTGGTCTGCCAATATCGGTCTCCCGGACGCTGAAGATATCGGCAATGCCCCGCGTGAAATTGTTGATCCGCAAATGTTCATCTAAAAACAGCGTAGCAATATCGGTGCTTTCTAGCAGGTTTTTGATAACGCTGTTCAGATGGGTCAGCATTTCATTCTTGCCGATCATCTCGACGTTGATCGTCTGCAATTCTTCGTTGATCGACTGCATTTCCTCTTTCGAGGTTTCAAGTTCTTCATTGGATG
>JBKJTI010000049.1:0-6767 GCA_046590425.1 Cypionkella sp. | reverse complement strand
AACAGTGCTTAACAGAGAGTGAAAGGACCAAGACATGAAAATGCTATCCCGCATCCTGATTGCGGCCTCCGCATTGGCGATGACCACCGCCATGCCTGCCCTTGCCAAGACCTTCGTTTACTGCTCCGAAGCCTCGCCCGAGGGGTTCGATCCGGCCCCCTACACCGCAGGCGGCACCTTCGATGCCTCGGCCCACCCGATCTACAACCGTCTGGTTGAATTCAAAAAGGGCACCACCGAAGTCGAGCCAGCACTCGCAGAATCGTGGGAAGTGTCGCCAGACGGTATGGAATACACCTTCAAGCTGCGTCAGGGCGTGAAGTGGCATTCCAATGAAAAATTCACCCCGTCGCGCGATTTCAACGCCGATGACGTGATCTTCAGCTATCAACGCCAAGCTTCGGCAGACCACCCGTGGAACCAGTACATCGCGGGCATCACCTATGAGTATTACAACTCGATGGAAATGCCCTCGCTGATCAAAGAGATCGTCAAGGTTGACGATTACACCGTCAAATTCGTGCTGACCCGTCCCGAAGCACCTTTCCTGGCGAATATCGCCATGCCGTTCGCCTCGATCGTGTCGGCGGAATATGCGGGGGCGCTGGAAACCGCTGGCACCAAGGAAGATCTGAACAACGCACCGATCGGCACTGGCCCGTTCAAGTTCGTGGCCTACCAGAAGGACGCTGTGATCCGCTATGCCAAGAACGCGGAATATTGGGGTCCGGCCCCGCTGATCGACGATTTGGTGTTTGCGATCACCCCGGATGCGGCGGTGCGCTTGCAAAAGCTGAAAGCCGGCGAATGCCAGCTGATGCCGTACCCGGCGCCGGCTGATCTGGCGGCGATCAAGGAAGATCCGAACCTGAAAGTCGAAGAGCAGGCTGGTCTGAACGTCGGCTACCTTGCCTATAACACGACGCAAGCGCCGTTCGACAATCCCAAGGTCCGCAAAGCGTTGAACATGGCGATGAACAAGCAAGCCATCATCGACGCGGTGTTCCAAGGTGCTGGCCAAGTCGCCAAAAACCCGATCCCTCCGACGATGTGGTCGTATAACGATGCTATCGTGGATGACGTTTATGATCCGGTTGCCGCCAAAGCTGCTTTGGAGGCTGAAGGCATCAAGGATCTGTCGATGAAGATCTGGGCAATGCCGGTGCAGCGCCCCTACATGCCGAACGCCCGTCGTGCAGCCGAGCTGATGCAGGAAGATTTCGCCAAAGTCGGCGTCAAGGTTGAGATCGTGTCCTACGAATGGGGCGAATACCTTGATAAATCGATGGAGCCGGGCCGCGATGGCGCGGTGATCTTGGGCTGGACCGGCGACAATGGTGACCCGGACAACTTCATGGGCGTGCTATTGTCCTGCGCTTCGGCAGCCAAAGGCGGTGCTAACCGCGCGTTCTGGTGCAATGAAGAGTTCTCGGCGCTGCTGGCAAAGGCCAAACAGACCGCTGACGTGGCAGAGCGCACCAAGCTTTATGAAGAAGCGCAAGTGATCTTCAAGGATCAGGCACCTTGGGCGACGCTGGACCATTCGACGCAATATGTGCCGATGGCCAAAAACGTCACCGGCTTTGTGATGAGCCCCTTGGGCGATTTCACCTTCGACACCGTTGATGTGACCGAATAAGTCAGCCCATCTTACCGGATGCGCGGGGACACCCCCGCGCATCCGACATTTTGGCCAAGCGTTGGCCTAAGGATCCCCCATGATCAGATTCATTCTCAGCAAACTGCTGTATCTGGTGCCGACGTTTCTGGGCATTACCCTTATTGCGTTCAGTTTTGTCCGCATCTTGCCCGGCGACCCGGTGTTGCTGATGGCAGGCGAGCGCGGCATCTCGCCCGAGCGTCACGCCATCCTTTCCGAACAGCTTGGTTTTGACCGCCCGATTTGGATGCAGTATTTCGATTTCCTTGGACGGCTGTTCCAAGGCGATCTTGGCAACTCGCTGGTCACCAAAAAGCCGGTGATGGCCGAATTCCTCACCCTGTTCCCGGCAACGGTTGAACTCGGTCTGGTCGCCATCCTGATTGCCACCCTGATCGGCGTGCCCGTGGGCGTGATGGCAGCCATCAAGCGCGGATCGTGGTTTGATCAGGTCTCGATGACCGCCGCTTTGGTGGGCTTTTCGATGCCGATCTTCTGGTGGGGCTTGCTGCTGATCATCTTCTTTTCCGGCATACTGGGCTGGACCCCGGTGTCTGGCCGGATTTCGCTGATGTATTTCTTCCCCGATGTGACCGGCTTCATGCTGATAGACAGCCTGATTTCTGGCCAAAAGGGCGCGTTCACCTCTGCTATATCGCATCTCATCCTGCCTTCGGTGGTGTTGGCCACCATCCCCTTGGCGGTGATCGCGCGCCAAACCCGTTCGGCGATGCTGGAAGTGATGGGCGAAGATTATGTCCGCACCGCCCGCGCCAAGGGTATGTCGCCCTCGCGCGTCATCGGTGTGCACGCGTTGCGTAACGCGATGATCCCGGTGATCACCACCATCGGCTTGCAAATCGGCGTGCTGATGGCCGGCGCTATTCTGACGGAGACGATTTTCTCATGGCCCGGCATCGGCAAGTGGATGATCGATTCGATTTCGCGCCGTGACTATCCGGTCGTACAAAGCGGGCTGTTGCTGATTGCGGGGCTGGTAATGGTCGTCAATCTGCTGGTCGATCTGACCTATGGCCTGATCAAT
Source organism: Cypionkella sp. (assembly GCA_046590425.1). Taxonomy (GTDB): domain Bacteria; phylum Pseudomonadota; class Alphaproteobacteria; order Rhodobacterales; family Rhodobacteraceae; genus Cypionkella. The sequence continues at coordinate 4,062 of JBKJTI010000049.1, read as the reverse complement.
CCAAGGATCCGTCACAAATGAGCGATACAACCATCAAACTCAGCGATGCCGCGATCCGCCGTCAGATGTTGGCCGATTTCTGGTTTTACTTCCGGCAAAACCACGGTGCGGTTGTCGGCATGTGGGTGTTTCTTGGACTGGTGATCTTGGCCGTTTTCGCCCAAGTCATCGCCCCGCATGACCCAACCCAACAATATCGCGACGCCCTTCTGGCCCCGCCTTTCTGGCAAGAGGGGGGCAGAACAAGCTTCCTGCTTGGCACCGATGCCGTGGGCCGGGATATGCTGTCCCGCTTGATCTATGGCGCGCAATATTCGCTTTTCATCGGCGTGGTCGTGGTCGCCATCGCGCTGATCGGCGGCATTTTCGTGGGCCTGCTGGCGGGCTTCTTCGGCGGCTGGGTCGATACGGTGATCATGCGGGTGATGGATGTGATCCTTGCCTTCCCATCCTTGCTGCTGGCCTTGGTGCTGGTGGCCGTGCTGGGGCCGGGTTTGACCAACGCGATGATCGCCATCGCCATCGTCTATCAGCCACACTTCGCCCGCCTGACCCGCGCCGCCGTGATGGGCGAGAAGGAACGCGAATACGTCACCGCCGCCCGCGTCGCAGGCGCAGGCACCATGCGGCTGATGTTCAAGACCATCCTGCCGAACTGCTTGGCCCCCCTGATCGTGCAAGCCACCTTGTCGTTCTCATCCGCCGTGCTCGACTCTGCCGCCTTGGGCTTCCTTGGCATGGGCGCGCAACCGCCGTCGTCAGAATGGGGCACCATGCTCGCCGAAGCGCGCGAGTTCATCCTCCGCGCGTGGTGGGTCGTCACCTTGCCCGGCCTTGCCATCCTGATCTCGGTGCTGGCGATCAACCTGATGGGCGATGGCTTGCGTGATGCCCTCGACCCCAAGCTGAAGCGGAGCTGAGCCATGGACACCAAAACCGGCGCCCTTCTGAACATCAAGAACCTGACCGTGCGCTTTGCCACCTCCACCGGCGCGTTCACCGCTGTGGATGGCGTCGATGTCTCGGTCAGCCCCCGCGAAGTGCTGGCGATCGTCGGCGAAAGTGGCTCGGGCAAATCGGTGTCGATGCTGGCGGTTATGGGCCTGTTGCCCGACACCGCCACCGTCACCGCAGACGAGATGACCTATCACGGCCGCGATCTGCTGGCGATGTCTGCGGCCGAGCGTCGCAAACTGATCGGGCGCGAGATCACCATGATCTTTCAAGAACCCGTGGCGTCCCTGAACCCCTCCTTCACCGTGGGATTCCAGATCGAGGAAGTCTTGCGCTTCAACCTCGGCATGAACCGCAAAGCCGCCCGCGCGCGCGCTGTGGAATTGTTCAATGCCGTGGGCATTGCCGAGCCTGAAACCAAGCTGAACGCCTATCCGCACCAGATGTCGGGGGGGCAATGTCAGCGCGTGATGATCGCGATTGCGATTGCCAGCAACCCACGCCTGCTGATCGCGGACGAGCCGACCACGGCGCTGGATGTGACGATCCAGAAGCAAATCCTCGACCTGCTGATGGATTTGCAGGAAAAGCACGGCATGGCGCTGATCCTGATCACGCATGACATGGGCGTTGTGGCCGAAACCGCCGACCGGGTGATCGTGCAATACAAGGGCCGCAAGATGGAAGAAGCCGATGTGCTCAGCCTGTTCGAGAACCCGCAAAACTCCTACACCCGCGCGCTGCTCTCGGCGCTGCCTGAAAACGCCAAGGGCGACCGGTTGCCAACCGTCGCCGATTTCATGGCAGCGGAGGCGTTGAAATGACCGTGGTTGTTGAAGGCAAGGCGCTGACGCAAGATTATCACGTCAGCGGCGGCATGTTTGGCGGCTCCAAAACCGTGCGCGCCGTCAAGGGCGTTGATTTCGCGGTGGAAAAGGGCAAGACCCTTGCCATCGTCGGCGAAAGTGGTTCGGGCAAATCGACACTGGCGCGGATCATCGCGCTGATTGATGCCCCCTCGGGCGGCGTGTTGAAGGTCGATGGCCAACCCGTCGATATTGGTCGCCAAAAGCTGACCCCTGCCATGCGCTCCAAGGTGCAGATGGTGTTTCAGAACCCCTACGGCAGCCTCAACCCGCGCCAAAAGGTCGGCGATGTGCTGATGGAGCCGTTGCTGATCAACACCACCCTATCGGCAACTGACCGGCGTGAGAAGGCCGAGGCGATGCTGGCGAAAGTCGGCCTGCAGCCCGAACATTTCAACCGCTACCCGCACATGTTCTCGGGCGGCCAGCGCCAGCGCATCGCCATTGCACGCGCGCTGATGCTGAACCCGGCTTTGCTGGTGCTGGATGAACCGGTCTCTGCGTTGGACTTGTCGGTGCAGGCACAGGTGTTGAACCTGCTGGCCGATTTGCAGGACGAATTCAACCTGACCTATGTCTTCGTCAGCCATGACCTTTCGGTTGTGCGCTACATCGCCGATGACGTGCTCGTGCTCAGCCAAGGTGTGGCGGTAGAGCAAGGTAGTCGCGAGGCGCTGTTCGCCAATCCGCAGCACCCCTACACGCAGCAGTTGTTCGCCGCGACACCGGTGACGGATGTAGCCGCAATCCGTGCAAGAGTACAGCGTCGCAGGCTGGCTCGGGCAGAGATCTTGGAGTAATCCCCCCGTTTTTTGACGGGGTGGATTCGTAGAATTCACGCGGCCATTTTCAGTTTCTGTGCGGGTGTTATGCCGCCGCTGCTCATGTTCGGGCGGTCGTTGTTGTAAGTCCAGAGCCATTGCGTGGCATGATCCTGCGCCTTCCGTTGGCCGGCAGGCGATTGCCTGCAATCGCCGTAAGGCTCGATGCTTTCGATGATGTATTGGTCGAGCCATTCCTGCCGGACCGTGCGGTTGTAGCGCTCGATATAGGCGTTTTGCTGCGGCTGTCCGGGTTGGATGTGTAGGATGGCAACCCCTTGTTTCTCAGCCCATTTCATAAGCTTATCACTGATGTATTCAGGGCCGTTATCAACCCGAATGGTGCCTGGCTTGCCGCACCATTCGATGTGGAGGAGGATCAGGAAACGGTGCGGGGGTCCGTTTTCCCGACGACGTGTCCAAACTGCGGATAACCCGTTCGGCTGGCAGGGAAAAGTTGACCTCGATCCCTAGCCCTTCGCGGTTGAAGTCGTCGAGCACGTTCAGTTGCCGGAATTGGCGGCCATCGCCGAGGCGATCCGCCATGAAGTCCCCTTACGGCGTCTGAAGGCAAACGCCTACCGGGCAACGCATCGACCAAGTGGTGTTCGGGGCCTCAGGCACCGCCAGCGCATGCGGTTTGTCCCGCTTCAACCGCTTGCGAGGCTTGATCCGAAGGTTCAGTTCCAGCGCGCAATAGATGCGCCTTACGGCGATTGCAGGCACTCGCCCACCGGCCAACGGATAGACGCGTTTGTGGCTCCATGGATGACCCTTCACGTTGCGCAAATGCAGGAAACATAAGCCGAACCCCCAGGTCTTGCGGGCATCCGTCAGGCCGACCAGCAGATCGGCGATCTCCCCGTTCTCAGCCCGCAGCTTCGGGCCATAGCGATAGCAGGTCTCGCTGACCCCGAAGGTCCGGCAGGCCAGGGCTATGCTGATCTTTCGTCGATCCACCGCCGTTTCGGCCATCTCGCGGCGTTAAGATGCCGCGTCATTTTTTTCCGAGAGCCTCCTTCAGCAGATCGGCCTGCATGCTGAGGTCCGCATACATCCGCTTCAGGCGCCGGTTCTCGTCCTCGATGGCCTTCATCTGGCTGATCAGCGACGCATCCATACCGCCATACTTCGCCCGCCACTTGTAGAACGACGCGTTGCTCATGCCATGCTCCCGGCACAACTCGGCCACCGGCACGCCGCTTTCAGCCTGCCGCAGGATCGCGATGATCTGAGCCTCAGTGTATCTGCTTGTCTTCATTCAGAATCTCCTCATGCATCTTGGCGAGAAAACTCTACTTATCCAGCCCCTTACTTTCGGGGGGGGATTACCCAGGGGCGCAGGTCAATGTTCGTCAGCGCTCTTCGGACGGCCCGGTTCAGGCCGTGGAGGGTCTTGGCGAGACCGTGGACGCCTTCGA
>JBKJTI010000019.1:0-8419 GCA_046590425.1 Cypionkella sp. | reverse complement strand
CTGACATCTGCTCGACCGTGCCCAGTGCTACGCGAACGCTGCCAGCGACAGGTTTGGCGATTGGCCTGACCCATGTCTGTGCGCCCGAGGTGTAGCGTTTTGCCAGTTGGAAGGTCTTCAAACTACCAGTGCCGGTGCCGATTTGTTGGTCGGTCGGGGTGATCACTTGCGACGGCAGGCTGGATTTGTAATCTGCCCAATCCTTATAGCGAAACCCGTGGAGCCGCCCATTGCGCGCCTCGAAAAATGCCACCACCGCTGCCAGATCATCGGCGCGCCGGATGCCGTAAGCCACATCATAGCGCCGCCGCGAGTTGGCCCAGCTAGCATTGCGCTCTTCATCACCGCTTGCCAGCTCGACGACTTGCGTGCGCCGTTCCGGCCCGCCGCGTGCCCCTCGGCTGATGTTGTCCGGAAACCGAACTTCGTGAAACGCCATTACATACCCCTTCGGCCCAACGAAACTGCCCGTGCAATGTCCGATGCCACCTGCGTGCGAGACTGCCGGAAACTCTCGGCGTCGCGGGTCTGGATCGTGATGCTGACGTTGCCGCCTGCGCCGTATCCCGCCGTTTCCCGGCGCGAGAGCACGCGCTCGCCCTTCTGCAGGATGGCGGGCACCTCATCATGCCGTAGCCCCGCAAAACCACCCGAATGCATCCGGGGTGCCCCGGCGAAAGCCATGACCGGCACCGCGCGCATCGGAGCAGTGCCACCAACCAAGCCACCGGCATGATGCACCGCCGCCCCGGTCAGACCGGCAAACAACCCGCCACCACCAAGCGACCCCAGCACTCCGTCCAGTGCCGAGGCAATCGGGCCGAGGATGAACTTGCGCGCCGCCAGTTTCGCCAGATCGGCCAGGATCGAGGTGACAAGATCGCCGAAACTCAGCTTGCCGGTCTTGACGAAATTGCCCACGGCGTCCTCGGCGCTTTGAAACGCTCCAACCAGCGCTTGGCCGACATCGGCACCAATGTCGCGGGCTTTGGCCGCATAGTCTGACAAGGCCGCCGTCACTGCCGCCCAACCAGTTGAAGCCGCGTCGGCGCCAGAAGCAGCCGCTTCCCCGGCGGCTTTGCCCGCCGCACCCGCGCCGCCTGCGGCAGAACCTGCGTCGTTGAGGGCGTCGGTGGTTCCGTCTGCCGCGACCGTGGCAGCATCCAGCGCCGCAGCACCGGTCGTTCCTGCCGTGGTCATAGCCGTCTCCAACGCCTGCCAACTCGCAAGCGGCCGGGCGGCAGCATCGCTCAGCATGCCCGATGCATCGCGATAGCCGTCGGCTCGCGCGCGTGCATCATCTGCCATTGTGGCCAGCCCAAGGTCGGGCGTTTGAAGGTAGGTCTGGCCCATCGCCGCCTGAAACGCATCCGCTGCGGCGGCTCCGGCCGCAGTTGCCGCCCCTTCAAATGGATTGCCAACCCGGCCCAAAGTCACCGGATCGAGCGTGCCGATCTGAATGCCGCCCTCGCCGGTGGCCCAATCAGGCAGCAGGTCGAGTGCTGCGTTCAAGCCGGAGATGAAGGTGTTGATCCGGGTGACGACGCCGTTCAGCATCGCCTCCACGCCACTGATCAGCCCGTTCGCGGCTTGGAAGGCGAAATCACCAATCGCGGAGGGCAGTGCCGACCAGATCGCCTTGACGGCATCAAACGCCCCCTGAAACACCCCAGCCGACGAATTGCCAAAGCCGACCACCGCTACCAGCGCGCCCTGCATGGCGTCGGCCACGGTGGCGGTGATGCCCGACCAGCTGGCCTGAAGGCTGGCGACGACGGCATCAACGCCAAGTCCAATCCGATCCCAGACCTCGCTGGCGAGATCAGAGAGGAGGCCCAGCGCCGCGCCGAAGCCGCCAGCGCCCTCGACCAGCTTGGAGAACTGATAGGCCAGTTCCCCCGCTCCGACGATCAGCGCGCCGATGCCGGTGCGGATCAGCGCCCCTTTCAACACCGTCAGGGACAGGGAAAACCCGCTGACACCGAGCGCGGCCGCACCCAAGGCGATGACAAATCGCCCGGCGAAGAAGGTGGCGAAGGCCCCGGCGATGCTGGCAATCTCGCCGATATGGTCGCCCAGAAAGCTGATGCTGGTCTGAAATACCCCACCAGCCCGTGTGGCATCGGCCAGTGCAATGGCCACGACCTCCAGCGCCGGGGCGACGGCAACCGTCAACTGGTTTGTCAGGCCCAGCCAGACCAGGCCGAGCCGGTCGATGGCATCACCTGCCGTCCGGATCTGATCGGCATCCTGATCGGACACCGCTACGCCAAAGTCAGTGATGTCCTGCGAGGCTTGGCGCAGGGTGGCAGAATCGATCCGGCTGAAGGCGAGGGCCGCTTTGTCACCGAACAGGGCTGACGCTACAGCCGCCCGCTCGGCAGGCGGCACGAACTTGGCCAGCGCATCCTGAATGGCCACGATGCGCTCATCGAGCGGCAGGGCCTGCAAATCCGTGGCCGTCAGGTGCAACCGCTGCAGCGCGTCGACCGCCGTGCCGGTTCCGCCCGCCGCATCAGACAGTTTCAGGGTGAGCTTCTTGGTGGCGGCCGCGATCTCCTCCATCGGGACCCCTGCCAGATCACCCGCGAAGGTCAGCACCTGAATGCTCCGCGTGGTGGTGCCAAGCGATTGCGCCAGATTGGCCTGCGCGTCGATGGTTTCCAGCCCAGACCGGATCATCGCGATACCAGCCGCAGCGGCAGCCGCGACTGCCACCGCTGCCGCAAGCTTCACCCGGGTCGAAAATGCTGCCAGCCTGGCATTGGCAATCTCGGCTTCCTTCGACATTCGGCCAAAGCCTTTGACCCCGGCGTCGCCGACACCTTCCAGTTCGGCACGCACTTGCTTGCCGCCGACCGCCGCCAACCGCACGGAAACGCGTTTCTCAGCCATGGATCAGATCCCTTGAATTTCCGGCGTGGTTGTCTTACGTTTCTCAGGTCGATCAACGAAGGGTATGATCATGTCCGAGACCGCGATCCTGTCTACGAAGTTCCAGATCTCGATTCCCAGGGCGATCCGGTCGGCTCAGCATTGGGAGGCGGGGCTAACCTTTGCCTTCATCCCCAAGGGAAGCGGCGTTCTTCTGGTCCCGATTCCGAAGCGCGAGGCGCTGATGGGCATCGCACGCGGCGCATCAGCGACCGACTACCGTGACCGGTCGGACCGTTTCTGATGGTGTTGGTCGATACCTCGGCCTGGATCGAATGGCTGACCGGCTCTCCCACCGGTGAGAAACTGAACGGGCATATGCCTGAACAATCCGACTGGCTGGTGCCGACGATGGTGCAGCTGGAACTGGCGAAATGGCTGACGCGCGAATTGGGTGAGGACAAGGCGGACCAGGTGATAGCCTTCACTCAAGTCTGTCAGGTCATCCCTCTGGACACCGAGATTGCCTTGGCGGCGGCGGAGGCTTGCCGCGCCCACAGGCTTGCCACCGCCGATGCCATTATCTTTGCGACTGCCCGCCTGCGCGGCGCACCTTGCTGACGTGCGATGCGCATTTCGAAGGATTGCCAGGCGTGACGCTAATTGGCAAAGCAAGCGCCTGAGAGCCGTTATTCTGACTCGGCGACTTTCTCATTTATGCGGCGGACCATCACCGCCTCCAGCTCCGGGAGCAGTTCCGCCACCACCATCGGGTTCAGGCCCAGCGCATGGGCCAGCGCCAAAGCCGCGCTCATGTCCCAGCCCAGCACGGCTTTTCCGGCCACGCGCACCTGGCCACCAAGACGGCCAACCAGATCCCAGACTTGCCAGCCGTCGAGGCTGAGCGGCTGGTTCAAGCGCGCGGGGCACTCCGGGCACTGCGTTTCACAGGCCTGGCAATAGCTGTCGCCCCCACTGAAGTGCCAGTCGGCGAGGGCGCAGAGCCGTTTTTTTCCGCGTCCAGCAGCATGCCGTGGCTGACGTACAGCAGGTTGAACGCTTCGAAGATCGGCCAGAGCGACAGGAGGGCGTCGATGCCTTCAGGTGTCGCTGGCAGCACATTGCCATCTTCGTCACCCACACCTTCCCAGCCGACGATTGCACGCCGGGCAAGGGCTGCGGCAAACACCGCCGCGCGTGTGTCGTTGCTGGCATCGGCGGCCAGATCCTGCACGGCGATGTCGGACCGTGTGGCCACCATCAGCGCGGTGGTCAGCGGCAAGAGCTGCAGCCGCACGCCCTGGCCAAGATCGAGCCATTGCGGCTCGGGGGAAAGATTGATCCGGATCATGGGTAACCTGCAAATGTGTTGACCAGCACCACGGTGCACATCCGCGCCGGGCTGGTGGCCAGAGCGGCTTGCCAATCGAAGGACGCCTGCACGCCTTTCGGGCCTTTGATCTCGATGCGCGGGCGCGGTAGATAGACAGCATGCGCGGTGAGGGTCAGGCTCTCGCCGCTGCCCAGCAGGTAGCTGAACTCCAGCGCCGCCGCCGTGCCGTTGATCGCTTGGGTCAGGAGCGTCGTGTCAGCGAACCGCACCTCGATCTTGCCGGTCAGCGCCGCGATGGTCGGGTCCGCGCCATCGATCTTGGCGTCCGAGCGGATGGTCTCGATCCGGTCGAGGTTGTTGGCATAGGTCAGATCCGCAGAGACAATGTTGCCCAGCGCCACGCCATCGCGCTTGATCGCCCCGTTGAAGTGACCGAACCGCTTCAAGGTCATGGCGGCTGGCGTGCCAGAGGCTGTGGCCCCGGCGATGGTTTCGCCCTGTGCGACCAGCATGGCTTTGGCCCCGAGAAGGCCAGACCGCTCCATTTGCCACGAGAGCGAATCCAGCACGCAGCCGGAATACATCGCAAAGCGCGGGACTTCGGGCATGGCGACTTCGATGGACATGCTGGGCAGGATCCAACTGCCCGACAGGAACGTGTGCGAATTCAACCCGCCAGTCAGGGTCAGAGCCGACACCGTGCCGTTGGAGGCGGGCGCAATCGACGCCGCCAGCGTGAAGGTGTTTCCGGTGCTGCCAAGGACATCGAATGCGATGTTCAGCGCCGTCGCAGTGCCGGTATAGGTCGCAAGTGCCACCCCGGCGACGACGCTGGCATTCAACGCCACGGCCAGCGCCGTCAGGGTCGCTGCCAGGTTGGCGCCGATGTTGACCTGGTTGCCGACAGCACCGGAAGCCACGAAGGTGAACGTGGTTCCGTTGATCGTCACCGTCGCGTTGATGGCAGGTTGCACCGTAAAAGTGATCGACCCGGTCGCGGCCGTTGAACCTGCCGTCGTGGGGGCCCCGAAGGCCGCCTTCAGCCAGAAGCCGAACCCGACTGCATCGATCGGCACCTCGACATCGCCATCGGTGGTGATCGCATCCAGCAGGGGCGCGCGGGGATCGCGGCCATAGCCCAGAAGTTCGGAGGCCAGCAGTGGCTGCTCCGCTGCCAGCGTGGAAGTGATGAAGGGCATCTGGGTAAATCCGGCCCCGGGTGGGGTGCCGTAAACAGTCTCGAACGCAAGCGCCATCTGCGCCCGCGCTCCTTGTGCGCGTGCCATGTCAGTGTCCTTTTGTGAGGGAAATCAGATCAGTGGGTCGGAGGTGGCGTAGTGCAGGACGATGGTGATCACCGCCGCTTTCAGCGCAGCGGCCCCTTCAATCGGTAGATCGACCGGCTCAGGCGCTTCCGCCTCGACCCAATCGCAAAGACCGCCCAGCGTGCGATCAGTCGCGAGTGCTGCGCCGATAGACGCGGCCAGCGCATCAAACAGGGCATCACGCCCGGTCCCTGCTTGGATCACCACTTCCAGCTCGGCCCGATGCTCGTAGAAATAGGTCACAGGCGATAGCGTCACCTCCGGATCACCCGGCTTGCCATCGCGCAGGATGATCAGGCCCGTTGCGGGGATCCGCTCCGGCAGCACGTCACCGCGCAGCACCGGGGCGGCAAGGGTCTGCAGCCGGGTGTGCAGGGCAGACAGAACCAGTTCGCGTTTGCTGGACATCAGAGATGATCCTCGACCCAATTGCGCACGATGCTGCCCGGAATGGCCGCCTGTGCCCGTTCGGCATCTCGCATCAGATCGAGTCGTTTGGGCAGTTTGACCTGCCGCACCAGCAGAAAAATCGGTGCTGTCACCTGACCGCGTCCGGTTTTCGACTTGGAGACGGCGGCCTGGCCACGCGTGTTCAGCCGCACGGCGTCCGCGACCAGCAGACTTGGACCCCGGCTGCGATAGACGAAGCGCAGACGCAGGCCGGTCTTTTGCTCCCACATGCCCGGCGTGATGCGCTTGCCGCCCAGCGCTTTGCCAGCAGCGGGCAGCGGAATTGCCAGCCAGAAGCCACTGCTGGAGCGGATCAAGGGCCCGGTGTCATGCGCGCCGATGATCACCGGTGCGTTTGACCAGACGAGGGCTGCAGCGTCGAGGCTGTTGCGCCCCTTGGGATAGGTCTGCGACCTGATGGTGTTTGCGAGCCGCTGGCCCAAACCCGCGCCAGTGATCTGCCCCCGCCAGGCTGATTTGAGGCTGGTCCCCGCTTCGGCCATTGTGACCGATACCGCCCTCTGACCCGCCGCCACCTCCGCACGCATCAAGGCCACGAGGTCGGGGCTGAAGCTGATGTTAAGTTTCATGGGGTCCTCGTATTCAGGGTCCAGATCAGGCGTTCGCGGTCGAGTTTCGGCTCGCCCTGAAGGATGAAATCTTCCAGCCCGATCCGGATCAGATCGCCCGGCGCCGGGGTCGGCATGTCGACGATACGGGCATCCAGCATGGTGGTTTCGGACAGGATGCGCCCAGCGCCGAAGGACGTGACCTCGTCCGGCGATTTGCGGATGACCCGGACGGAAACGCCGGGGCCGGTGCCGCCTGCAAACCAGATGGCATCCACCGCCATGTTGGGGTCCGTGAAGATGATGTTCATGGCGGTGGCGAAGGCATTCATGTCACTGCCCCGATCAGTTGGAACTGAAGAGGCGGATCGCGGTGCGCGGCCGCTTGTTGACCGGCAGAATCGAGGCTTCAGTCAAGATGTTGATCCAGCGATCCTTGTCGTCCATCAGCTGTCGGGCATAGAGCGGCAGGCCGATGGTGTTGGCGAGGCTGATCTGATTGGCCGGGCCGCCATAGGTGGTGAAGGTGTCGATGGTGCCAATTGGAAAGGCGATGCCCTCGCCAGCCGGAATCAGGCGTTCCGCGACGCCGGTCGAGAGGCTGACGGTCCCGCGATATTCCTCGAACAGGATCCCCGCGAAGGGAAACGAGCGCCGCACATCCTGACGCAGAGGCTGCGCGCCCATGGCCGAGTAGAACTTGTAGGCGTCCTGTGTGAGGGCGTGACCGATCAGCTTGTCGAAGAACTCCGGGCTGACCAGCGCATAGACACTGATCATTGACTCGCCCAGAAGGTTGTCCTCGACCGCCCGGATCGCATCGCGGACCTTCGCCTGCACGAGGGTGGTGGCGGTGCCCAGCAGGAAATCGACTGAGATTTGAGCCAAGCCGAATTCGGTGAAGTAGTTGTAGAGGGTCGTGCCCGCGCCATCCTTCACGATACCACGCAGGGCGTTCATCTCCATATATTCGCGGGTCTGCGCATGCTTGCGGCGCATCAGCGTCAGCTTGCGCATCATCACGGTGGCCAGCTGGTCGTTCTCGCTGCCGCCGAATGCGGGCACGCCTTGGATATCTGAGGCGAGGATCACATCGTCATGCGGGATCCACGGCAGGCCGAAGGACCGCATCGAGCGGCCTTGCCGTGTAGCGACGGTAGCAGGCGCGCCCAGCGGCACCGAGGGCAAGACGTTCAGGGCGCCATCGAACTGCTCGATGATCACCGACCGCTGGGTAATACCTTCGAAGCTGAATAGGCCGATCTCTCCCAGACGGGTGTAGAGATTGGGCAAAATGTTGATGGCTTGGGTCATTTCGGCAAGCGAGTAGCCGCCCGCGTCAAACGGGTTGCGAATGATGGCGTTCATGATGTCTCCAGGGGTTTTCGGGTGGGATCGGGCGCGACGACCTGCAAGTTCGGCGTCGACGCCGGTCAGGGTTTGGGGATCAGGCGCTGGTGCGCGGGACAATTCCGACGGTGGTCAGCTCGGCATATTTGGTGGCAGTCATAGGGACCGTGTTGACGGTGGCGTCAAACACCAACGCGGCCTTGGACACGATGGCCGGGCCGCGCGCCAGGATGAGGCCAGTGGCGTCCGCTGCCGTGGCATCGGCCGGGTTCAGCAGCACCGCCACCGCCACGGCCGAGCCATCGACCCCGCCGACGACGGCCAACTTGTATTTGCCGGTGGCGGTGATCTTGCCCAAGACGGACCCGGACTTGTAGTTCGTGCCGAGCAGCAGGGTGATCGCCTCGTTGGTGTAGTTCGGGTCGATCTGGAATTTGACGACATCGCCTTGCGACGGTGCCTGCGTGAGGGTGGGCATGGTTCATATTCCTTTTTGGGTTGGGGTGAGGCCATCGAGT
>JBKJTI010000298.1:0-15946 GCA_046590425.1 Cypionkella sp. | reverse complement strand
GGGCGCTTGAGCAATTTGAAGGCTCCGCGCCCGGCGCGCTTGCCCAAACCGAAACCACCGACTATCAAACCCAAGGACTCTCGTTATGAACGAGGGACGACCGGGGGGCAGGTCACCCCCACGGCTTGCCTGTCTGTTTGGCCAGGCTGATACGCTTACTAGAAACGAAGTAGCGATTAGGCTCTACGTGTGTGGACAAAGAGCTGCGTTGGCACGAATTCGTCGTGGTCCTTGCGTCTCACTCTACAATATCTGTGGTTTAGGGTGTCCGGACGACTGGGTCTCGCCCGCTTCGAAGCGGTGACCCGCAGCTCTAATACGAGCAACCATCAAGTTTCCAGTCTGATCCAACTTGTATCGGACAGCGAGATGGCGATGATCGGCCTTGTTAACTAAGACAAGCAGAACCTGAAATCTTTCGTCGAACTGAACTCGCGCAGGGCCCGCGTTAACTGAAATCCAAGGATTGGAGGCGGACATTTCCAACAGCATCTTTAGGAAAACGGGCGAAGTGCGCACGGGGGACTCAAAAATATTCAGATGTCCATCAGGTTTGGAAAAAAGCGCGGGGTCCATTCTTTCTCCAGGCTCCCGAGAGTATCTTCTACGCTCACTAATAGATTGCGTTCCAGATTACCTGTTCATAAAGGATACTGAAAGCCGTTTTGTCATCGCCAATCCGGCGGTCGCGAAGGATCTTGGTCTTACCGTTGCTGATTTGGTAGGAAAGACAGATTTCGACCTGCACCTACCTGAACTTGCTGAGAAATTCTTTGCCGATGAGCAGGCGGCAATGGCGTCCGGAGAGCCAAGAATAGATATTGAGGAATTCATCGTCACTGTGTCGGGTGAGACGAAATGGATGGCTGCCTCTAAGGTGCCGCTGCGCAGCCCGAGCGGAGAAATAGTGGGCATCGTCGGCGTTTGCCGCGATATTAGCGAGCGCAAACGGATGGAAATTGCTTTGGCTGAAAGCAATAGTCGGTGGAGTTTTGCACTGGAGAGCGCGGGACAGGGCGTCTGGGATCACAATCTAATAGCTGGCACGGCGTATTTTTCACCGACGTGGCGGAGGATGCGTGGTATCGGTCTTGATGATCCCGTCGACGCTTCGCAGGACGCTTGGCTTGAGCGCGTGCATCCATTTGATCGTGAACGTCTAAAGCAAAAAACCGATCAACAGAATTCGGGAGATCTGCTTCAGAACGCGTTCGAGTATCGCGAACGGCATCGGGAGGGGCACTACATATGGGTAATGAGCCGCGGCAAGCCGGTCGAGTTTACGGCCGACGGAAGCGTGGCGCGCATCATCGGGACCGACACGGACATTACCAATCTGAAACTTGCAGAGGACGAGGCCGCCGAGGAAAAGGGACAAGTTTATTGCAGGCACCTCGATGCGCTTAAAAAAGGCGCAGAAGGCAACCGATGCGGCCCACCGGCGGAGCGAAGCACTGGCACGCCAGGACCCCCTTACAGGACTGCCAAACCGACGAATGTTTGGGGAAATGCTTGACAAGGCAGTCCGACGCGGTCGGCGAGGCGCTTCGTACAGCAGTTGTGTCATGATTGTTGATCTCGACGGATTTAAGCCCGTCAATGATATCAATGGGCACGCAGCGGGCGATGAAGTCTTATGCGAGATATCGAAGCGTCTGAGTGACCTTGTGCAGACCGGTGACATCGTTGCGCGCCTTGGCGGCGACGAGTTCGGACTCATAATTGAAGGCTATGATCCCAATCATGTGTTCGAAAAGGCGTCTGCCCTTGCCGCCCGGATCATCGCCAGCGTCGGGCAGCCGATAAGCATTGGGTGTCAGACAGTCGAAGTTGGCGCCAGTATTGGCATATCAACCTGTCCGAATGATGGAATAGATTCGGACACTTTGTTGCGGGCGGCCGATATGGCAATGTATCGCGTCAAAGAGGGGGGCCGGGGCGAACATCTCTTTTTCGAGCGCAGGATAGAGAACGAGCGCCGCGAGAAGACCGGACTTGAGCAGGACGTGCGTCAGGCAGTTAGGCGATTGGAAATCTATCCCCACTACCAACCTGTCATGCTATTGGCAGATAGACGGCTTGTCGGATTTGAAATCTTCGCGAGGTGGAACCACGTCGAACGAGGAAGTGTTAAGCCAGATGTTTTCATTCCCATTGTGGAAAATTTGGACCTGATTGGTGAAATGACTTACAATCTTTTACGGCGCGCTTGCATCGACGCAAGAGGCTAGCCGGCTGAGATCACGCTCGCTCTTAAAATATCTCCAAATCATTTCTCAGACCCACTCTTGCCACTCAAATTACGGGACATTCTCTTCGATACTGCTTTTTCCCCGAAGAGGCTGGAAATTGAAATATCGGAAACCTCGTTGGTAGACGACAAAGATGCCGCACTGGCCGCACTGGCCGCGCTTCAGAGCTTCGGGATGAAAATATCCCTTAGAGACTTCGGAACCGGATATTCCAGTCTTATTAAGTTCAGAGAACTGCACTTTGACAAAATTAAGATCAACCGATCTTTTATTTCGTCGACGCAAAATAGTGCAGGCGACTCTGAGATTGCAGGCGCTATGATCGCCCTTGCAAAATGCTTTGGTTTGCCGGTCATTGCGGAAGGGATTGAACACCTTCAAGAGCTGCAGGAGATAGTTAGGCGCGGCGGAGAATTTGGCCAAGGATTCTATTTTAGCGAAGCAATTTCCGCTGCCGAAGCGAGGATCATGGCCCAGGGAGGGATTGTCAGGGCAGAACCTCTACCTTGACACACTTGGAGGGCCTGATTTTATCCGGTCAGTTGAAACCCGGGGAGAGATTGCCGCCCGAACGCGAGTTGCAAAACGCGTTTGGAGTGGGGCGGCCCGCGATCAGCGAGGCGCTGATTACATTAGAGCGGTCCGGACTGGTGGAAATCGGCAATGGGGCACCGGCCCGTGTTGCGCTGCCGACTACCGCAGGGCTTTTGTCGGCACTGGTGGCCAATCACGGCCCGGTCGTATCGGACGTCTCGCTTGAGGCCGCGGTAACCGCCGCAGAGGAACTGGAGGACGCGGCCCGTCTTATTTTCATAATAGGCGCAAAATCGGCGGAGCGCCTGTCGCCAGAAGATGCGGAGTTTCTCCTGTGTCAGTCCCGGCGATGTTGATTCCACGCAGAACTGGTAGGGTGGAAAACCCCTCCCGACGGTATCGCGATGTGCCAAGGTGATGTTGGGTAACGTCACGGGAAGGAGGCAATATCCATGTAGATGTTAGCATCGTCGGGCTTGATCTGGCAAAGCGGTTTTTCAGGTTCATGGCGCGACTTCGGACGGGCGCGTTTTGTGTCGCAAGAAGCTGTCTCGGGTCAGCTCCGTGTTTTGTTTGCGCAACTGCCGCCGTGTGTCGTCGCTGTGAAAGCCTGTGCGACAGCCCACTTCTGGACCCGCGAGATCAGCGCGCTCGGCCATGAGTCCGGTTGGTGCCACCCGCATACTTGAAGATGAGGTAATGGGGTGGGGTGCCACATTACGTCGATCCGGTTGGTCTTCCAGATTGCGCGCGCGGAGCAACGATTCTTAATCAGTCTGACCTGCCGGCGCACCGTCCGTTGGGAAAGGTGACTGCCATGCAGGGATGTCCATCAATCGTTCGTGCCAGCGCTGGATTGTGGGATAGTCTCCAATTGGCATTTCGCACTGCATTGCGAAGGGAAGGGTCACCGCCACTGCGAAATCTGCGATTGTCAGGGTTTTCCCAACCAGAAATTGGTGCCGTGCAAGATGATTGTTCAGCACCATCGCACTTGAGTGGAACTGCGGCATGGCGGCCTCAATCGCAGTCGCGTCAGGACCACGAAGACCGATCACAGGCTTGATGACGTGCTCAAAATAGAACGTGCCAGCATGAGGCTTGAAATGTTCGGCATCCCAAGCGAGCCAGCGCACTACATCCGCCTGTGCGGCGCCTTCGGGCCAAAGCGTCGAACGCGCCGCGATGGCGAGGCGGCACATGATGGCATTCGATTCCCACAGTAAACCCGCGTCAGTGGCAAGAACGGGCACACGTCCGCAGGGGTTCTTGTCCAGAAACGCAGACCGCTTGTGCTCGCCCGAAAGAAGATCGACTTCGATATAGGTGACGGGCAAACCGGTGTAGCGGGCGACAGCGCAGGCTTTGTAGGAATGCACGGTTCTGGCAAAATATAGCTTCATGGTGTGACCTCGACCGGCGTGGCAAGAAAGCGATCCAGCTCGTCAAAAGTGCTGGTCCAGCCCGTCA
Source organism: Cypionkella sp. (assembly GCA_046590425.1). Classification (GTDB taxonomy): domain Bacteria; phylum Pseudomonadota; class Alphaproteobacteria; order Rhodobacterales; family Rhodobacteraceae; genus Cypionkella. The sequence continues at coordinate 11,690 of JBKJTI010000298.1, read as the reverse complement.
CATGTCCATCGCGGTTCTCTTGCGATGCGAAGGCTGCCTGATGAAACTGCATCAGCGTTCCTTCCTTCTTTTCAATGAAGACAATCGTGACCGTTGTGATGGGACCAAGCGCGCCTTCTGCATCCTCCCAGCCATGGGTGAAGACCAGCCGTTCAGGGGCATCGACTTCGACGTATCGTCCCCGCAACCAATGTTCCGTTCCGTCCGCTGCCACCAGGCAGGTGCGATACTGGCCGCCCGGTGACGCGTCGAAAACATCATGCCGGGCGGTGAACCTCTCGGGCCCCGTCCATGCTAGCAGTTGTGCCGGGTCTGTCCAGGCGGCGAACACTCTTTCGCGCGGTGCCTTGAACATACGGTTGACGTGAATCTCCCACGTCGAAACAGCGGCGTCACTCATCTCCGTCGTTCCCTTTTTCGTTGTGTTGAATGTCGGCCAGATAGCGATCCAGCCGGTCAAAGCTTGTGTCCCAGTGCTGCCGGTAACGTTCCACCCACTCCGAAAGCACCTTAAGAGGTGCAGCCTCCAGTTTACGCGGCCGCGCTTGCGAACTCCGGCTCTGAGAAATCAACCCTGCCGCCTCCAGCACCTTGAGATGCTTCGAGATCGTGGGTTGGCTAAGCTGAAACGGTCGCGCAAGATCTGTCACGGTGGCTTCTCCCATGGTCAGCCGTTCGATGATCGCGCGTCGCGTCGGGTCGGCCAGCGCGGACAGAGTCAAGCTGAGTGGGTCAGGCACGGTATATTTCCTTATAGATATATTACTATTTGGAAAAATACACTATCAGATGAGCCTGTCAACGAGACAGATGACGAGAGATCAATATTTTCATGGGAGGTTTGACTTGGCGCGCGCGCAGCTTTGTGGGAATGGTTGCGCATTCCACGGAAGATGGGCCAGCGCTCCGGCAAAACCGTCCGGCCCAGACGCAACCTAGTTGGTGGCGATAGCTGCCATCCTTATGGCAACTGTCGCGCTTTCGATTGATATCATGCTTCCGGCCATCGGCGAAATGGCAGCTGACCTCAGCGTTCCCAACAGTCAGCGTCAATGGATACCAGTCTGATCGTTGGCTTGACAATCGGCCAACTGCTGTTTGCTCCGGTTTCAGACGCTGTCGGCCGCCGCCCGGCTATCCTTCTTGGTATTATTGTCTTTGTGCTGGGTTGCGCCCTTTGTGCCTTTGCACAGAGTTTTGAGCAGATGATGCTTGGCAGAATGCTTCAAGGCTTTGGGGCCGCTGGCGAAGAGATTGCATCTGCCGGTGCAAGAGCCGCAGCAACAGCTCTGCCAGCACTCGCGGCAGAGCGGCGCTTGAAAATCGCGGCGACCATCAACCTTGATGCCATTGCCGATGATGGCGATGGCCGCGCGGTCCGGGTGCTGGCGGGTACGGTGGGTAAGGTTCTGCCTACGGCCTTTGTGTTGGGTCGCCCGGTGCACAGCGGCTTTGCAATCCGAGGCCTTGAAATCTGCCATCGCCCAGAACGGCAAGGCTCGCGAGGGGCTCAGGAACTTCCAGAGCGTCCAAGAGCTTTTCGGCGATGTCGGCGACGGCCTCGACCTTGCGCAGCGCCTCCGCGAATGGGAGCCGGACGGTCGCTATGGCTGGGTCTTCGGCGAAGCCAAAGAGCCGGTGGCGGATTTCACCAGCCATGATGTGGCGGCCGTCGATCTGACAGAGACCCTCGATCTCGGGACCGAACGCACTGCGATCCTCGGCTATCTCTTCCGACGCATCGAAATGCGGATCGAGGAAAGCGCCCGACTCTCATTCTGAGCGACGAGGCCTGGAAGGTCCTCGACGACGAATACTTCGCCAAAAAGCTCGCTGAATGGCTGGTGACCGCACGCAAGAAGAACGTGGTCGTTGTGATGATGACCCAGTTTCCAAGCCAGATCCGGGGTTCCAAAGCCCGCTCGATCCTGGAAGCCCTGCCGAACCAGCTGCTGTTCCCGAACGGCGAAGCGGCAAGCTCCGACTATGACGGATTCCGACTGGCTGATGGCGAGCTGGACTTTGTCCTCAGCCCGATCCCAGGTCAGCGGATGGTGCTGTCGCGGACCCCGCGAAGCTCGACCGTGCTGAACGTCGATCTCAAAACCCTAGGGCCGCTCTTGACGGCGCTTCGCGGTGGTCAGGCCGGGCTCAATGCCTTTGGCCGACTACGCCACGCGGCCTAAATTCTGGAAGGAATGAATGTCTAATGAAATAGCTATATTACATAATCTTCATTATCGGACTTTCTTTAAGTCATTATAATACAATAAGCAATATCAGTTTGCGCGGGTCGTCCGCTCAGCAAAAGATCGGACGCAGCCTCATGGCAGGTTCAGCCAGTTTTCGACTTCAAGGCCTCGCACGCGGCTGAACTCGCCCGTGTTTGCCGTGACCAGAACCGCCCCGAGCGCATAGGCGTGTGCGGCGATCAGAAGGTCGTTGGGTCCGATTGGCCTCCCGACGGCCTCCAACTCGGCACGTATCCCGCCATACTCCGCATCGGCTGGGACATCGAATGCCAGCACCTGAATGCTGCCAAGAATTGCTTCGACATGCGCGAGCAACTTAGCTGATCCCTTCCGAGCGCATCCATAGCGAAGCTCTGCCGCCGTGATGATGCTGACGCAAACGGCCTCAGACCCGACCCTGACGATGTGCCGGGTAACCGGACCCTGCGGGTTGCGGACCAGATCGGACACGATGTTCGTGTCCAGCATGTACAGTCGGCTCACAGATCGACCCCACGCAGAGGCAACAGGCTGTCGTCGATGTCGGGAAACTGATCTTCCGGCCCAAGCGGCTCTAGTTCGGCCAACACCACCAGAAGGCTCCTTCGCCGAACGGGCTCTATGATGAGGCGGTCGCCGTCCCGGCGCGCAGGTGCACACATCCTCCGAAACGCCCGCGCAGAATGCTTTGCCACGACGCATTGCGCCCGAACAATCCCCGCGCGCAGCGCGTCCAGTCCCCAAGGCCGCAAAATCCAAACCAGAAACCTCTATCCGCTACGAATGGCGTGTGTTTGTATCGCCCAGCGTGAAATCAGCCTTGGACACAGCTTCGGACTCATCAGAGGAAACCCGGCTGATCATCGTCCGCGCCTGCAAGACGGCTTGGGGGCTCTGGATGAAGGCCATCGCGGAAGCAGAAAGCCTGCGGCCAATCCCCGATACCAAGCCCGAACTGTCACACATTCTACGCCGCAGGCTATCTGTGCAAGATTGCGAGACATTATTCCCGCACTACGGGGTCAAGGGTGTCGGGCTGGTAAACGCGCGGATGGCAAAAGGGCTTTGGCCATACGTCGATGCTGCGATCCTGGCAATTTTAGCTGCAAGACCGTAGGTGCCGGATTTTGTACTTCCGATCAGAGGCACCAGGCGGGACGGTCATTTCCAAGGTTGATGACCGTCTCCGATCCATCAGGGCCGGTCACTGTGATAGTCCCGGCGGACGCAAAAGCTTGAGCAAACCCGGCCAGGTTGACGCCGGGCAGGGTCCATTTCGCCACGATAATTTCGCGCGCCACGGGAAGGCTTATGCTTTGCTGCCCGATCTGGATTTTATAGTCACCAGGTTTGGCCGCACCATGAAGCTCGATTTGCATGAACTGCCCGGCGCGCTCGGGATCGGTGTCGCAAGTGAGGCGCAAAATACCCTGCGGTGTCTTCAATAGATGCGCTTCAAATCCGCGTTCTGAGACCTTCGTCCAGGGCGCAGCACCGGCGATGTTTGCCGACAACAAAAGCGCTGCGAAAGCCGCGTTTAGCATTTTCTGCATTCATTTTACTCCTTTTGATGTTATTATATATGTAACGGCAAAAGGTGCAATCATCGGCTACGATGCGACCAGCGCAGCAGATAAGACCATGAAAGGAAAGTGCCATCATGAAAATTCGGGCGGTTTTGAAACGGTTGGTCGCGGTGGCGCATGCGGGCGAAGAATCCGCAGCGCTGGAAAGAATTGTGGGCAGTTTAGATAAACAGCAGCGTGGCAAGGTTCACGGCCGGTGGTCCAAAGGTGAGCGGAGGTTTGCGCTGGCATTGCCTTCGCCCATAACGCTGGCTGATTGCCTTGCCGTGCTTGGCGAAGATGAAACCCGTGTTGGATGGCCAGCGGCGACGCGGGCTTGCAACGGCAAAGGGTTCTGATCATGTGGAAGGCTGAAGCTGTTGTAGAGGCATTAGGGGGCGAGTGGCACGGCGCGTCGGGCTTGGCACCGTGCCCGGTCTGCCAGCCGCAACGACGAGCAGATCAGCGCGGGCTTTCGGTGGGTGTTGGGCGAAACGGGACATTGCTCTATTGCCACAAGAGCGGGTGCAGCTTCAAATACATCAAAACAGCATTGGAACAGATGGGGCTCCAGCCGTCTGACGCCGGTGATCTGCAACAGCTGGATGCTGAGCGAAAAGCCAATGTGCGTCAGCAACAGGGTCGCGCACGCAAGCTCTGGGAGCGTGCGGTGCCGATCACGGGGAGCCCAGCGGAACGCTACTTGCGCGTGCGCGGCATCAAGGGACCGCTTCCTACATCGCTGCGTTGGTCGCCTCGGGCGTTTCACATGGGGTTTCAGCAATGGTTTGGGGCTATGGTCGCCAATGTCAGCACGGGCGGCGTGCATCGCACATACTTCGACGCCGCGGGCGCGCGTCTGGCAACCGACCCAAAGATGATGCAAGGGCCGTGCTTGGGCGGCGCTGTGACTCTGCGCCATGGGCCGGGGCCACTGATCGTCTGTGAGGGTATAGAAACCGGCCTTAGCCTGGGCGTAGGACATCTGCGCGATTTGTTCGGCCCGGGCACAATTTGGGCTTGCCTCTCAACAACGCTGATGCAGGGCGTGAACTTACCGCCCAAGGCCCGGCATCTGATTATCGCAGCGGATGGCGACAGCGCAGGAACCGCAGCCGCGGAAAAATTGTTGCTGCGGGCCGAAAAGGCCGGCTGGTCGGTCGAGGTTAAATGCGCCGCCCACGGTTCCGACTGGAACGACGTTTTGCGCGAAAAGCCATACCTTGATATGGCCACGGCTACCACCCAGACTTAGATTGAGCACCCCATCATATTTGATGGGATGCTAGCTCGGTTATGCTGCCATCTTGCCAAGTCAGGCATGTCAACGCGGCTTAGCTGCTCCAAACAGGTCACATATTTCAGCCATTACACTCTGACGGACCGTTGGCATTTCCAGCAAAAGCTCGTGTTTTGCATTGTCGATCACTTTATAGATTCCGCCAGGCCAGCGGTTCATGCGATCTTGTATGGCGGCAATTCCAACAATATGGTCTTGAGTGCCACAGAACGCGATGCAGGGAATGTCGGGCGAGGTCATTTTCGACAAGCTTCGCATCTCTCTGAGTGACTGATAGAGCCAGCCCATGCTTGGCCCGCCTGTTTGCCGATCGGGTAGGTTTTTGGCCAGATTAACCCAGTGTTGATACATTTCAGGGTCATTCGTCAGCGTGTTGCCTTCAAAGCCTGCTCTTAGAACATAAGTTTGTCCTGAGTAGCCTGGAGCATAAATATGGCCCTTGCCCAAAGCTTGTGCCGCCCAGGTTAGTGGCAAAGCTGCCAACCGCTCGACTGGTGAAATATGAATGTCCCACATCGGGGCAGTAAAGGCACACGCCGCAACTGGCAAACCTTCCATCAAAGCCCGCAGCCCGATGCAGCCGCCCATAGAATGCCCAATCAAGTGCCAAGGCTTCGGCAGACCAAGATCTTTCGCAGCATTGAGCATTGCCGCTACATCTTTTTGATAGTCGGCAAACCGCTTCACATGGCCAGTCCTGGGGTCTTCGGTCACCCGATCAGCAAGTCCTTGTCCTCGCCAGTCAATCACCAAGGTTGAATAGCCAAATTTTACCAACTCGTCGGCTACACGCCCGTATTGTTCGATATAGTCCGTACGTCCTGGGAATAGCAACACACTGCCATTGCTTACATTTTCGGCTTGCCACAGGCCAACACGTAGCCGCACTCCGTCACCAGCATATATCCAGTAGGCCGAGCTTGATGTCACGCCCCCACTGGTTTCGGTATAAAAGTCAGCCGTTTCCATCATCTCACCCTTCTATTTGCCTTCCGACAAACGCATCGACCAAAAATAGCTGCTTGCCGCAATAAGCACGCTCGTGATCAATAAAATTGAAAACCCTGCAAACGCACCGATAAGAAAAAAACTGACGGCAAGTAACACAACGACACCACTCATCTGCAGCCAGATTGCCCTTGCTTGATTTTTGAGGATTTCATTTGGCAAAGATCGCTCCAAAGCCAGAACGATCTGTGCCAAGCTGACGAAAAACACAAAGCACACTATGAATAGAAGTAGCAGGCTTGTAAAAAAAGGTGATGGGTTTTGGTCCAGCCAACCCCACTCTTGGTTACGCAAACGCAAAGCAAAAAGCGCGTCATTGACCAACCAGCTCGAAAAAGTCTCGGCATCCGATATAAGGTATGCGGCATTTAGTTTTATGCAAATTGCGATGAGGCATCCTGATATTGTTCCGCGAAATACCCCTCGCATGATTTTTATTCCAACTTCGCGAACATGGTTATGATGATCTCCAAGAGATTGAAGATTTTGAGCCCTGCAAAGTTCTGCAAAGTCACTCGCCACCGTGAAAAGCAACAATAACCCGTTGAAGAAGAACCAATATATCATACCAGAATATAGAAAGGCGAACAATGAGAGCGGTATTGCTTCTGTAAGCGATACGTCTTCGGGGCGCACGGTCGCCACAAGAATCCAGTCCACCATAGATATATGATGATTGGAATCAATGAGCGCTAATAAATAGACTCCAGACCATTGAACCAAAAAAATGACCACAAAACATATGAACAGGATTGACCAGTATGATGAAGAAAATGATTCCACCTTGCGCGTCCAAGCCTCATCGTCGCGCATTCCTGCAATCAAAGAGCGCCCGTCATGCTTCCAAAAATTTAGTGTCTCCGCGACTGTAATCAAAAATATGGGTAGGAAAACCATTTCCCCAACATTCCACGCTGGCGACCAAAAGAAGCCTACCTGCTTATGCAAACCCATAATTGGGCTGTAGGTAATACTATGAACGCCGACAATATAGGCGAGAAACCATAGCACGGATAGACATGACCATGCCACTATCGGCAGATTCAAAGAGCCGTGACCGTCAAACATGCCTTCGACTCTCTTTGCCAAACTTACACGCTTGCTACGTGGCGGCGAGTCACCGCCGATGTTTGGGCTCTGACCAACCGCTGAATCCTCCAAACCATCAGCTTTATAACTTTTCCGTACCTCGCGCCGCTTGGTCGCCAACCGAGATTGTGCGGCACTAAGTTCCGCTTGCCACTTGATGCTTGCGTCTGGATCTCCGCATCCAAAAACCCACGCAAGCCAGCGAATGTTCTCGGCCCTGATCCCTTGATCGTTGTCTTGGAACCAGCGCTGCACTGTGCGCAGGTCTATTGCTGATCGGTTGGCTTCAATTTGTGATATCGCGCTCGTAAGCAGCTCCGCGGTCCATGGGCCGTCAGGCACACCATCGTTGCCTACAGGTCGACCCGCTCCTTGTCTGGCCATTCGATGGAACAAATTCTTGAAATCACTGCCGTCACCCGGTGGGGCTACAAAATATTTTCCACGTTTAACCAAAAAATATACCCTTATTTATCAATTAGATAGGCGATTTAGCGTCGTTCCATGTCGTTACGTGCCATACGGCGTCGTGCATATGCCCGAAGTCTACACCACTCGTAGCCAGCGAAGTTGCTGGTCTGGGTGCAGGATACTCTACCTACAGCTGTCAAAGCCAATGAACAACTATCTCAAGTGGAGTAATGGATGGATTATGGGTCCGTTTCGGTGAAAATGATGCAGGCGGCCGAAAGCTCACGCGAACTTTCTGTTCTAGCTTCCGTCACAGATGAACATGGCGAAGTGGTCGGTCAGGTGGGGTTGTCCGGCAATCTGCGCATCGCGACGATCAGCTCTGAAGCAATGGCTCAACACGTCGCTGCGAAGCGATCCTTGACGATTGAGGTCTGGAATACTGCAGACAGAAACCGATCGGTCTGACAAGGTTTTGCCCGCGATCATCCTGGGCGCAGTTGCAGAGCGCCACTTTGCATCCGATCCGATCAGGTGTCCAAGGCCTTGCCACAGGATGATATTGGCCTGCGGCATCACAGGATCCGGCATATCCCTTGGACGAACCAGCGGTTCCTGATCTTCGCTGGGGCGTTTGGCTTGCCCAAATCCCCCAGCTGCGGGCGCTGCATAAGCGCCAGTCGGCTATACGCTGGCGCATTCATGTGCCGGCGCAGAGCCGACACCATTTGGCCGATCAGCCTGCCTCAAAAGAGGTCAAGCTGCCGCGTTTGATCCAGCTTTATCGCGGCGCGGCGTTCTCGTCTGGCAGTCCGGCTGGCCTCCTTTTGCGTGCGTTCGGCAACACGTTGAGCGATTTCCAGTGCCTCGCGTCGATCATCTTCCCGCTTGCCTTCAAGTATGGTTTCGGCTTCTGCGAGAGCGGCTTTCTTGGTTTTCCAAAGCCATCTGGCGTGGGCACGCTCTGTGACGACATCCCAGATGGCCCAGCCCGATTTACATCCAATGGTGGCTTTTCTGATTTCAAGCTGCATGGGAATGGCCTTTGCCAAAGGCAGGTGGCCGCTTACGCGGCCACCTGCTTTTCTGTTTTGTTGCCTGCGGCAGCCATGATGTAGTCTGCGGCCTTCTGTGCATCGGATGCGGCTTTGAAAATCAGCCGCTCGTCGTTCTGCAAGGCCTCCAGCCAGCCTGCCAGATAAGATGCCGACTGGTCGAAATCAGGGGCAAGACCAATGGTTGCGCAAAGCATACAGTTGCCGATTTCTGCCACCAATTCTTCAAAAGCGTAGGCGCGGCGGTCGGGCTTGTTGAAACGGTCAAGACGGCTTGCGTGGCCTGTCCAGTGGGTGATTTCATGCGCAAGGGTGGCATAGTAACCGCTGGCGCTGTGGAAGGTGGCGATGGGCGGCATGTGAATGAAATCGTCCTTGCTGTTGTAGTAGGCGCTCGGGGTGTCGGTGCTGGTGATCATCGCACCTGTTGCCGCAAAAAACGCATCAAGGCTGGCATCTGCTGCGGTGCCGAGATCGCAAGGTGCTGCAAGCGGTTTGCCGTAAAATTCTGCGGGCAAGCCGTCGATCTGATCGGCGTTGAAAACCCGATAGGCTTTGGCATAAGCGAAACGCTTTTCCGCGCCGCTCTCGTGGTCTTCCTTCTCAACAGTGCCGTATTTCACAATGGTTGCGGATTTCTCGCACTTGCGGACCTGGCCGCCCAATTCCTGGGCCTGTTTGTAGGTAAACCAGCGCGGCGAAACATAGCCTTTTTCGCTGGCCTCAATCCAAAGCATCAAAACATTGATCCCGCGATAGGCTTCGCCGTTGGATCGCAGGGGAATGCTGACGCCACCAGTGCTGCCAGTCCAAGGCTTGCGCCACGGTGCGGTGCCCGATTGCATCGCAGAAACGATTGCTGCGGTGACGTGGGAGTATACATTGAATTTGTCGTCGGCCATTTGTGGCGCTCCATCGCTTTGCCCCTAAACTCGGGCGGGTTTTGACTTGAGCGGCGCTCTTGCGCGCGTCTCATGTGAAAACCTGCCCCCCCGGCGAGGGGCTGGAGGGGGGCCTGCACAACTTCAAAATCCAGACCGAAGGGGAGGGGCACCCGCCTGCACGAAGCCGAAGGCGCAGGAAGGTGGGGACACCCCTTCGGTCGCCAGAGTTTGTGGTTGTGCGGGAGAACCGGCGGTTCCCGATCTTTCTCAGCAACGTTTCAGCCTGTGCAACGCCGATCTGATGGGGGGGCGTTTGGCTTGTCCAAATCCCCCTGATCATGTGGTTTGGGATCAGCCAGGCCGCGCGATGGGGATCGTGACCCGCATGGGCCGAGACAGCCATTGGCTGGCTCGGTGCCACTTGCGGCATAGAGCCTGGTCCGAAGGACGCGCCGAGAAGCCTGTTTTTACCTATGCGGATATATGATGGGGGAAATGATTAGTATAGACAATCTGGGGTGCTTTAGCATATACTGTATATACTGCAGTTGATATACAGGTGAACGATGCCACTGTTCGTTAGAGACGTCAAAGTTGACCTGCTGATACAGAGTCTGGAGAAAAGACTTGGCTTAAACAAGACGGATGTCGTGCGACGGGCACTAAATTTACTCGATACACAATCCGCAGTAGTTGTGAGCCTGGCCGAACAAGTTGCGCTTTTGCAAGCCCGCGCCCGCAGCGAAGGCCTGTCTGGACGGCCCTTTGACGACAAGGAACTTATGGATGATCTGAGCGGGGGTATCTGATGTTTGTGGACGCTTCTGCATTAGTAGCGATCATTAAGGGTGAACCTGAAGCCTTGGGCTTTCTGGGGCAAATCGAGCGTGCGAAGGCTGAAGGAAAAGTTTGGGTTTCGCCCATCGTGCGCTTTGAAGCGGTTGTGTCGCTTGCGGCGCAACGCGCGCGCGATGCGGGCCGCACAGTGCTGAATGATGAGGACAAGAAATTGTCCGAAGATTGGGTGCGGGAACTGATCGAAGCGATAGGCGGCAAGGACATTATGATTTCGGAAAGCATTGGGACTGGCGCGCGGATGGCGTTGATGGCCTATGGCAAGCTGACCGGGCATCCGGCGCGGCTCAACATGGGCGACTGCTTCGCCTATGCCTGTGCGAAAGGTTATCACACGCCCTTGCTCTACAAGGGTGATGATTTTGCCGCGACAGATCTGGGATGAAGACCGGGGCGGTGATCGTTGCACTGGTGCTGGCCTGTGGGTCTGCATTGGCGCAAGCGCCCGAGTTTGTCGGCCGTGCCTCGGTCATAGACGGGGACACGATAGAGATTCACGGCGAGAGGATCAGACTGTTTGGCATTGATGCGATTGAAGCACATCAGACCTGCACCTTGCCCACGGGTGCCAAGTGGCGTTGCGGCGGCGATGCGGCTGAGGCGCTGGCGGTGCATCTGGCACAGAAGCCGACGGGCTGCGCAGTGCGTGGAACGGACCGATATAAGAGGTCCGTTGCGGTCTGTCGGACAGCGGAGGGCGACGTGAACGACTGGCTGGTGCGCAATGGCTGGGCGATGGCATATCGGGCGTATTCGACCGATTATGTCGCGGCGGAAGCCGAAGCAAGTCGTGCCGGCCTCGGCATTTGGGCAGCGCAGTTTGAAGCGCCCTGGCAGTGGCGGAAGGCGCAAAGAGTCTCAAAGTGAGACGGTTTGCGCATCGTTGGGAAGGGAGTAAGGGACGGCTTTGTGCCGCCCCTCTGTCTTACTGCTGATCGTCCTGGCGTTCAGCTTTCTTGGCCAGACGGTCGAACTGGTCGCAGGCGAAAGTGACGCCGTAGATGGTTTCGCCGTTCTTTTCGTAGCTGGTTTCGCGTGCGGTGCCGTGCGCATGAACAAGATCACCGGGGCCGACATTTTCTTTGACCCACTTGATGGTGGCTTCGTTGAAGATCGTGACGGTGTTCCAGAAGGGGTTGGACTCGAAGTCGCCGCGGTCGTTGCGCTTGCCGTACTCGGCGGCAAGGCTGACTTTCAAGATCGAACCGATTGCAGTGATTTTGCCGACGCGAGCGATTGCATTGAACTCGAAGTGGGTGCGCATTTGGTAGTTTCCTTTGTTTGAGTGTTTC
>JBKJTI010000170.1:0-11639 GCA_046590425.1 Cypionkella sp. | reverse complement strand
CGCGCCTTCCGAGTTTTCGATGATCCGGGGTTGCGATCCGTCCATGATGGCGACGCAAGAGTTGGTCGTCCCGAGGTCAATCCCAATGACTTTGGCCATAAGTAGGTCCCTTTCCTTAGGCGATGTTGTGGTGCGGAACCCAAACAGGCATTCCGTCCCGATCCCATGAGACCCGGAAGGGCTACTGCCCGTTTCCGGCTTCTGGGCGTATATAGGGGGGCTGATTTGACCCTGCAAGCGCTGCGTGGGGGGTAAAACCTAATGAATGATCGGAAAAATTGTCAGGTTTGGTTTGCGGGCGGGGATTCAGGGTGTCCAAGGGGCCAGACGACAGCAGCCATGCAGGGTTTGCGCGGGCTGATCGGCACGGGCGGCTTGGAACAAATCAAGGCGTATGCCAAAGCTTTGGTCCGACATGCCATCCGAACAAGCCTGCCCGCGCAACACTGCAATGCCGCTGGCCTCTGCGCTGGCGTATTGCAGGGCGGCGGTGGGGCGGAAGGCGCTGCCCTGCCACGTGGCGGTTATGTCCAGTTCCGGGCCTTCTTCATCCGGGCTGTTGATGTGCGCCGATTTGGTAGTTGGATCAATGAACAGCGTCCAGAACGGCTCGGTCCCGGAACATTGCAGACTGTATTCCAACCCAAACCAATCGGGCCTGTCCTGTCTATGCAAAAATCTCAGCGCGACCCAACCTGCGCCCTCGCCCGCATTGATCTGCGCCCATTTGCCATCCGGGCTGAGCGCCACAACCTCAACCGCTTTGGCATCTGGCGGCAGACTGCCCATCGCGGCGCCGTTTGCGCTTGGTTCTACTCGGATGTTCAGCACATCATCGCCCGCAACTCCGGCCACATCATACAGCGCGGGCAAAACCTGCGCAGCCGACAACCCCGGCCACAGTGTACCAAGCACCAGAACAAACCATTTCATCGCCCGGCACCCCAGCTTGCGGAAACATGCCTGCGGGTGAAATTCTCACCCATCAGGCCGATCACGATCAGCACAAAGGTCACCCAGATGGTGTAGTCGATCGAACTGTTGTGCGGATGGTAGTTCTGAAACATATAGCCGCGAGTCTGGTCAATCGAATGGAACAGCGGGTTCCACGTGTAATAGTGCAAGCGACTGGACGGCATGGTGTTGGCCAAGAACATCTTGCCGGAAAAGATCATATTCGCGCGGGCGTAGATCGTAGTCGCGATGCTGAAAAATTCGGGCTGCCAAGGCGTTGCGGCCTTGAAGATCATCCCCACACCGATCCCCGAAGCCCAGGACAGCATGTAAATGCCAATCACCGGCACCGGATCGTAGATGGTGATCGGGGTCCATAATGTGTGGTAAAAGAACAATATCACCATGGCCGACAGGGTTTGCAGATACAGCGCGCCCAACGCCGCTGAGCAAATCGACACGATCGTGTTCATCGGCGAATGTTTCATCATTGCCGAGGTCGGGCCATCAGATTTTGACACCGCGCTCAGGGTCTTGGCATGGGTGGCAAAATTGAACACGCCCGACATGATGTACAACACGAAATCGCCGCGCACCGCCGAGCCGCGCATCCCCAGCAGATCAAAGATGAACACCATGATCACCACCATCAACACCGACTGAATGATGCTCATCAACAGCCCGATCACCGCGTTGCCGTGCTGCTTGCGCACATGGCGCACGGCAGCGTGAAAGATCAGTTCCAGCATCGCAAAGCCGCTGGATACCTTGGTGCGCTTGACGTCCGGGCGAAACATTACCGCAACCTCATGTTTGGGCGAGGCCCATTATACTGCAGGAAATCTTGCTGTTCCCTTTGCAAGTGATGATAAAGGCGATGTCTGAATTAATCAACAACACGGCAATGCGATGACGCGCTTGTCAGGAGAGCCTATGAACCTTGACCATCTGATCCCCGTCATCCGCCGTCTGGCACTGGAAGCAGGCGACCGCATCATGCAGGTCTACAACGGCCCCGATTTTGCGGTGAAGTCGAAATCTGACGCCAGCCCGGTGACCGAAGCCGATGAAGCTGCCGACGCGATCATCTCGGCAGGCTTGCGCGCCGCTTTCCCGGATGTGGTGCTGATCACCGAGGAACAGGCGGATAGCCATGCGCTGACGGCCTCGACCTTCCTGATCGTCGATCCGCTGGATGGCACCAAAGAATTCGTGCAACGGCGCGGCGATTTCACCGTGAATATCGCCTATGTCGAGAACGGCGTGCCCTTGCGTGGCGTAGTCTATGCACCGGCACAGGGGCGGCTGTTTTACACCCAAGCCGATGGTGCGACGGTGGAGGAAACTGGCGCGTTCGACAAGGGCGCAGCGGGGCCTGTGACCAAGCTTTCCGTCTCCAAGCCCGACAATACCGCATTGATGGTGGTGGCCTCCAAGTCGCACCGTGATGCGGCGACAGACGACTACATCGCACAATACGCCTGCAAGGATATGAAATCGGCAGGGTCCAGCCTGAAATTCTGTCTGGTCGCCACCGGAGAGGCCGATCTCTATCCCCGTCTTGGCCGCACGATGGAATGGGACACTGCCGCAGGCGATGCTGTGCTGCGCGGCGCTGGCGGCCATGTCGTGCGCTTTGATGATCACACGCCACTCGCCTATGGCAAGCAGGGCTGGGACAACCCGTTCTTCATCGCCTATGCCCCCGGCGTGACGCTGCAAAAATGAGTGTGCTTCTTGTCATTCCGGCTCGCTATGCCAGCGCGCGTTACCCCGGCAAGCCATTGGTTTCGTTGAAGGGCCCGGATGGCGAGAAGACCCTGATCCGCCGAAGTTGGGATGCTGCAATGGCCGTGCGCGGCATCACCCGCGTTGTGGTGGCGACCGACGACGACCGCATCCGCGACCATGCGACGGGTTTTGGGGCCGAGGTGATTATGACCTCGTCCGCCGCGCAAAATGGCACGGAACGCTGTGCCGAAGTGGTCGCTTTGCTACCCGGCTATGACATTGTGGTGAACCTGCAAGGTGACGCCCCGCTGACGCCTGCGTGGTTTGTCGAAGATTTGATTGCGGGCCTGCGCGCTGCTCCCGAAGCCGATATTGCCACCCCGGTGCTACGCTGCGATGGCCGCGCGCTGAATGGCTTTCTGTCGGATCGCAGTGCAGGCAGGGTTGGCGGCACAACGGCGGTTTTTGGTGCGGGGATGCGCGGGCTGTATTTCTCGAAAGAAGTGATCCCCTTCACCGCGCGCAGCTACGGCGATAACGAACCCACCCCGGTGTTTCATCATGTCGGAGTCTATGCTTATCGCCCCGCCGCTTTGGCTGCCTATCCAAGCTGGCCCATCGGCCCATTAGAGACACATGAAGGTCTGGAACAACTGCGCTTCCTCGAAAATGGTCGGCAGGTTTTGTGTGTTGAGGTCGATGGCAAAGGCCTGTCCTTTTGGGAGCTGAACAACCCATCCGACGTCCTCGTCATTGAGGCCGCATTGGCAGCACTGGCATGACCGCGCCCCCGGTCAGCGTCATCATCGTCAGCCGCCACCGCGCGGCGGCGCTGATGCGCTGTATTGTGGCGCTAACCCAGCAGGATCACCCGAGTTTTGAGCTGATCGTGGTGGCCGACCCCGAGGCGATCCGGCAGTCCGAAACCCTTGCCCTGCCGCTGAAACGCGTGACTTTCGACGAGCCCAACATCAGCGCCGCCCGTAATGCAGGGCTGGCCTTGGCCGCCGCCCCGCTCGTGGCCTTCATCGACGATGATGCCGTGGCCGAACCCACATGGCTCTCGCGCCTGATCGCCCCCTTTGCAAATGCAGAAGTGACCGCCAGCACGGGCTTTATCCGGGGCCGCAACGGGATTTCCTATCAATGGCAGGCCTGCGAGGTCGATCAGTTCGGGCAAGATCACCCGCTGAACATCACGGAACCAACGTTGCGCCCAAACACACCACAGCGCGCGGTGAAAACCCAAGGCACCAACTGCGCCTTCCGCCGCGATGCCTTGCTGGCCATTGGCGGCTTTGATCCGGCCTATCGGTTCTATCTCGACGAAGCCGATGTAAATCTGCGAATGGGGGGCCAAAGCCTGCCGGGCCTGACCGCGATTATCCCCGACGCACAGGTGCATCACGGCTTTCTCGCCAGCACCCGCCGCGCCGCCAATCGGGTGCCGCTGAACCTGCATGACATCGCCGCCAGTACCGCGATTTTCCTGCGTCGTCACGCGCCTGAGGCTGACAGAACTGCTGCATTAAAGGCTCTATCCCTGCGGGAATCGACTCGTATCGCCGAGCATCGCCGCGCTGGCCGCATTGACAGCCGGGCCGAGCTGGCCCTGCTCACCAGCCTCACCCTAGGCTGGACAGAGGGGCTTTCCCACCCTCTCGCCGCTCTCCCGCCGCTTCCCCCAGCCAGCCTGCCACTGCGAACGCTGGACACCGCCCCCCGCCCCGGAAAAATCCTTGCCGGGCGCTTCTGGCAACGGCGCCGCGTGCTGGCCGAAGCCGCCGCCAGCACTGGAACAATCACCACTGTTTTCCTGTTCACCCCCACCGCTCGCCCGCACAAAATCAGTTTCCAGCCTCAGGGCTACTGGCTGCAAACAGGCGGTATTTTCGGCCAATCCACCCGGCAAGGCCCGCGCTTTCGGCTGATAACGTTCCGCAGGCGCGTCGCGGAAGAAGCCGCGCGCCTCTCGGTCTACCGCCCCATCGTCTAGTCGCACCAACTACGCCGCGTCACAGCAAATTTTCCCCGGAACCTTGACGGCACCGCTGCGTTATAAAAGGTCACAGAGGCTCTAGCTCGAAAAGCGAACCGATTGTTCTGTTAAGCTTTGTGGGTTAGTGTGTAATCTGCCCCTAAATGCTGGGGCAGTGCGAAAGATTGGGCAAATGAAGATTAAGAAAGTCACAAAAGCGGTGTTTCCGGTTGCCGGCATGGGCACTCGTTTCCTGCCAGCCACCAAATCCATCCCGAAAGAGATCATGACGCTGGTGGACCGGCCGCTGATCCAATACGCGATTGATGAGGCGCGCGCGGCGGGCATCAAAGAGTTTATCTTCGTCACCTCGCGCGGCAAATCCGCGCTTGAGGATTATTTCGATCACTCGCCCGAGCTGGAAAATACCCTGCGCAAAGCCGGAAAAGATGATCTGTTGGAGATCCTCAAGGAAACCAACATGGATTCCGGCGCGATTGCCTATTTGCGCCAAACCCGGCCTTTGGGCCTGGGCCACGCTGTCTGGTGCGCCCGCCGTCTGATCGGCGATGAGCCCTTTGCCGTGCTGCTGCCTGATGACGTGATCGCAGCGGAAAAGCCCTGCCTCCAGCAGATGATGGAAGCCTATGAGCAAACCGGTGGCAATATGGTCGCCGCGATGGAAGTGCCGCCGCACAAGGCATCGTCCTATGGCGTGCTCGATATTGCCGAGGATATGGGCGCGATTGTGCTCGCCAAAGGCATGGTTGAAAAGCCGAAAGCCGAGGATGCGCCGTCGAACCTTGCGGTTATTGGCCGTTATATCCTGACGCCCAAGGTGCTGAGCAACCTGAACAAAATGAAGCAGGGCGCAGGTGGTGAAATTCAGCTGACCGACGCGATTGCCGAGGAAACCAAGACTGGCAAGGTCTACGGCTATCGCTTCCGTGGTCAGCGCTATGACTGCGGCTCGAAAGCGGGCTTCCTGCAGGCGACGGTGGCCTTCGGTCTTGCGCGCCCGGATCTGCGTGAGGAATTCGGTGCTTATCTGAACGACATGATCGCGCTGCAAAAAGCGGCGCAATAAGCGGTGGTTCCGGCGCGGTTGCTTGACCTGACGCGGCTGATGTCGCGTTTGGGCAAGGGGCCGATGACCGGGGTGGACCGGGTCGAGTTCGCCTATCTCGATCAGTTTTTACGGCTGGAGACGCCGTGCTTGGGCCTGGTGCGAACAGCACCGGGCTTTTTGCTGTTGGACCTCGCTGCGATGAAGGCCCTGCGCGACGGCACGCTTGATCTGACCGGAAATGACCTCATCGGCCGCATTGCGTGGCGGCGTGACCCCGCACGCGGCCGGGCTGAGGCCGCCCTGCGCCGCCTTGCCATCGCCCGCTGCTCCAAACGCGGTCTGGCCCGCCTGCTCAGGCACCGCTTGCCCCCCGGCTCCAGCTATTTCAACATCGGCCATGCCAATCTGGATGACCGCTGCTTAGGCCAAATCCGCGCCGCAGGCCTGCAGATCGCCGTGCTGGTGCATGACACCATCCCGCTCGATCATCCCGAATTCGCCCGCCCCGATACGGTAGTACCTTTCCGCCGCAAGATGCAGGCGGTGGCAACTCATGCCGATCTGGTGATTCATACCACCGACGCGACCCGCGCGCTGACCGAGGCGCAACTGGCCCGCTTGGGCCGCGTGCCGGATGGCATCACGGCCAATCTCGGCGTGCCCGTCGCCCAACCCATCGCCACCGAAGCCCCTGCGCAGCCCTATTTCGTCACGCTTGGCACCATCGAGCCGCGCAAGAATCACGCCCTTCTGCTAGATCTCTGGTCGCAAATGCCCAACCCCCCGGGCCTGCTCATCCTTGGCGCGCGCGGCTGGTCCAACGCCGAGGTCTTCGCGCGTCTGGATGCGCTGCCCGATGATTCCCCTGTTCAGGAACGCGCTGGCCTCACCGATGGCCAGATCGCCTTCCTGTTGCAAGGCGCGCAAGGATTGCTCTTTCCAAGCTTTGTTGAAGGCTTCGGCATCCCCGCACTAGAGGCTGCAAGCCTGGGCACCCCGGTTGTCGCCTCTGATCTGCCGGTATTTCAAGAACTTCTGGGGGAGTTCGCAGTTTACCTTGACACCGCAGACGTTTATTCTTGGATGGAAACAATCAGCCGGTTGACCAAGATTGGGACTTCGAAAAAGACGGCAAAGACGCCACCCAGTTGGGCGGAACATTTCAAGCTTGTGTTAAGCATGATGTGATACCCCGATAGGGATACTGGCGGGGCAAGTGGAAGTTCAGAGGTGAGTGTATTCTCAAGATATATGCTGCGGCTGGCGCGCAAGCGCTGGCGCATCCGCGCTTTTCGCAAGCGGCGGGAGCTGCGCGGCGTGGTTGACCGCACCAATCTGATCAAGCCCGACCATATCTTGCTGTTCTCCACCCTGCGCAACGAACGCATCCGGTTGCCATATTTCCTGCGCTACTACCGCAATCTGGGCGTCAACCATTTCGTTATCGTGGACAATGACAGCGACGACGGCAGCCGCGAATATCTGCTGGCGCAGCCCGATGTTTCGCTTTGGACCACCAAGCACAGCTATAAACGCGCGCGCTTTGGTGTCGATTGGCTGAATTACCTGCAAAACAAATATGCCCATGGCCATTGGGCGCTGATCGTCGATCCCGACGAATTCTTCGTCTATCCGTTCTGCGACACCCGGCCTTTGCGCGCGCTGACCGATTGGCTGGATGCCTCCTCGATCAAATCCTTTTCGGCGATGCTGCTCGATATGTATCCGAAAGGCCCGTTCGACGCCGCCCCCTATGCCGAAGGCCAAGATCCGTTCGAAGTCGCACCCTATTTCGATTCCGGCAATTACATCATCCACCGCAACAAGAAATTCGGCAACCTGTGGATCCAAGGCGGCCCTCGACTGCGGATGTTTTTCCAGGATCTGCCTGAACGCGCGCCTGCCTTGAACAAAATCCCGCTGGTGAAGTGGGACCGCGATTATGCCTATGTCTCATCCACCCACATGCTGCTGCCGCGCGGCTTGAACCAGGTTTACGACGAATGGGGCGGCGAAAAGGCCTCCGGTTGCCTGCTGCACGCCAAGTTCCTCGATACCTTTGCCCATAAGGCCGAGGAAGAGATGGAACGGCGTCAGCACTACGCCAACAGTCACGAATATCGCGCCTACCGCGCGGGCATCAGCACGCAGCCAGATCTCTGGTGCAAGTGGAGCGAGAAATACATCAACTGGCGGCAGTTGGAGATTCTCGGCCTGATGTCGAAGGGCAACTGGGCATGAGCGTGGGCATCGTCATGCTGTGTCACACGGCGTTTGATCGTGCAGCCCAAGTGGCGCGGCACTGGGCGGTGCGCGGCTGCCCGATGGTGATCCACGTGGATCGGCGGGTCAAGCGCAAGGCCTATGACGGCTTGGTTAAAGCTCTGATTGATCTTGATAATGTCCGCTTTTCGGGCCGCCATGCCTGTGAATGGGGAACTTGGGGCATCGTCGCCGCGACGCAGGAAGCCAGCACAATCATGCTGCGCGATTTTCCGCAGGTGCGGCATGTCTATCTGGCCTCTGGCTCTTGCCTGCCGCTGCGCCCGGTTGAAGAAATGGTCGCCTATCTGGCCGAACGCCCACGTACCGATTTCATCGAATCTGTCACCACCGAAGATGTCGGCTGGACCATTGGCGGCCTTGATGTCGAACGTTTCACCCTGCGTTTCCCGTTCAGTTGGCGGAAGAAACGCCGCCTGTTTGATGGCTATGTCCGCCTGCAACGCCGCCTTGGTTTTCGCCGCCGCATCCCCGCAGGCATCGTGCCGCATTTGGGCAGCCAATGGTGGTGCTTAACGCGCCAAACTCTGTCGGCGATCTTGGAAAACCCGGAAAGGGAGGAGATTGACCGCTACTTTCGCCGCGTCTGGATCCCCGATGAAAGCTATTTTCAAACCTTGGTGCGGCAAGTGTCGGCCAATGTTGAAAGCCGCTCACTTACGCTGTCGAAATTCGATTTTCAGGGCAAGCCGCACATCTTCTACGACGATCATCTGCAACTGCTGCGCAGGTCCGATTGCTTTGTCGCCCGAAAAATCTGGCCACATGCCGGACGGCTTTACAAGACATTTTTGTCCAACGATCCCGGCGGCCAAGCGGCGGCTGAACCCAATCCCGGCAAGATCGACCGCCTGTTTGCCAAAGCGGTGGAGCGTCGCACCAAGGGCCGCCCCGGTCTCTACATGCAGTCACGCCATCCGAATGAAGATTGGGAGAATGGCCGCACAGCCGCGCCCTATTCGGTGTTTGAAGGTTTTGCCGATCTGTTCGATAATTTTGAAATCTGGCTCGGCAAAGCCACAGGAACCCGCGTGCACGGCCATCTGTTCGCCGCAGATCGCATCGAATTTGCCGGCGGTGAGAAAATCTACAACGGTGCCGTTTGCGATTCCGCCGCCATCCGCGACTATAACCCAACCTCGTTTCTCACCAATCTGATCTGGAACACCCGGGGCGAGCGGCAGTGTTTTCAGTTTGGCCCCGATGACAGCCAAGTGCTGACCAATTTTATCGCCGGTGACCCCAACGCACAAATCTCGGTGATTTCAGGCGCTTGGGCGATCCCCTTGTTCCACTCCAACAGCAATTTCGGCGAAATCCGCAAAGAAGCCGCCCGGCTGCAAAAGATTGAGGCCGAGTTTCTCAACGAGTTGCGCAAGCCTTGGGTGAAAGCGCGCGTCCGCACCTGGTCACTGGCCGAGTTTGTGGAAAACCCGATGGAGCCCCTTCAAACCATCGTTGATGAGATTAGCCCGCGCGCCATGCGCCGCCTGACCGAAGCGCCGCGTCTGGCTGACTTGACGGGCTTCGGCCAATTCCTGCAAAACCTGCGCAATCAGGGCATGCAGCCGGTGCTGATGGGTGATTTTCCGACTGGCGATGACCCGCGCCCCTCGACCTCGCGGCGCGGCCGCCCTTATTTGGTGAAGTGATTTGCCCGACCTAAATAGCCGATTTACGTCTTTCGTGATCTTCGCTGAAATGCGCACCGGATCGAACTTTCTTGAGGCCAATCTGAACACGCTTGCTGGCGTCACCTGCCACGGTGAGGCGTTCAACCCCTATCTGATCGGCGGTGAAGGCAAGCAAGAGATGTTCGGCATCGACATGGCCGGGCGCGATGCCGATCCCGCGGGCTTTTTGCGCGCGATGCGGGCGCAAACCAAGGGCCTTGCGGGCTTTCGTTATTTTTCTGATCACGATCCTCGGGTGTTTGATCTGGTGATGGCCGATCCTACCTGCGCCAAGATCATTCTGACCCGCAATCAGTTGGAAAGCTTCATCAGCTGGAAGATCGCGATCGAAAGCGATCAATGGTGGCTGGCCAACACCAAACACCTGAAAACCGTGCGCCCACGCTTTGATCTGGCCGAGTTCAAAGCCCGGATCGACCAGCTTCAGCAGTTTCAGCGCAAGCTGGTGCATGCGTTGCAGATCACCGGACAAACTGCCTACTACATTGATTACGAAGACATTCGCGACTTGGATGTGCTGAACGGCCTTGCCAGTTTCCTCGGCACCCCCGCCCGGATCGAAGCCCTCGACTTCCGTTTCAAAAAACAAAACCCCGAGGCGATTGCGGCAAAAGTCTCCAATCCGCTGGAAATGCAGCAGGGTTTGGCAACGGTAGATTGGTTCAATCAAAGCCATGTGCCGAATTTCGAGCCCCGCCGTCTGGCCGCTGTCGCGCAGTATGTCGCCTCCGAACAGGCCGACCTGTTGTTCATGCCGATCAAATCTGGCCCCGATGCGCAGCTGAAAAAATGGCTGCAAAGTTATGGGCCCTTGCTGCCCACCTTTGACCGCCAGTCTCTGCGTAAATGGAAATCAGCGCATCCCGGCCAGCGCAGTTTCACTGTGCTGCGACATCCGCTCGCCCGCGCCTATACCGCGTGGTGTGATTTCACCGCCAAGGAATGGATGCCGGAACTGCGCCCCTACCTGAAGCGCGTGCATAAATTCCAGCTGCCGCCCAAGGGCAAACCATTTGAGACCGTTGAAGATTTCCGCGCCGGCTTTTTGGTGTTTCTCGAATTGATCAAGCACGTTCTGGCAGGCCGGACCGAGTTGCGCGTGATGCCGCAAATTGCCTCGCAAGGCGCGCTGATCCAAGGTTTCGCGCAGGTGCAAAGCCCTGACCTGTTGATCCGCGAAAACAAATTGAACGAGGGCTTGGCCCATCTCTGTGCTGATCTGGGTTTGGATGTCAAACCGCTGCCCGCAGCGGCCGATAAACACCCCTACCCGCTGGCAGAACTTTACGGCCCCGATCTGGAAGCCGCAGCGCGGGAAGCCTATTGGCGCGATTACGAAGGCTTTGGCTTTAGAAACTGGGCCTAGGCGGCAACCTGCGGCGTCCGTGCCTCGGTCAAGATCGCATACAGCTTGTCCGGGTCGGTGTTCGCCCGCAGCTTGGCGCAAATCCCCGGATCGCGCATCGTGCGCGACACTTGCGCCAGCGCCTTCAGATGCTCGACGCCCGAATCCTTCGGCGCGAACAGACCAAATACCAGATCCACCGGCTGCCGATCCACGCTTTCATAATCCAGCGATTTTTCCAGCCGAATGAAAACGCCGAAAATCTTGTCGATATCTTCAAGCCGCGCGTGGGGCAGGGCGATGCCATTGCCCACCCCGGTCGGCCCCAAGCTTTCGCGTTCCTGCAGGCCATCAACGACAATCGCCGACGACAGCCCATAGGCTTGAAAAGTCACCTCTCCCAATTCCTGGAAGAGGCGTTTTTTACTGGTCAGTTGGCCAAGCACCCGGACGGCCCCCGGTATCAGCAGTTTAGAAAGGTCCATCCGGCGTCTCGTCCTTCCGCAGCCATTCGGCTTACGTTATCTGGTGTTGCGCGGGTCAATCCAGCCGATATTGCCGTCATCTCGACGGTATACGACGTTC
>JBKJTI010000169.1:0-21897 GCA_046590425.1 Cypionkella sp. | reverse complement strand
GAACCCGCATCGACAGCATCGCCGGAAACTGGATAACGGCGGCAAGATAGGCCAGCGCAAAGATCGCCGTGGTCGCCACCAAAGGCCGTAAAGCGCGGTTCATTGGGCTTTCCCTTCAGACATGCGCTTGCGCAGCCATTGGCTGGCCATCGGCGCTTGCAACACCAAAATCAGAATGATCACTCCGGATTTCACCACCAGATTGAACTCTGGCGAGAAGCCCGAAATCAAAATACCGGTGTTCATCGCCTGAATGATCAAGGCCCCCACCACCGACATCGGGATCGAAAACCGTCCCCCCAGCAGCGATGTGCCGCCAATGACCACGGCGAGGATCGCATCCAACTCCAACCACAAACCGGCGTTATTGGCATCCGCCCCGCGAATATCCCCCGCCACGATCAGCCCCGACGTTGCCGCGCAAAACCCGGCGAACGTATAGACCACCACCAGCAGCAAGCCACTGGAAATACCCGCAAATCTGGCAGCCGAGCGGTTCACCCCCACCGCCTCGATCAGCAAACCCAGCGCCGTGCGCCGCACGATCAAGGTCGCAACCACAGTCAGCACCGCAGCAATCACAATCGGCATTGGCATGCCAAACAGCGACCCCGTGCCAATGAAAATCAGCACCGGATCGGAAAACGTCACAATCGACCCCTCGGTCACCAACTGCGCCAATCCGCGCCCAGCGACCATCAACACCAGCGTCGCGATGATCGGCTGGATCTCCAGATATGTCACCAAAATCCCGTTCCATAGCCCGCAGAGCAGCCCCACCGCCAGCGCCGCCGCAACCGCCACAATCGGCGAATATCCCCCCGTCACCAGCACCGCCGCCACTGCGCCCGCAATCGCCATCACCGCGCCCACCGACAGATCGACCCCTTTGGTCGCGATCACCGCCGTCATGCCAATCGCCAAAATCGCCACCGGAGCACCCCGGTTCAGCACGTCAATCACGCTGCCAAACAGCCGTCCATCCTGCAAAGTGATGTCAAAGAACCCCGGAAACAGCAGCCAGTTGATCAACAACACCGCCGCCAAAGCCACAAATTGCGGCCGCAGCAGCGCGCTCCGCCAGTCTATCCGCCTCATGCCACCACCTCTGCCGTAACTTTGGCCCCCGGATTGTCCGCAATCGCTGCCACAATCACCGAAGGCGCAATATCCGCACCACTCAGCTCCGCCACCATCTCGCGATCCCGCATCACCACGATGCGGTTGGAATAGGCCACCACCTCGTCCAACTCGGAGGAGATCACCAACAGTGCCAAGCCTTCTTCGCGCAACCGATTGATCGTGCGCACAATTTCCGCATGAGCCCCCACGTCGATCCCGCGCGTCGGCTCGTCCAGGATCAGGAACGACGGATCAATCGCCAGCCAGCGCGCCAGGATTACCTTCTGCTGATTGCCGCCCGACAACAGCTTCACCGGCATCTCGTGGTTCGCGGCCCGAATATCCAGCGCCTCGGCATAATTCCCGGCAATCTCAATCTGCTCATCGCGGTTCAGCGCGCGGAACCAGCCCAGCTTGGCCTGCAACGCTATGATGATATTCTCGCGGACCGACAAATCGCCAAATATTCCGTCGAGCTTACGGTCCTCCGGGCAAAACCCGAACCCCGCAGCCACCGCCTGCGCCGGGTTGCGGATGCGGACCAGCTTACCTCCCACCGAAATCTCGCCGCCATCCGCCGGGTCAACCCCGAACATCAACCGCGCCATTTCGGTTCGGCCCGACCCCAACAACCCCGCCACCCCCACGACCTCCCCCTCATGCAAAGCCAGACTGAACGGAGCCACTTTTCCCTGTCGCCCCAAAGACTTAAACTCCACTCGCACCGGGCCTTGCAGCGCTTCGGCCACACCCACGCCGCCATGATCAAACGCCAGATCCTTGCCCAGCATCATCCGCACCACATCGGTCGCCGTCACGTCTGACAGCACTTTGGTGCCGATCAACCGACCGTTGCGCAGGATCGTCACCCGGTCGGCAATCTCAAACACCTGATCGAGAAAATGCGTGATAAAAATGATCCCAAGGCCGCGCGCCTTCAGACGCCCCACCACCTCGAACATCTTCGCCACTTCATTGCGATCAAGGCTCGCCGTCGGCTCATCCAGCACCAGAACCTTGCCGGAAAGCTCCACCGCCCGCGCAATCGCCACGATCTGTTGCACCGCCACCGAATAGCTGCCCAGTTCCGCCTTCACGTCAATTTCCAGCCCATAACCCGCCAGCAAATCCCGCGCCCGCGCCTCGATCACCCTGCGCTGCACGATGCCAAACCGCGTTGGTTGATGGCCCAGAAATAGATTTTCAGCGACAGAGCGGTTGGGCAACAAATTCACTTCTTGGTAAACCGTACCAATCCCATGCCGCTGCGCATCTAAGGGATCAGAGAACCGCACAGGCGCGCCTTCCAGCAAAACCTCGCCGCCATCCGGCTGATAGGCTCCGGTCAAGATCTTGATAAGGGTGGACTTTCCTGCGCCATTTTCACCCAGCAAAGCATGAACCTCACCGGGGCGCACTGAAAAATCCACGCTGTCCAAAGCCCGATGCTGGCCGAAAATCTTCACAATACCGCGCGCTTGCACGATTGGCTCTCCGCCGTCGACCATAGGCCTGCTCCCCAAATTCCTGCCCCAGTCTGCGCGAAAGCCCAGACAAAGCCTAGAAAAAGCAACGTCGGCCAGATCGCTCTGGCCGACGTTCCGTTCAGACCAAATTAATAGCCCAGACCTTTGCGACGGTCATATTCGCCCTGCGGATCATCCGCCGGGGTATACAGCTTCGACTCGGTGATGATAAACTTCTCGGGCACGGTGCCGCCGTTGAGGTAAGCATCCAGCGCAGCAAACGCCGGGCCTGCCATGTTCGGTGTCAGCTCAACGGTGGCATTGGCTTCGCCCGCGACCATGGCTTGGAAAATATCCGGCACAGCGTCAATCGACACCACCAGAATGTCGGACCCCGGCTTCAGACCCGCATCCTTGATCGCCTGAATCGCCCCAACCGCCATATCGTCGTTGTGCGCATAGACAGCACAAATACCCTTGCCGCCGTCTTCGGCTTTCAGGAAACCTTCCATCACTTCCTTGCCCTTGGCGCGGGTAAAGTCGCCGGTCTGGCTGCGGATGATCGACAGGTTCGCATGGGGTTTGATGCCTTCTTCAAAGCCCTGCTTACGGTTGATTGCAGGCGAGGAACCCACAGTGCCTTGAAGTTCCACGATTTTGCAGTCTTTGTCGCCAACGGTGCCTGCCAGCCATTCGCCTGCAACCCGGCCTTCTTTGACCTGATCTGAGGCCACCGAAGTCAGATACAGATCCTGCGGCGCATCAATGCCACGGTCGAGCAGGATAACCGGAATATTGGCTTCTTTCGCCTCGGTCAGCACTTCTTCCCAGCCAGTCGCGACCACCGGGGCCACCAGAATCGCCGCAACACCCTGCGCGATAAAGCCCCGGATCGCTTTGATCTGGTTCTCTTGTTTCTGCTGCGCATCGGCGAATTTCAGATCAATCCCCAGCTTTTCGGCCTCGGATTTCGTCACAGACCTCTCTGCCGCACGCCAGCCAGATTCCGAGCCGATCTGCGAAAAGCCGATCACTTTGCCCGACAGGTCGGCATAGGCAGCCGAAGACAATAGCGCGCTCATACCCGCGGCCAGCGCGAGTTTTTTGATAATGGACATGATCCCTCCCTAGGATTTTGTGGCAGGTGTCTTCCCTCACCGGCCTGAGATAAGGCTAGCAAAAGTATTACTATATGTAAAATACGAAGTTTGAGGGGAGTTTTGCCGATATTTGGGGCAATCCGCGAAGCTAAGTCGTTGCGAAATCACAAAACCTTGAATGAGCGAGGGGCGGGCGCATCCGCAGCATTTTTCAGCCGCAACGCAGCGCAAATCGGCAGACCCTAGCCCGAGGCGCAAAAAAGAATCACGCAAGAGCGAAGAATTCCGCCAAAAATTCGCACTATGAAAAACAATTTCACCTTTTTGGCGCGGTCTCCTGCATGAGGTGCAGAAGCCTCCGGCGGGCGTATCTCAGAAGGAGAAACCAGAGGTGGGGACTCTTTGAGTTGCTCTTTTCGAAATACTCCCGCCGGAGGCTACATAGCTTTCAGCCAACCGACACGTTAAAAATTCCTTAACGGAATGATATCAAGTTATTGAACTTAAACGATAATAAAAGGTCCCAAGTTGGGACGATCTCAGGCAAAACTCCGAACCGTCGCCAAAGCCCCGTCCAAAGCCTGGCCCTCCTCATCCATCAAAGCCGCCTCTCGCAACCGCCGCGCCCAATCCGCCGCGTCATCACGGCCCGCCACCAAAGCGATACCATCCAGCACGCGATCAAACTTTGAAAGCCCCCGCGCATGGGTATCAGAATACCCTTTCACCAGCCGCCGACACCGGATCACCTCAACCGTGAGATCATAATTGATGGGCAAATACCCCAGCGCCACCACCAACCACCGCTCCAGATGCGCCACCTCA
This sequence comes from Cypionkella sp., assembly GCA_046590425.1. Classification (GTDB taxonomy): domain Bacteria; phylum Pseudomonadota; class Alphaproteobacteria; order Rhodobacterales; family Rhodobacteraceae; genus Cypionkella. The sequence continues at coordinate 17,384 of JBKJTI010000169.1, read as the reverse complement.
TGAGCGTGCCGCAGCGACCCCAACCGCCGCCGTTTCATCCCACCCAAAACATACAGCATGAGATAGGCCCGCAGACTATCTGTCCGCAGTCTGCGCCCCTTGTTGACCCAGCGATCCAGCCGCGTCATCCAGACCGGGCTCGCCTCCAGCTTCGCGCCCAAGCGTGCCGGGAACAGCCCCACGATCTCCTCGGCCCGAGGGTGCAAAAACTCGGTCAGCTGCACCACATTGCCAGCCTTCGCCCCCATCTCCACCGCAATCCGCTCTGCCCGCCCGGCGCGGGTTTTCAAATCGGCCACCCGGATCACATCATCATAGGCCATCGCATTGGCGATATATTTCGCCGACTGTTTTGACAGCTCAAACGGCGCACGATCCCGCGCCAGCACCGCCTCCACCCGATCCAAATAACCCGCGCCATAGGCCAGATCCTGAAACTCCACCACCTTACGCAAGCCCAGCACAGCCATCTCGGCCACCGCCTCCGGCATCCGCCCCGCCCGATCCACCAGCGCGGCCCAAGCGGCCAGCAACCGCACCGACCCCGCGGGCGCCATGATCTTTGCCGCGGCAACAACTGGCATCGTCACGGGGCCCTGCGCCGCCGCATAGCCCGCCGCGAACGCCCGCAACGAGGCGTCCGCGCCTTTGCCGCCCGATTTGATCGCCGCCTCAAATGCTTCACGCGGGAACGGCAGCACCTCTGCCCCCGCCAGCGCACCAAACAGGCTCGCCGAAATCACCGAACCTTGGGCAATCGCCAGGGCATCGAAATCCGCCGCGATGAACCTGCGTGCCGCCACTTCCGCCGCCGCTATCACTTCCTCAGACGATGCAATCCCATCCCCTGGCACCATCTTTTCGCTGACCGCCAATGCGCGATGCGTCGAGGTGATCAAGGTCGTGCGATCCGGCGTCACGAAGCCACGCATGATCGAGCGGCCAGCCTCCATCATCTCGGCCGTCACCATGATATCGACATCGCCCGCCGCCGGCATCAGTGAGAACACGGGTGCACGCGGGCCGCTTGGGGCCATTTCGACATAGTAAACCGTAGCCCCAGTGCGCTGCGCCACGCCTGCGACCGAGGTCGCCTGACACACATAGCCGTTCGCCCGCGCCACGGCCTCAATCCAACCGGTCAGAACACCGCCGCCCTGCCCGCCCACCGCCAGAAGTGCCAGTTTGATTACACCATCCATGCCCTTGCCACCCAAAGGGATCGCCTGTTGCAAACTCATGCCGCACCCCCGAACACCAAGCGTTTTGCATCGCGCCGCCGCTGCAACCAGCCGATCACCCGAGCGCGAAACCCGGCCAAACGCTTCTCAAAGGCGCTTGGATTGTGCACCACATCGGCGCGGTAAAAGCTGGGACACAGCACCGCCGCATCGGCAACCTCGCCGCAGTTACCGCAGCCAACACAAGACTGATCAATCGAGGCCACCGGATCATCACGCAGCGGATCATCCAGCTTTTTCAAAGACAAAGACGGACACCCCGACAGCCGGATACAGGCGTGATCGCCAGTACAAACCGCCTCATCAATGCCAAATCGCGGCACATCCACCCGCCGACCTTCTTTGATCGCCGCCGCCCGCAGCGGCTTTTCGCGGCGCTGTTTGTTCAGCATACACTCGGATGAGGCCACGATCACCTTCGGCCCCGGCGCATCGGTCGTCAGCGCCTCGCGGATGGTGTCGCGCATCTTTTTCACGTCATAGGTGTGGTCGATTTGGCGTACCCATTCAATACCAATGCCGGCCAAGGCCTTTGAGATCGGGTTCTTCGTGGCCTTCGTCGCATTGTCCGCGCGGCTGGACATCACGTCCTGCCCCCCGGTCGCCGCCGAGTAGAAATTGTCGACAACAATCGCCACGCCGTCCGACTTGTTGAAGGCCATATTGGTAAACGACGAACTCAACCCATTGTGCCAAAATCCGCCGTCGCCGATGATCGCCACCGGGCGCCGCTCACCGCCGCCATCAAAGGCCGCATTGGCCGCAGGTCCAAGGCCATAGCCCATCGTCGCCCCGCCAATTTCGAACGGCGGCAGGCTCGCGAACAGATGGCAGCCAATATCGGCGGCAATCTGGTGCTTGCCAAGCTCCTTTTCCACCAGCTTCATGGCTGCAAAAATGGGCCGCTCGGGGCAGCCAGTGCAGAACCCCGGCGGGCGGATCGGCACGGTTTCTGAAAGGTCCGGGATCGCAGGCCGGTCGATATTCGGCGCGCGCATCACCGCTGTCAGCAACGCGGGCGCTGCGGTTTTCAGAAACCCGGTCACCGCCTCCAGCATCACCGCGCCAGTGTATTCGCCTGCCTGCGGAAACAACCCTTTGCCATGCAGTTTCACCGCAGATTCCGCGCGATACAGAAAGCTGCCAAGCTGGGTTTCAATAAACTCCGGCTGGCCTTCCTCAATCACCAGCACATGATCCTTGCCTGTGCAGAACTCCAGAAACTCACTGGATATCAACGGGTAAGTGACGTTCAGCACATAGATCGGCACATCAGATGTGCCGTAAATATCCGCCAACCCCAGCCGTTGCAGCGCCCGGATCAGACCATTATACATGCCCCCCTGCACCACAATACCGAAACCCGCATCCGAGGGGCCAAACCTCTCATTCAGCCCCCGCTCACGGATGAACTTCTCCGCCGCAGGCCAACGGTTTTTCACCTTGTCCTGCTCATGCGCGAACGACATCGGCGGCAAAACCACCCGCGCGAAATCGCTGCGCGGGTTCGACAGAGCGTCCTTCACCGTCAGTTTAGGCCGCTGGTTGTCCCGCGTCTGAAATGACCCGGTGACATGACACGACCGGATCCGCACCATCAACATCACGGGGGTGTTGCTGATCTCGGACAACTCAAACCCATCCGACACCGCCTGCACAATGCTGGGCAGGTTCGGGCGCGGATCGAGCAGCCAGAACTGCGATTTCATCGCAAAAGCATGGGTGCGCTCCTGCATGATCGATGATCCCTCGCCGTAATCCTCGCCGACAATCACCAAAGCCCCGCCCGTCACCCCTGACGAGGCCAAATTCGCCAAAGCATCCGAGGCCACATTGACCCCGACCGACCCCTTGAACGTCACCGCCCCGCGCATCGGATAGTGCACCGAAGCAGCCAACATCGCCGCCGCCGCCGCCTCGTTCGCATTGGCCTCAAACCGCACGCCCAACTCGCCCAGAAGGTCCTGCGCATCCGCCAAAACATCCATCAGATGCGAGATCGGCGCGCCCTGATAGCCGCCGACATAGGCGACACCATTTTCCAAAAGCGCCTTGGTCAGTGCCAAGATCCCCTCGCCCGTGAAGGTTTCGCCTGCGCCCAAACGCAGGTCTTCGACTTCGGCCTTGAAAGAACGCTCTGCCATCTAAATCTCGTGCTTTCTGATATTTGTCAGCATTTTCTGCAAGGTAGCGGTGAAGGCCTGCTGTTCAGCCTCGGGGATTCCGCGAAACATCCGCGCCTGCGCTTTCGCCATATGCGGCCACAGCGACTCAAATGTGCTGCGCCCGGTCTCGGTGATGAACACCCGCACCGCGCGACTGTCGGCGCTGTCGACCTCACGCCGGATCAGCCCATCGGTCTGCAACTGGTCTAAGCTGCGGCTCAGGGTAGAGGGATCCACCACCGTATAGATCGCAAGTTCGCGGATCAGCGGACCTTCAACCACCGAAAGTACCGCCAAAGCGCGCATTTTCGGCGTCGAAAGCCCCAGGTCGGCCATTTCCTCACGCAAGCTGGCGTTGTAACGCCCCATGATGCGATTCATCAGATAGGGGGCGAAGTTGGTTAACCCAATCTCGCCTAAACGCGGCACAATCGGTGTCTCGTCACTCATGCGCCCAACCTCTTCGCCGCGTTAAAGCCCGACCCGCCGCCAAGCCCCGGCCCCGGATGGGTCGAGGCACCAATATGGATCAACCCGCGTACTGATCCTAAGCCATTGGTTGAATGCGCAAAGGGTCGCCAAATGAAAAACTGATCAATCGAGCAAGCCCCGCCATAGGGATCGCCGCCGACAAGGTTGCAATTCATCCGTTCCAGATCGGCGGGAGAATAGGCTTTGCGCGCCAGTTTGATCTGGTCGAAATTCTTGATATGGCGTGATAAAATCGCCTCTATACGATCCGCAAAAACCTCGCGCGCTGCGTCCCAATGGCGCGCTTCGATCTCGCTCAAAGCGTCACCCTTGATCACCCGCGGCGCGTCTGGGATTTGCAGCCACAAGATAGCCTTGCCCTCGGGGCATCGGCTTGGGTCCAGCCGATGCGGTTGGCCAACGCAGATCGTCGGGGTTGCAGGCAGCATGCCGCGCTCGGCCTCATTGGCGGATTTCGACACCGAATCCACCCCGTCCGCCAGATGGATCAGCGCCACATCGTCCAAGCCCGGTGGTAACCATTCGGGATGCCGATCCAGCGCATAATGCAACTGGAAGTTGCCGCGCCCATGCCGGAACTGCCGCACCGCCGCCTGATCGTCGGGCAGGTTCACATCCAGCAGCCGCCCATACAACTGCCCCGGCGCAACCGAGGCGAGCACAGATGCGCAAGCAATTTCCTCGCCGCCTGCCAGCCGCACCCCCGTCACCCGACCGTCTCGCGTGGTGATTTTCGCAACCTCCGCGCCCGTACGGATCACCCCGCCCTGCGCCTCAATCAACCGCCGAAACGCCGCCGCCGCCTGCCCCGCGCCACCTTTTGAGATCGGCGCACCCGCCGCTTCCAGCGCGAAGGCGATCACTTTGCCCATCTGCGCCGAATAGGCCGACTCAGGCGTCAGACCACAATGCAGCACCCAAGGCGCCCACAAAGCCTGCACCAGCGGGCTCTGATAATTGCTCTGCAGCCAGCCCCGCGCAGGCGTCAGCGCGCTGCCCATCCAAGCCGCAAGGCCGCGCAAACCGCGCTTCCTCACCTGCCCAAACAGCAGTTTCGCCGTGGCCCAAGACCATAGATTGCCGCCCAGCAACGCGAACAAGAATGGCGCATCCGCGGCAATACCGCCCACATCGCGCGCATGCTGATCGCCATCTCCTGCCGACAAGCCATTGAAAGCACGTACATTTTGCGCTGCATCCATCGCCAAAACCAATGAAGTACCATCCGGCCGCAGCACCGCCGTCGGATGCGGGCTATGGCAGTATTCAAAGCCGTGCCGCGCCAGATGCGGCCCCAAAGCAGCCCCGGCGGGCGAGGTCATGAACAGCACGAACGTCGCCGCCATCACGTCATGCCGGAACCCCGGCAGCGTCACTTCTTCGGTCAAAAGACAGCCGCCGATCCGCGCCTCACGCTCTAACACCAACACGCGCGCGCCTTTCAGCGCCAGCATGCTGGCCGCCACCAGCCCGTTGATCCCCGAGCCGATGATAACGTGATCAAACTTACCCAGATCGGCGGCCATAGGTTAACGCGCCACCAGCGCCAAGGCCCGAATGGGCGAGCCTGTGCCGTTCTCAATCTTCAACGGCGCCGCAATCAGGATCGCGCCCTTGGCAGGCAAACGGTCCAGATTGGCAAGGGAAGCCAAGCCATAGCAGTTGTTCTTATGCAGCAGATTATGAGCCGGGAACGGCGGCGTCATCCCCCCGGCCTGCCCCGCATCGGTGCCGATACACTGGCTACCCCAACCAACAATTCCCTTTGAAATCAGATACTCGATGACTTCGGCAGTCGGTCCCGGCGTGTGTGGCCCGGTTTCATTGGCGTTCAGGAACAGCCCTTCATCATGGCTGCGCTTGTCCCAATCGCTGCGCAAAACCACCCATTCCCCCGCGCCAATCGCGCCATGTTTGGCCTCCCACGCTTTCACATGTTCAATCGTCAGCAGGAAATCCGGGTTCGCCCCACATTCCGCTGCGAAGTCCAAAACGTTAACGGGGGCCACCAACCGCTGCACCGGAAGCGTGTCGGTATAACCGTCGGCGTAGTCTTTCCCAGTGATCCAGTGATGCGGCGCGTCGAAATGCGTGCCGGAGTGTTCCCCAACCTTCAGCCAGTTCCACGCCCAGAACGGGCCATCGGCGTCGTATTCCGAAATCCGGTGAATCTCGATCGCGGGGGTGTCCTTGGCAAAATCCGGCGGCAGCTTCAAAAGCGGGGTTTTCGGCCCCAGAACCCCGGTGCAATCGACCACTTCCACACCGCCCGAGGCGAGCATCCCGGCCAGACCGGCCAACACATCAGTCGAACTCATCTTTATCTCCCTGATTGCGGCGGCTGCCCCGCCTTACGGAATAAGACTAGACAGAATTAAATGCATTTGCAAATATCCTTAGGTCAACCGGAGCGAAATATGTCCGAAAGCTACGACGCGGTCTTCATCGGCGCGGGCCATAACAGCCTTGCCTCTGCCCTGCATCTGGCCGCCTCCGGCTGGAAGGTTGCGGTGTTTGAGCAGGCTGCGGTGGCAGGCGGAGCGGTGAAATCCGGGCCCTATACGCTGCCAGGATTTCAGCATGATTGGGCGGCGATGAACCTGTCGCTGTTCGCCGGATCGCCGTTTATGAAGGTATATGGTGCGGAACTGGCGCAAGCAGGGCTGGAATTTGCGCCTGTTTCCAACCCCTTCGCCTCTGTGTTCCCCGATGGCACATGGTGCGGTATCTCCACCGATGCCACCGCCAACCACGCCCGTATTGCAGGGATCTCCCAAGCGGATGCCGTCACTTGGGCCCGGCTGACCGAAGGCTTCGCGACTGAGGCTCCGCATCTGTTTGGTCTTCTTGGCGCACGGATGAAGTTACGTGCGCTTGCATATTTCGGGTTCAAAACACTACGCGCCAAAGGACTTGGCGGGACCCTGGACATGACCCGATTCCTGCTCCAATCGCCGCGGCAATGGCTTACGCAGAGCTTTGAGTCGTCAAAGGTGCAAGCGATGCTCGGCGCATGGGGCATGCATCTCGATTTTGCCCCCGATGTCGCGGGCGGCGCGCTATTTCCTTATCTGGAGGGCATGGCGGGCCAAGCTTTTGGCATGGTATTGGGCAAAGGCGGTGCGGATACCATCATCCGCGCCTTGACGACAGCGATTGCCACGCGCGGCGGGCACATCGAGACCAGCCAAACGGTCAGCCGTATCCTGCACTCGGGTGGCAAAGCGAGAGGAATTCTGCTGGCGGATGGCCGCGAAATCACCGCCCGGCGCGCTGTGATCGCCAATGTCGCCCCGCGTGAGTTGCCACGTCTGACCGGGACCACCAGCGATTTTGACACCAAACTGACCGCCTTTAGCCATGCTCCCGGCACGATGATGGTGCATCTCGCGCTGTCGGGTCTGCCCGATTGGAAATCAGGTAACGATCTGAAATCATTCGCCTATGTCCACCTTTCTCCCAGTCTGGACCAGATGGCCCGCACCTACCAGCAAGCGCAAGCAGGCCTTTTGCCGGATGAACCGGTTCTCGTCGTGGGTCAGCCGACGACGGTCGACCCCTCGCGCGCGCCAGCCGGACAGCACACGCTTTGGCTGCAGATCCGCATGGCTCCCGGCGTGATCAAGGGCGATGCCAAAGGCGAAATCGCGGCGAAAGATTGGGCGCAGGCCGCCGAACCCTTCGCCCAGCGTGCGTTGGATATCTTGGAATCCCACGCCCCCGGCACCCAAGCCAAAATCCTGGCCAAGCGTATCATGCCGCCGACCGAACTCGAAGCAGACAACCCCAATCTGGTCGGCGGCGATCAGATCTGCGGCAGCCACCACCTTACACAGAACTTTCTGTTCCGCCCCATACGCGGATATGCGGACGGCTCTACCCCGATCCAGAACCTGCACCTGACCGGAGCCGCCGTTTGGCCCGGCGCGGGGTTGGGGGCAGGATCAGGCTATCTTCTTGCCCAAAAACTGACCGGGAAATAACCCCGGCTTCATCCATAACCACAGGGAATTGCTATGAAACTCAACCGTCGTGCGCTTTTACAACTCTCCGCCGCCACCGTGTCACTGGCCGCTTTCAGCCTGCCCGCCCGCGCGCAGGCCATCGAAGAACTGGTGATCGCCTATAACGTCAACCTGCCCGCGTGGGACCCAACCACCGGACCTTCGGCGGTCAACCCGACGATCCAAGGCATCTATCAATCGGTGTTCGACCAGTACATCCTGCAACAGCCCGATCTGAAACCCGCCCCTGGCATCCTGACCGAATGGGGCTGGAATGATGACAAAACCCAAGTCTGGATGACCGTCCGCGATGGCGTGACTTGGCACGATGGCTCGCCTTTGACCGCCGAGGATGTCGCTTGGAGCCTTGCCCGAGTCGCCGATCCCGCCACCGGCAGCCCGATCCAATTCGTCTGGGGCACGCTGAAAAACCACCGCGTTGAAGGCAACAAGGTGCTGGCTGATGTTGCGCAATTCGACCCCACCATCTTCAAATGGATGTATTTCCTGACCGGCTATGTACTGCCGAAAGCCTATTACACCAAAGTCGGCGCCGAAGGCTTTGAGGCCGCCCCGATCGGCTCTGGCCCTTATATGGTGGAGAAATTTGAGCGCGACGCGTTCGTGCGCCTGAAAGCCAACGCCAACTACTGGGGTGGCAAGCCCGAATTTGAAACCGTTACGATCAAATTCGTCACCGACGCCGCCGCCCGCGTGGCAGAGGTCGAATCCGGAAATTCTCATGTCACGCTGGAAGTCTCCTACGAGGAATTTGATCGCCTGAAGGCCACGCTGACCGGCACCGCCGCGCCGATTTCAGACATCGGCATGATTTTCCTGAATGATATTGATGTCATGCTTGACCCCAATGTGCGCAAGGCCGCCGCCCACGCGATCGACAAGCAGACCATCATCGACCGTCTGCTGAAAGGCTATGGCGTGGCGATTGATACGCTGGAAACTCCCGAATACGACGCCTATGACGCCGGCATCAAGGTGCCTTATGATCCTGATCTGGCCATTAAACTTCTGGCAGACTCGGGCTATTCCGTTGATAATCCCGTCAAATTCAAGATCCAGACCACCAAGGGCTTCAAGCCCAAGGACTATGAAATGATTCAGGCCATCGTCGGCCTCTGGCGCAAGGTTGGCATTGAGGCCGAGATCGAAGTCTACGAGATCGCGAAGCACTATGAACTGCGCGCTGCCGATCAACTCGCCCCAGCCGCCTTCTACAACTGGGGCAATTCGGTGGGTGATCCGACCACTTCGACGGGGTTTGCGATGTTCGGCCCCTCGCCCCATTCGGTCTGGGACGGCAAGGATCTGATCGACATGATCGGTCCTTTGTGGGGGGAGGCGGACGAAGCCAAGCGCATCGACGGTTGGAAAAAGGTCGATGCCTATATCGCCGAAAACGCTCTGGTGATCCCGCTGTTGCAATATGTGCAGCCGATCTTGTCGGCGAAGGGCGTGGTGGTGACGCCGCATGCGTCGGGTGCGCTGCTGCCGCATCTGATGAAGCGGGCTTAACTTCATTTTCCGGTCAAAACCTGGGGGACTTTGGTCCCCCAGCCCCCCTTCGGCATCGCCCTGCCAAACTGGCAGCAGCCTGAACCGTTGCCTCGCCCCAAGGAAGCCCCATCCTATGCAATTCCTCCAATCGGTGCTTCTCCGACTATGCACCACCCTGATCACGCTGATTGGCGTGGCGGTGATCGTTTTTTTCGTCATCCGCGTGGTGCCGGGCAACCCCATCGCCATGATGCTGCCTCCGGGCGCGACCGAAGCCGACGTCGCCCGGTTGACTGCGCTTTACGGCCTCGACAAAAGCATCCCGCAGCAATTCCTGATCTGGCTGTCGGGTGTGGCGCAGGGCGATTTCGGCACCTCGATCACCACCAAACAGCCGGTTTTGCAACTGGTGCTCAGCCGCCTGCCCGCCACGCTGGAGTTGTCGGTGATGGCACTGATCATCGCCATCTTCATTGGCGGTTTCATGGCGCTGACCGGCACCCGCCTGCGCGGTACAAAGACCGAGGCCGCAATAGACATCGGCAACGGCATGGCGCTGTCGGTGCCAGATTTCCTCTGGGGTCTGATTTTGATCCTGACCTTTGGTGTATTTATGCCCATTTTCCACATCTCGGGGCGCGTCACCCCATCCCTGCCCCTGCCGTTCACCAGCAATTTCTACCTGACCGAAGCCCTTTTGCGCCTGCGCTTTGATCTCTGGCTCGATATCGCCTCTCACATGTTCATGCCTGCCGTGGCACTTGCGATTCCCTTGGCTGCCATCATCGGCCAACTTCTTAAACAATCGCTTAAAGAAACCATGCATCTGGATTACGTCACCCTAGCCCGCACCAAAGGCTATTCGGAAAACCATGTGATCCTGCGCGAGGCGCTGCCGAATGCGATCCTGCCGACGCTGACGCTGGTCGGCGTGCAGTTCACCTTTCTGATCGGCGGCACCGTGATCATCGAGCGGCTGTTTTCCTACGAAGGCCTTGGCAATATGGCAATTGACGCGGTAATCAACCGCGATTTGCCACTGATTCAAGGTATTGTAATCCTGTTCGCGGTGATCTTCACCGGGGTTAACCTGTTGGTGGACCTTACGTATGCCGCGCTGAACCCGAGGTTGCGCCATGCTTGACGGACGCACTGCCATCAAACGTAAGCTGCCAGCACGGCTGGTTCTCTCGGCCACTTGGTTAGCCCTGCTGACGCTCGCCGCGATCTGCGCGCCGCTGATCGCGCCGAAAGACCCGCTTGCGCAAGACCTGTTCCTTGGCCAACTGCCGCCGTTCTGGGTACATGGCCATGAGCCCGGCTATCTGCTTGGCACCGATTCTCTGGGTCGCGATGTGCTGTCGCGTATCCTTTACGGCGCGCGGCTTGCGCTGACCGTGGCGTTGGTTGCCGGCAGTATCACCTGCATCATCGGTGCTACGATGGGCCTGCTGGCCGGATTTTTGCGAGGTTGGGTCGACATCCTGATCAGCCGGGCGATTGATATCTGGATGGCCTTCCCGCCGGTCTTGTTCTCGATCCTCCTCATCGCCGTGCTTGGCCCCGGCCTTTCATCAATCATCATCGCCATCGTGGTGATCGACTGGACGCGCTTTGCCCGCGTTATCCGTGCCGAGTCGATGACCCAAGGTGCGATGGATTACGTCGCCTCGGCCCAAGTCGCGGGCCGCACCCGGCTATCCACCATGGTGACCGAGATTCTGCCCAATGTGCTGCCCACCATCGTCGTGCTTCTCACCTTAGAAATGGGGATTTCCATCATCGTTGAAGCCATCCTTTCTTTCGTCAACCTGTCGATTTCCACCGATGATCCGACCTGGGGCGGCATGATCGCCGAAGGCCGCGCCTCAATCCACCAGGCTTGGTGGGTGCTGGTGTTCCCGTTGATCACGCTTTTCCTGACCGTTTTAAGCTTTTCGCAACTGGGCGAAGGGTTGAAAGACCGCTTCGATCCGGTGCTGCGATGAGCTATCTGTCGATCCGCAACCTGTCGGCCCGGCTGAAGGGCCGCCCCGATCAGATCCTGCGCCGGGTTTCGCTGGAGGTGGCGCCCGGCGAGGTGCGCGGTCTGGTTGGCGAATCCGGCGCCGGCAAGTCGATGATTGGAAAGGCTATTCTCGGCACTTTGCCGCAATCGGTGGAGATCACGGGCGGCCAGATTATCCTGGACGGTACCGATCTGCTCAGCTTGCCACCGGCACAGCGCCGCGCGCTGATTGGCGCGAAATGCGCGTTGATCCCGCAAGACCCGCTAACCGCCCTGAACCCGTCGCGCCGCATTGGCCCGCAGATCACCAACCGTCTGGTCGATATCCTGCACTGGTCCCGCGCGGATGCTGAAAGGCGCGCACGTGACCTTTTGGCCGAGGTGCACATCCCCGACGCCGAGCGGGTGATGCGCAGCTATCCGCATGAGCTTTCCGGCGGAATGCGCCAACGCATCCTGATCGCATCCGCCTTCGCAGCCGAGCCGAAACTGATCATCGCGGACGAGCCGACCACAGCACTTGATGTCACGGTGCAAAAGCAAATTCTTAAGCTGATCGCCGCGATGCAGGCCCGCCACGGCACCGCTTTGCTGTTTGTCACACACGATCTGGGCGTGGTGTCCAAAGTCTGCCAAAGCCTGTCGGTGCTTTATGCGGGCTATGTGCTGGAAGACAGCACCACGCCTGATTTCTTTCATACCCCAAAACACCCCTATTCCCGCGCTTTGCTATCAGCTACCCCGAAATACACCGACCCCGATGGCAGCCTGACCCCGGTGCCAGAGGAAGTCATCGCAGCCACCCGCGCCGAAGTCGCAGAAGCCGATCGGAGCGCGCATGTCTGAACCCTACGCCCCAAACCTTTACCAAATTGATAATCTGCGGCTGTCTTTGGCCGATATGACGCAAAAGCCGCTGATCGGCGCCGCACCGCGCTTGGAAATCTTGAAAGGTCTCAGCTTTTCCATCCCAAAAGGCGAGATTTTGGGGATCGTCGGCGGCTCAGGCTCCGGCAAGTCCACCCTCGGCCGCGCCTTGGTCCGCCTGCTGGAACCCTCCAGCGGCAGCATCACATTCGACGGCCAAGACATCACTCACCTGCCAGAATCCGCCCTGCGCGCGCTGCGCCGCCGATTTCAGATGATCTTCCAAGACCCGATGAGCAGCCTCAATCCGCGCCATCGCGTCGGCCAGATCATCGCGGCCCCCCTCAGCTTGCACGGCCTGACGAACCCCAAACAACGTGCGCTGGAAGCCCTCGACCACGTCGGCCTGCCTCGCACCTTCGCCGCCCGCTACCCACATGAACTTTCCGGCGGCCAACGCCAGCGCATTGGCATCGCCCGCGCCATCGCGCTGAAACCCGAGTTCATTCTCGCGGATGAAATCGTCTCGGGCATTGACGTTTCAAGCCAAGCACAAGTCCTCAACCTGCTGGAAACACTAGTGAAAGATCTTGGCCTGACGCTGGCCTTCATCTCTCACGACCTCTCTGTGATCCGTCGCCTCTGCACCCGCATCCTTGTTCTGCACCAAGGTCAGATCGTGGAAAACGCCGCCACCGCAGACCTGTTCGCTAATCCACAAGCCACCTATACCCGCGATTTGCTGAATGCGATCCCGCTGCCCGATCCGAACCAAGTCTGGGTCTAAACAGTTTCATCTTGGCAAAAATACTCCCGCCGGAGGCTCCTCCGGGGGGGGCAATGCGCAGGCTTTCCTACTGAATCCGCGCCAAATCCACCACGCCCTTCTTCAGAATAAAGCAGCCGTAAGGCCCTGGATCAGAGGTGCGCACAATTGCAAACGCCCGCCCGGCGGCTTCATAAAACGCGAACCGCTCCAGCGTTTGCATTGGCACCGCGCGCCCCTCGGCGGCGTCAATCACCGCCTGCACCAGCCCGAACACCGGCATCTCTGCACCCGGATCGCCCACCACCTGCATCCGCGCGACCGGCGAATCGACGAACGTATCCAGCGGCAGCAGCGTCAAGATCGCAGCCAGCCCGGTGGGAATGTCACAACCCACCATATCGACCACCCGACCATGGGTGGTTTTCGTCGCAATCGTCGCCGCCGGATGGTTCACGTCGCAGATCACCAGCGCGTCGCCATGCCCCATCCGCATCAGCACATGCACCAACTCTGCCGACAGATGCCGATCAATCCCCTTCAGCATCTGCTTGCCCAATCCCTACTTAATGGCTCCCGCCGCCATGCCCTTGATGATATAGCGTTCCAGCACGATACCAATGATGATCAGTGGCAGGATCGCGGCCCAAGACAAAGCCGCCATCGACCACCACGAAATCCCCTGCGACCCGGTTTGCGACGCCACCATCACCGGCAACGTGTTGGCATGGGTCGAGGTGAGCAGCGCCGCGAAGAAATACTCATTCCACGTCAAAACCAGTGACAAGATGAACGCCGCCACCATGCCCGGCAAAGCAATCGGCAGAATGATGGTGATGAACGCCCCCCAGATCGACAGACCATCGACCAAGGCTGCCTCCTCCAACTCGGTTGGAATCGAGGAAAATTGGTCGCGCATGATCCAGATCACAATCGGCAGCACCGACAGAGTATAGAGCAAAATCAGACCGATACGGGTGTCGAGCAGCGCGAGTTCCTTATACAGCACCAGCATCGGCAGCGCCAAAACCACCGGCGGCAGGATCAACTGGCTGAGGAAGAAAAACGAAATATCGCTATTCCCCATCCAGAGGAACTTATAGTTGAACCGGCTGAGCCCGTAAGCCGCCAATGATCCCAGCATCACCGCCAGCACCGAAGATGTCACCGAAGTGATCGCCGAATTGGTGAACCGCTTCATAAACTCATCGCGCACCGTGCTGTCGGCCCCAATCGTATCGGGCGACAGGCCCAAAGACTTCCAGCCCAGCCATTTCGGGGTAAAATCCCACCACGGGATCAGATTGCCCTTCATCACATCGGGCGCCATCTTGAAGCTGGTGGTCAATGTCCAATAGATTGGGAACAAACAGATAAATGCCCAAAGCAGCAACAGCGCATAGACGAACAGCCGACCCGTGAACCATTTCGGGCGAAAGCTGCGGTCGGCGGCGGAATCCTTGAAGATCTGCACATCACTCATGCCAGTATTACTCATGTCCGGGGCCTCGCAAACCGATCCGCAAGCTTCATCAAGAGCGTCATCACGATGATGATGACCAGCAAATAGAACATCGCGAGCAGCGTGCCGTAGCCGACGTTCGAGCGATCCCGATACTCGCGGAAAATGAACGAAGTCACCGTATCCGTCGCCCCACCCGGACCGCCGGATGTGACTGCAATCACGATATCGGCAAGCTTCAGCTTGAAGATGATGCGGATCAGGATGGCGGTGATCGAGACTGGCAGCATCATCGGGAAGGTCACCTCCCAAAACGCCCGCCAACCATTCGCGCCATCAACCTTGGCAGCCTCGTTCAACTCTTTCGGGATCGCCTGCAACCCTGCCAAAATCATGATCATCATAAACGGAATGAACGTCCAGGCGTCCATCAGCATGATCGTTGCTTTCGCCACCCCCGGCGTGCCAAAGAACGAGGGCGTCTCCCAGCCCAGAAACTTCGCCAGCCGTGCCACCGGGCCAAAGCGGGCCTCCAGCATCGACTTGCCGATCATCCAACTGACCGCCACCGGGGACAGCATCAGCGGCAACAAGAACGCGACGCGAAAGAACTTCCGCGCCTTGATCTCGGCGTTCAAAGCCAAAGCCAACCCGAAGGCAATCGCATATTCCACAAGGATCGCAAGCACATACCACACCATGTTCAGAAGCGCGTTCCAGTAGAACGGATCAGCCCACATCTGCCGCACATTGGTCAGCCCGTTGAATTGCCGGCCATCCGGGCTTGAGAGGTTCCAGTCCGAAAACGCAATCACCAGCCCGAACAGCAGCGGAAAGACCGTCAGTGAGATCACGAACAACGCCGCAGGCAGCACGAACAAGGTGCGCTTGCCATGCTCGCCATACAACAAAACCTGCCCCCAGTTGAGGCAAATCGCCCACAAAATATAGGCATAAAGCGTCGGCCGCCAATTCGTCAGCCCGAAGTCCTGCACCCCCTGCACCTGCAAAAGCTGCGCCAAAGCCACCAGCGCCATCAGGCCAGCAGAGCCCCAGATGATGCCCCGGCCCAAAGCCTTACGGCTGTCCGAGATATTGTCATTGCTGACAACGTGTAAAAGATCGCCTGAACCGCTCACCGCATCGCCCCGCTTGGGAAAATTAGGGTGCGCAAACCATGCGCACCCCTCGTTATGCTCAGCATAAGGTTAAAAATCCCCTATGCGATTTTCGTTGGGTGGGTTTTCAACCCACCACCACGCCGAATTCACATCCCAAGCGACGCCTTATAGAGCGCAATCTGGCTGTCACGCCCGATCTGGTCGGTGATTTTCTCCCAAGCCGCCGCAATCGCATCGGCGGTTTCCTGTGCCGATTTGTATTGGCCGGAATAGCCCTTGGCCAACTCATCCTCGGCAACCGAATAGTACTGGAAGATGCCAGGGATACGCGGTTCAATCGCGGCGTTGGGGTGGTTGTAGCTGTCAAGGTTGGAACCGAGGTAATCCTCGATGAACGCCTTGTCATAGCCTGCGGCCACCCATTCGTCATAGTTGAACTGGCTGTTGCGATAGGGCTGGAAGCCCGAAGGATAGGCCGCCATCCACAAGGAAATATCCTTGCCACCCAGATGCGCCGCTGCAGACCAAGCCGCCTTGCGCTTTTTCTCATCCGCCGAGACGCGGTTTGTCACATAGACGCCCCAACCGAGGAATGCCATGTTCGGCGACTCGTTATAGGTTTCTTCCCAAGCCGAGGTCTTGGCGTTGTAAACCTTGTCGGAACCACGGTTCACTCCAAAGCCCACCACGTCACCCACCACCGAGGTATCCGAAGTGCGCGCGTTCGAACCGACATCGCCCCACCACATCAGGCTGGACCCGGTGCCCGCGAGAAACTGCGAGAACGCCGTGGTGCCCGGATCGGCGTTGATCTGGTCAGCCGGATAGGCGCCCGGGGTTGCGATCAGGTCCATCACGTCTTGAATGGCCTGCACCCAACCCGGATTGTTGACCCGCGGTTTCATCGTTTCAGGATCGAACAGCCAAGCCGGATCGGAAGGATGCTTCACATAAGCCGCCGCGCGGTTCTCAAGGAAGTAGAAGCCAAAGCCGCCCCAGCCTTTCAGCGGGTCCAGATAGCCAATCGCAGGCTGTCCGGTCAAAGGATCGGTCTTGCCGACGATGGCCTTGGAATAGGCGTTGACCTCTTGCCAGGTCTTTGGGGGCTCGGCCATGCCAGAAATCGCACCCTCACCGAAATAATCGGTGCGAAAGGCGAACGTATGGCAATCGCCATCAATCGAGATGCGGTAGGTCTTGCCATCCCAAGTCCCAACCGGGGCTTTGAGGTAGTTCACATAATCGTCCATGTCGATCTGGGTCTTGACCCAATCCGGCATCTCATCCAGCAAGCCCTTGCTGGCGGTATCGCCCTCCAACGGCGCGCCCATCGCCAGAATGTCGAAATCGACGGTCCCGGTGGCAATGCTTTGTTGCAAGCGCGGGTTATAGTCAGCTTGGGCGAGGTCGATCCAGTTGATCTTCGCCCCGGTATAAGCCTCCCATCCCTTCAACAACCCGCGAAACAGGATGTTGTGCAAGCCGTTGTTGTTGATACCGAAGAAGGTCAGCTCAACCCCGGCAAATTCGCCCTCGGCCACGTTGGTCTTGGTGCTATCAAGGCACATCTCGCCAACCTTCTGCCAATCCGCATCGGTGGGCGAGCCTTTGCCCACACCCGGAATTTGCAAAATCTGCGCGCGCACCGAATCCTGCGCCATGGCGGGGCCGTAGCCCATCACCCGTGGCATCGCAGCCAGTGCAGTCAGCGCAGTCGCCCCCTGCAACAGACGGCGGCGGCTG
>JBKJTI010000021.1:0-3776 GCA_046590425.1 Cypionkella sp. | reverse complement strand
CGAGCAGAAAGCCAACATATCCGATCTGCGGTTTACCGAACGCAAACCGGATTTTTACAGACTTATCATCGACGTGGACTTGCGCGACGTGGAACACTTGCACATGGTGATGACGGCGCTCGAAGCCGAAACCGATGTCGCACAAGTGTCGCGGCATCGTGATATGACACGCAAGCCTTAACGGAATATCCGCAAGGTCGCACGCCCACGAGGGCAGGAAGGAAGCGGGGCCGCTCTATGGTTTTCAAACGTCGGCAACCGCTGGGATGGCTCGCTTGGCTCCGCGAGATGGTCTACCCAAGAGGGGGATTCAAACGCGCTACCCGTTACGTCATCCACCGGATGAGCCGTCTGCCCGATGACCCTCACCGCATCGCCCGAGGCATTTTCGCAGGGTTTCTCGTGGGATTTCTGCCGCTTCCGTTCCTGCAATTCCTTGCCGCCTGGGCCGCCGCCCGACTGGTGCGCGGCAACTTGTTTGCCGCTTTGCTTGGCACCTTCAACACCAATCCGCTGACCACGCCATTTTTCGCAGTGTTTGCGATGTCTTTGGGCCACTGGATCATGGGGGTGGAAGGCAATTTGACCTTTGAGGCTATCATTGACGCCTTTGGTTTCGCCGGGGTCGATCTGTGGCGCAATTTTTGGGCGATCTTCACGCCAGAAACCATGCACTGGGGCGGCTTGATCCGCTTTTGGCACGAGATTTATGTGCCCTATTTCATCGGCGCTTTGCTGCCCGGTCTCGTCATCTCAGCGGTGGCTTATTACCTGACCATCCCCTTGGTGACGACCTATCAGAAGGCCCGCGCCGCTAAAGCAGATGATCGGCGCGAGCGCAGGCACCGCCTGAAGCAAGCGGTGTCCGATGCGAAAAACCGTCTGCTGCACCGCACCGAGAAAGACAGCGAAAAGCACTCTGCCGGGGATGACGGCAGCGCGGATGCGCATTAAGATCCGATTTCGATCACGGGAGAGACGAAAATGACGGTGCGGCAGCGGCTTGGCGTCAATATTGACCATGTGGCAACGGTGCGCAACGCCCGTGGTTCGGCTTGGCCTGATCCATTGCGCGCCGCCCTGATCGCCGAAGCTGCCGGGGCCGATGGCATTACGGCCCATCTGCGCGAAGACCGCCGCCACGTCCGCGACAGTGATATGGAGGCGCTTGCCGCAGGTCTTGGCATCCCGCTGAACTTTGAATGTGCCGCCACCGATGAGATGGCCGCGATCATTCTGCGCCTGAAACCCCACGCCGTCTGCCTCGTGCCGGAAAACCGCGCCGAGCGCACCACCGAAGGCGGCCTTGATGTGGCTTCCGACGCCAATCGCCTGACCCATTTCATCACCCCCCTGCGCGAAGCGGGCTGCCGGGTTTCCATGTTTATCGGCCACGCTGCGGCCCAGATCGAAGCCTCCGCCCGCATCGGTGCCGCCGTGGTTGAACTCCACACCGGCCACTATTCCGACCTGCACGCCGAGGGCCGTCTGGCCGAAGCCGAAGCCGAACTCGACGCGCTGCGCAAAGGTGCCGCCTTCGCCCACAGTCTCGGCCTGGAAGTCCACGCCGGCCATGGCCTGACCTACGACAATGTCACCCCCATCGCCGCCATCCCGGAAATTTTAGAGCTGAACATCGGCCATTTCCTGATCGGCGAAGCGATCTATCGCGGCCTCGGCCCCGCCATCGAAGAAATGCGCCGCCTGATGGATGCGGCGCGCGCCTGACATGATCCTCGGCATCGGCTCTGACCTGTGCAATATCGAGCGGATCGAGGCCACCCTCGCCCGCCACGGAGACCGTTTCAAAACCCGTGTCTTCACGGAACGAGAGCAGAAAAAGGCCGAATCCCGCCCCCGCGCCGTGGCCGCCACTTATGCCAAACGCTGGGCCGCGAAAGAGGCGTGTTCCAAGGCGCTTGGCACCGGCCTGCGTATGGGCACCTCGTGGAAAGATATGGCCGTGTCCAACCTGCGCAGCGGCCAGCCCATCATGCACCTGACCGGATGGGCCGCCGCGCGGCTCGCCGAAATGACCCCGCCCGATCATCACGCCATCATTCACGTGACTTTGACCGATGATCATCCTTGGGCGCAGGCCTACGTCGTGATCGAGGCCCGTCCCGGCCCCGCGCCAACTTGACTCCGCAGCCCCCGGCGCGCATGTAGCGGCAAATCTGAAGGAAGACGAACATCATGGCGAAAAACGAAAGCGGCATTGTCGAGACGATCAAAACCGTCGTCTACGCATTGCTCATCGCAGGCGCTTTCCGCACCCTGCTGTTCCAGCCGTTCTGGATTCCGTCTGAATCGATGAAAGACACCCTGCTGGTCGGCGATTTCGTTTTCGTCAACAAGATGGCCTATGGCTATTCCCAATACTCCTGCCCCTTCGCTTTGTGCCCGATCTCAGGTCGCATCTTCGCGTCCGAGCCCGAGCGCGGCGATGTCGTGGTGTTCCGCCACCCGGTCAACGGCTCGGATTTCGTCAAACGCCTGATCGGCCTGCCGGGCGACAAGATTCAGATGAAGCAAGGCGTGCTCTACATCAACGGCGCGGTTGTGCCACAAACCCCCGATGGCACCTTCGAAGAAGTGATGGAACCGCAAGGCCCGATGAAATCCCGCCCGCGGTGCAGCAACGGCGCTGTCGGCGATGGCGCGATCTGTCAGAAAGAGCGCTTCCGTGAAACCCTGCCGAATGGCGTCACGCATGACGTGTTGAACATCGAAAACGATGGCTACGCCGACAACACCGATGTGTTCACCGTCCCCGAAGGCGAATATTTCTTCATGGGCGACAACCGCGACAACAGCCAAGACAGCCGCTTTGCCCAAGCCGTTGGCGGCGTCGGCTTTGTGCCCGCAGAAAACCTCATCGGCCGCGCCGATCGGGTGATCTTCTCCTCGGCTGGCACTTCGATGCTGTTTTTCTGGACGTGGCGCGCGGATCGCTTCTTCAAGGCGGTGGAGTGAAGCTCGCAGCCGATCTCAAAGCCTTCGAGGCACGGATTGGGCATAATTTCCGCCAGCCAGACCTGCTTTTGCGCGCCGTCACCCATGCCTCGATTTCATCCACCACCCGCCCCGACAACCAACGCCTTGAATTCCTTGGAGATCGTGTGCTTGGCCTTGTGATGGCCGAAGCGCTTCTCGGGGCTGACATGGCAGCATCCGAAGGTCAACTCGCCCCCCGCTTCAACGCTCTGGTGCGCAAAGAGGCTTGCGCCGAAGTCGCGCGTGAGGTCGGCTTGGGCGATGTGCTGAAACTTGGCCGTTCGGAAATGCTCTCCGGCGGTCGCCGCAAAGAGGCTTTGCTCGGCGATGCGATGGAGGCGGTGATCGCCGCCGTCTACCAGGACGGCGGCTTTGATGCCGCCCGCGCGCTGATCCTGCGGCTGTGGGGGGTGCGCATTGGCGCTGTCGAACAAGACGCCCGCGACCCGAAAACCGCGCTGCAAGAATGGGCGCAAGCCCGCGCCATGCCGCCCCCCATTTACACCGAACAGGGCCGGACCGGCCCAGACCACCAGCCGATCTTCACCGTTGAAGTCCGTCTGGAAAGTGGCGAGGCTGAACTTGCCCGCGCCGGATCGAAACGTGTGGCCGAACAAGCCGCAGCCCGCGCCCTTCTGGCCCGGATGGAGACTTCTGATGATTGAAGACAGCAAACTCACTGGCCGGATGCCCGACGGCCCCGGCACCCGCGCGGGCTTTGTGGCGCTGATTGGCGAGCCGAACGCCGGCAAATCCACCCTGCTGAACCGCATGGTCGG
>JBKJTI010000010.1:0-2854 GCA_046590425.1 Cypionkella sp. | reverse complement strand
ATGTAAGCAGCCGGGTGCAAGGCGCGCTCGGTGGTGCGGGTATCGGTCATCGGTATCTCCCTGTAAGGCTAAAGCCTTTACGTTTTTTTGGCCGTTTCTAATCTGGCGATGCGCTGGCACCGATGCGGCTTTCGGTGGCCCTTCCCCACGACGGGCACCCGAATATTCCGCAGCGGCACTGATGCGTCTCACGCCCCTATTCGGCACCTTTTCCGCCAATCCGTCAACGGCTGGATTCGCCTTTGCGTAAGACGTTAGCGACATAGCGGTGCCGGATTTCGTATTCAAACCGCTGCAAAATACAGCACAGCCCCGGCATACAATGGTGTGCCAAGACTTCCGCCCCGCGCGGAACATTGTCCGCCATCGCGGACGAATCGTTGTAAGCGCTCTGGCTATGCCTGCGCCTACGACGATTCAACTAAACCGCGCGCCGAAACGCGGTGGGAGAAGACCCGGTAAGATGCTGAAACGCGCGGGTGAAATAGGCCGGCGAGGTGAAGCCAAGCGAGGCCCCGATCTGCCCCACAGGCAGCGAGGTTTCCGCCAGCAGACGGCGCGCCTCGAAGATCCGGCGATCCTGCAACAGATCAATCGCCGAGCGCCCGCAGGTCTCACGGCAGCAGCGCGTCAGATGGGTGGCGGTAACGCCCAGATCGCAGGCTAGCTCGCCGACGCCGCGGCCCCGGCGAAATTCCTTCTCCAGCAGTGCGGTGAAGCGCCCGACCAAGCGTTTGGCTGCATCCGGGCGCGGTGTATCAGGCGGCGTCTTGCTGGCTTGGCGTTCGATCCACACGCCCAAAAGCCCCAGATAATGCCTCGTGGCGCGGTCATGCGCCGGGGTGTCGCTGTCCATCTCACGCTGGATCATGTCGAGCGTGACATTGACCTCTTGTTGCGCATGCACTTCACGGATGCGCAAATGCTGCGGCTCGGCGGGCAGGGTGACGGTGGAGTTTTTTCCGAAAAATACCGCTGTGCCAAACACTTGCGGGCCAACCTCAAAGCCATGCATCACGCCGGGCGGAATGTAGATCGCATTGTTCGCGGTATAGCCCCGGGTTTGCCCCGCGATAGTGATGCGGCCCTGACCCTTGGTGAACCACAAAAAACAGCCCTCTGACAAAGACCGCATCGCCTCCACCCGCCAGCGCCCGCCCGCCGCCAGACGCGGGATAGCGATCAGCCGCATCTGGTCGGTATCGGCACCAGCTTTCGGGCCGGCTTTGAGACCGATTTTCGCGTCCGTTTTGAGGCCAGTTTTCGGCGGAAGGGTCTTCATGATGCGCTGCCTGCTTTTGTATTTTTCCAACATGTAACCGAGGGTTGCAACACAACCCAAGCGAAAAGATGGCAGGCAGCGGAAGTTATCCACAGAGGGTGCGGAAAGCTGTGGAGAACTCTGTGGATCGCTACGGCAGGGTGATTTCACGCCACAGTTTCATCCGCGAGCGGAACCAGGTGCGCTGCCGCTTGGCATATTGACGACTTGCCAATGTCGCGGCCTCTGCGGCCTCGGCCAGCCCAATTTCACCCCGCAAATGCGCCACCAGTTCCGGCGCACCTATCGCTTTCGCCCAAGCCTGCGCAGGTTGCCAATGGGGCAGGGCGGTGCGCACCTCGTCTAGCGCGCCCTTCTCCAGCATCAAAGCAAACCGCCGCGCGATTCGCCCGTCAAGCCAAGCCACATCGGGCCGGATCACCAACGCTTCCACCCCGGACAGTGGCAAGGTCGCAGGCCCGGTCGCATCCTGCCAAGACGCGAGGCCCCGCCCGGTGCTCGCCAGCACCTCCCAAGCCCGCTGCACCCGCGCCGGATTGAGTGGATCAATCCGCGCCGAAGTGTCCGGGTCCAACTCCGCCAAAAGCGCCGCGATGCCCTCCTCCGCCAGCCGCCGATCCGCCAGGGCCCGCACCTCAACCGGAGTGGCGGGGATGTCGCTCAACCCTTCGGTCAAAGCGCTGAAGTATAGCCCGGTGCCACCGACAATCACCACCGGACGGTCCAAAAACTCCCGCACCTCGCGCAACCAATGCCCCACCGAATAGGCCTGATCGCGGCCCACATGGCCATAAAGCGCATGTTCCGCCACCACCTCATCCGCCAACGAAGGCCGCGCCGACAGCACCCGCCAGCAGTCATAGACCTGCAAAGCATCGGCATTGACGATCACCCGCCCATCCCGCGCCGCGAGTTCCAGCGCCAAAGCCGATTTCCCACTCGCCGTAGGCCCGGCAATCAACACCGGAGCCTCGCGCGAAATCAGCTTCAAATCCACGCTCACGTTTGCCCTTTCATCTTGGCAGAAATACTCCACGGGGGTTTGGGGGTGTGAAACCCCCAAGCGGCCAGCCACCAAAGCGACGCGCCATGTCGCTTCCCCCGTTGAACCTGCAACGGTTTTGCGACATTTTAGCCGCCAGTCAATCCAGCCCGTCAATCCATGCCATTAACCTAAGGATACCCCATGTCTCACCCCGGCGAGCCAAAAGTGACCTACAACCGGGTCATGCTGAAAATCTCCGGTGAGGCGCTGATGGGCGATCAAGGCTATGGCCTGCATCCGCCCACCGTGCAGCGCATCGCCGAAGAAGTGAAATCGGTGCGCGATCTGGGCGTTGAGATCTGCATGGTGATCGGCGGCGGCAATATCTTCCGCGGCCTTGCAGGCTCGGCCCAAGGCATGGAGCGCACCACCGCCGACTATAAGGGGATGTTGGCGACGGTGATGAACGCGCTTGCCATGCAATCGGCACTCGAATCCATCGGCGTGTTTACGCGGGTGATCTCTGCCATCCCGATGGATCAGGTCTGCGAGCCCTACATCCGCCGCCGCGCCGTGCGACACCTTGA
>JBKJTI010000260.1:0-14805 GCA_046590425.1 Cypionkella sp. | reverse complement strand
ATCCCCAAGCCTGGCTCGCCGACACCCTCGCACGTATCCCGGACCACAAGATCAACCGGATCGATGAACTGCTGCCGTGGAACGCCCGATAGCTGCGGTCAGGCCGGACGCTTACGAATAAACGCGCGTTCGCCCGATTTTTCCGCACTGTCGAACGGATTTCAACGTTGCCCGCAAGCAAAGGCTGAATTATTCGCTTGCACAATTCCGGGGCGCCGCATTTGATGGCTGAAATCATAACGGCAGGAAACACATGCCGATTCAGGGAACTACGGCTGCAAAGCCCATCGCAATTCGTGTGGCTGGTCTGCACAAATCCTTTGGCACCCATGAGGTGTTGAAGGGTGTATCGCTGACGGCCTGCGAAGGCGACGTGGTGGCGATTATAGGCGGTTCGGGTTCGGGCAAATCGACAATGCTGCGCTGCATCAACTTTCTGGAAACGCCTTCTGGCGGCACAGTCGAGATCGGCGGCGAGGCGGTTGCAATGCGCGCCGACGGCACGCCTTCGGATCGCCGCCAGTTGGAACGCTTGCGGCAAAGCCTTGGCATGGTGTTTCAGAATTTTAACCTCTGGACCCATAAAACCGTGCTGGAAAACCTGATCGAAGTACCGGTGCATGTGCTGAAACTGCCGCGCGCCGAGGCCGAGGCGCGGGCGCGCAAACTGCTGGCACGGGTCGGGTTGGCGGAAAAAGAAGGTGCTTATCCGGCCTATATGTCGGGCGGCCAACAGCAACGCGCGGCGATTGCGCGGGCGTTGTGCATGGAACCCCGCGCCATGCTGTTTGACGAACCGACCTCAGCACTCGACCCCGAACTGGTCGGCGAGGTACTGCAAGTGATCCGTGGTTTGGCCGACGAGGGCCGCACCATGGTGCTTGTAACGCATGAGATGAAATTCGCCCGCGAGGTCGCAAGCCATGTGATCTATCTGCACAACGGGGTGATCGAAGAGCAAGGCCCACCCGCAGAAGTGTTTGGTGCGCCAAAATCAGAAAGACTAAAAAAATTCCTAAAAACCGTGGGTTAGATGGGATACTTAAACCAACTTGTGAGGATTGACTATGAAGAAACTAGCCATCGCGGCCGCTGTGTCGATGCTGTTTGGCACGGCTGCTCTTGCGGCACCCCTGAAAATCGGCGTCGCAGCCGAGCCCTATCCGCCGTTCACCTCGCCCGACGCCAGCGGCAACTGGGTCGGCTGGGAGATTGATTTTCTGGGTGCCGTTTGTAAGAAAGCAGCTCTTGATTGCGTGATAACCCCGACCGCTTGGGATGGCATCATCCCCGCGCTGAACGCAGGGCAGATCGACGTGATCATGTCGTCGATGTCGATCAATGAAGAACGCGAAAAAAGCATTGATTTCACTGACAAATATTATAACACCCCGACGGCAGTGATGGCTGCCAAAGGCTCGGGCATCCAGCCCACGCCAGAAGGTCTTAACGGCAAAATCATCGGCGTGCAGGTATCGACCATCCAAGAGGCCTATGTGCAGGCGCATTTCCCGGATGCCGAACTGAAAAGCTACCAGACTTCGGACGAATCCTATCAGGATTTGGCCGCAGGCAGGATTGACGCGGTTGTCGCCGATTCGATCGTGGTCGCCGATTTCCTCAAAACCGAACCGGGTGCTTGCTGTGAAAACGTCGGCAACGTCGCCGATGATCCGGTCATTCTGGGGCGTGGGGTCGGCTTTGGTCTGCGCAAGGGTGATCCGCTGAAAAAGACGCTGAACAAGGCGATTGCGGATGTTCGTGCGGATGGCGAATATGACGCCATCACCAAGAAATACTTCACCATCGACATCTACGGCCCCGCAAACTGATGGTCTGCCCCCCTCCCGCACAGCTTTCCAGCCTGACCCTGCTTGGCTTTGGCGATTGCGGCTGGGGGGCAACCCTGCTTTGGGGCTTTGGCAATTCGCTGCTGATCGCGCTTGGCGCGTATGCGATTGGTTTCGGCATTGGCGTCTCTGGGGCGTTTGGCAAACTTTACGGCGGCCCTGTCGCCAAGGATTTACTGGCCGTCTACACCACGATTGTGCGGGCGGTGCCGGAACTGGTGCTGATCCTGATCCTCTATTACGCCGTACCCGCTCTTTTGAACGAGGTGATGCTGGGGCTGGGCTATGAACGTATCAACCTGCCGCAATTCATCACTGGCGTGGTGGTGCTGGCGGTGGTGCAGGGGGCGTATCAGATTGAGGTTTTGCGCGGTTCAATCCTCGCGGTGCCACAGGGGCAGATTGAGGCCGCCCGCGCGATGGGGATGTCGCCGGTGATGTTGGCGCGGCGTATCACCTTGCCGCTGATGACGTCAAATGCGATCCCCGGTTTGGGCAATTTGTGGCTGAACGCGACCAAGGATACGGCTTTGCTGGCGGTGATCGGTTTTACCGAACTGACCAAGGCGACGTTTCAAGCCTCGGCCACCACCAAGGCGTTCTTCACGTTTTATGGCGCAGCAATGGCGCTTTATATGACGATCTCGCTGGTCTCAATCCTGCTGTTCGGGCGGCTTGAAAAAGCTGCGCGCCGTGGCCAACGCGATTCGAGGGGCTGATGCGCGATTTCCTCAACCTGCGTCGGGTGATTATGATCGGGGTCGCAGCGGTGCTGGTGACGTGGTGCGCCTATTCGTTGCGTTGGGATTGGCTGGCGAACCCGAAATATCAGTCGATAATGTTGCGCGGGTTGTGGCAGACGATCTGGATGCTGGTGGTGACGATGGTGATCGGATTTGCCTTGGCGATTCCGATTGGATTCGTGCAGGCCGCCGGGCCGCGCTGGCTGGCTTGGCCTGCGCGGGTGTTTTGCTCGGTGATCCGGGGCACGCCTTTGTTGATGCAGATTTGGCTGCTGTACTATGGAATCGGATCTTTGTTCCCGTCGATCCCCTGGATCCGCGATAGCGCGTTCTGGCCGATCTTGCGGCAGGCCTGGCCTTATGCGGTGCTGGCACTGTCGCTGTCGGTGGCGGGGTATGAAGGTGAAGTGTTGCGCGGCGCGTTCAAATCTGTGCCGCATGGCCAGTTAGAGGCCGCCCGCGCGATGGGGATGCCGCGCTTCACGATCTTCCGGCGGATCTGGTTGCCGCAGGCGATCCAACGGGTGTTGCCGACGATTGGCGGCGAGACGGTGTTGCAATTGAAGGCGACACCGTTGATCTCGACGATCACCATCATGGATATTTATGATGTGGCCGGACGGGTGCGGCGCGATACTTTGGTGGTCTATGAGCCGCTGTTGTTGCTGGCGGTGACCTATATGGCGATCACGGCGCTGATTGTGCTGCTGTTCAAGTGGTTTGAAAGCCGGTTTCCCAACAAGGTGGCGTGAGGTGTCCACGTGTGGACAAAGTTTCGTCTCAATGAAATCAATGGGTTGTGTGGTTGCGATTCATGGATTGTTAACAATTTGAGCTTTGACGCCGGATTTTTGGCGAGGATGGTGGAGCCTCCGGCGGGGATATTTGAGCCAGTCTGAAAGCAAATTTTAGATAAGTTTTAGCGAGTTTTGTGCAGGCTTTCCGAATTTCGGCTTTGTTTGAAAATCGGTTTTGGCGGCGGGTCAGTTGCCGCCAAGTCGCAATCTGGCGAACAGCACGCAGCCGTCCAACCCGTTTTTCACTGCCAACTCATCGCCCCGGCGCAGCCAGTCGAGCCAGAGTCCGTCGAGGGTGGCCATGATCAGATCGGCGACGGCGGGGATGCGCTCGTAGGCGTAGCCTGCGGCCATCCGGTCTAGCAGACGCTCTAATGCGTCGCGGTGGCTGTCATAGAGGGCACGCTCGATGGAGGCGATCTGCGCTTGGGTCAGGGCGGCTGACCACAGATCAATTTTCAGGCGCAGGTGGGCGGGTGTCATTAGGTCGGTGGTGAAGCCTGCGCGCAGGAAGCGGTCAAGCCGTTCGGATGGGGTGCCGCCGGGTTGGATCAGCGCGCGGCGGCCCGCCTCTTGCACCTGATCGGCGGCGAGACGGAAGGCGGCGGAGAGCACCTCAGCCATGTCTTTGTAGTGATAGGTCAGATGGCCGAGCGACAGGCCCGCCTCAGCAGCGACTTTGCGCGCGGTCAGTCCGGCATGGCCGTGGGTTTGCAGGGCACGCAAGGCGGCTTCGGCGATGTGCTTTCGGCGGGTTTCAGCGGCTAGGCGCGTTTGGGGCGGGCGGGGAGGCGTCTCTGACATTTGTACTTTCCACGGGCAGGCTTCGGCTTGGGCGCGCATCCCCCTTCACTTTCTGCCCGGATTCCCGCAGAAGGGCAACGCTTACAGGGGTCCAGCATGACAAAATTCGGCTTTGATTTACAGGCGACCGATGGCGCGGCACGCATGGGCGTGATCCGCACCCCGCGCGGGGATATTCGCACGCCTGCTTTCATGCCGGTGGGGACGGCTGCGACGGTGAAGGCGATGCTGCCGGAATCGGTGCGCGCCACCGGGGCCGATATTCTGCTGGGCAATACTTATCATCTGATGCTGCGGCCTACAGCGGAGCGGATCGCGCATTTGGGGGGCTTGCACAAGTTCATGAATTGGGAGCGGCCGATCCTGACGGATTCGGGCGGCTTTCAGGTGATGTCGCTGGCCGCCTTGCGCAAGTTGACGGAAGAAGGCGTGCGGTTTTCCAGCCATATTGATGGATCAAAGCACATGCTGAGCCCAGAGCGCAGCATGGAGATTCAGAAGCTGCTGGGGTCGGACATTGTGATGTGTTTCGATGAATGTCCGGCGCTGCCTGCGACGGATGCCGAGGTGGCAAAGTCGATGGCGCTGTCGATGCGGTGGGCGCAGCGGTCGCGCGATGCGTTTGGCGACAGGCCCGGACATGCGCTTTTTGGCATCATGCAGGGCGGGGTGACGCGGGATCTGCGCGAGGAATCGGCCAAGGCGCTGACGGCGATTGGTTTTGATGGCTATGCGGTGGGCGGCCTTGCGGTGGGTGAGGGGCAAGAGGCGATGTTTGGCGTGTTGGATTACGCGCCGGGGATGCTGCCTGCGGATAAACCGCGCTATCTGATGGGCGTGGGCAAGCCCGATGATATCGTGGGTGCTGTCGAGCGTGGCATTGATATGATGGATTGTGTGCTGCCGTCGCGGTCGGGTCGCACCGGGCAGGCGTGGACGCATCGCGGGCAGGTCAATATCAAGAACGCGCGGCATATGGATGATCCGCGGCCGTTGGATGAAGGGTGTGGCTGCCCGTGCTGTGCGAATTACAGCCGCGCCTATCTGCATCACGTGTTCAAATCGGGCGAAATCATCGCCTCGATGCTGCTGACCTGGCACAACCTGCATTATTATCAGGTGTTGATGCAGGGCTTGCGCGATGCGATTGCGGCGGGAGGGTTGGCGGGTTTTGTTGCTGGGTTTCATGCCGATCGGGCGCAGGGTGACCTTGAGCCGATCTGAAGCCTGAACCGTTAGCCCGTGTCAACGTGGCGGGGCAAATCTGATCCATTCTGCACTTGCCCCCGCCAGATCACGGGCGCATGATTACACCAGATGCGGTGGTTGACAGCCGACTTGGTCACCACCAAATACATAGTCCGAAGGGGAAAGCCTAAGCGCTGCCGATCACCGGGGCCATGGTTTTCCTGCCAGATAAGGAACGCGAAATGACTGATACTCTCGCCACGAGCTACCCGGTTCTGCCGCTGCGTGACATCGTGGTCTTCCCGCATATGATCGTGCCGCTGTTTGTCGGCCGTGAAAAATCGGTGCGGGCGCTGGAAGAGGTGATGGCGGATGACAAGCAGATTTTGCTTTCGTCGCAGATTGACCCTTCCGTCGATGACCCGGCAACCGATGGAATTTACCAGATTGGCGTGCTCGCCAATGTGCTGCAACTGCTCAAGCTGCCCGATGGCACCGTGAAGGTGCTGGTTGAGGGTAAG
This sequence comes from Cypionkella sp., assembly GCA_046590425.1. Taxonomy (GTDB): domain Bacteria; phylum Pseudomonadota; class Alphaproteobacteria; order Rhodobacterales; family Rhodobacteraceae; genus Cypionkella. The sequence continues at coordinate 8,902 of JBKJTI010000260.1, read as the reverse complement.
GCGCGGGTAAAGATCACCGAATTCATCGAAAACCCCAGCTTTTTTGAAGCGCGGGCCGAGCGTTTGGCTGAACTGCCAGGCGATAAAGACAGCGCGGGCGCCATGGTGCGCGTCGTGGCTGAGGAATTTGAGCGCTACGCCAAGATCAAGAAAAACATCCCCGAGGAGGCTTTGTCGGCCGTCTCGGAAACCCGCGAGCCTGCGCGGTTGGCCGATCTGGTTGCCGGGCATTTGGGCGTCGATGTTGGTCTGAAGCAGGAATTGCTGGAGACGTTGGACGTGGCCGAGCGGCTGGAGAAGGTCTACGGCCAGATGCAGGGCGAAATGAGCGTCTTGCAGGTTGAGAAGAAGATCAAGACCCGGGTGAAAAGCCAGATGGAGCGCACCCAGCGCGAGTATTATCTGAATGAGCAGATGAAGGCTATTCAGAAGGAACTCGGCGATGGTGAGGACGGCCAGAATGAAATGGCCGACCTCGAGGCGCGGATCAAGGCCACCAAATTCTCGAAAGAGGCGCGGGACAAGGCCGAGGGCGAGCTGAAAAAGTTGAAGAACATGTCGCCGATGTCGGCGGAAGCGACCGTTGTGCGCAACTATTTGGATTGGCTGCTGGCTGTGCCGTGGGGGGTGTCTTCCCGCGTCAAGAAAGATCTGGGTGCGGCGCAAAAGGTGCTGGATGCCGATCACTACGGGCTGGAGAAGGTCAAGGAACGCATCGTTGAATATCTGGCGGTTCAGGCGCGGTCGACCAAGCTTAAAGGGCCGATCCTGTGCCTTGTGGGCCCTCCGGGTGTGGGTAAAACCTCACTGGGGCGGTCGGTTGCGAAGGCGACGGGGCGTGAGTTTATTCGGATTTCGCTGGGCGGCGTGCGTGACGAGTCTGAAATTCGCGGGCATCGGCGGACCTATATCGGCTCTATGCCGGGTAAGATCATTCAGGCGCTGAAGAAGGCGAAGACCACCAACCCGTTGATCTTGCTCGATGAGATCGACAAGATGGGGCAGGATTTCCGCGGCGATCCGGCGAGCGCCATGTTGGAGGTTCTGGACCCGGAACAAAACTCCACCTTCGTCGATCACTATATGGAAGTCGAATACGACCTGTCGAACGTGATGTTCATCACCACGGCGAATTCGTACAACATGCCGGGGCCGCTCTTGGACCGGATGGAGATCATTCCTCTGTCGGGTTACACCGAAGATGAAAAGCGCGAGATCGCCAAGGGCCATTTGGTGGCAAAGCAGATCGCTGGGCACGCTTTGAAGAAGGGCGAGTTCAGCATCACCGATGGCGCTTTGACCGAGATCATCCGCACCTATACGCGGGAAGCCGGTGTGCGGAATCTGGAGCGGGAGATCGCCAAGCTGGCGCGCAAAGCCGTGACTGAGATCGTCAAGAAAACCGCGAAAGTGGTGGAAGTGACCGAGGATAAGCTGGAAGGTTACCTTGGCGTAAAACGCTATCACTATGGTCTGGCGGAACAAACCGATCAGGTCGGCGTGGTGACGGGGCTGGCCTGGACATCTGTGGGCGGCGATCTGTTGCAGATAGAAGCGTTGCGGTTGCCGGGCAAGGGTCGGATGAAGACCACCGGTAAGCTCGGCGATGTGATGAAGGAATCCATCGAAGCTGCGGCGTCCTTCGTGCGGTCTATCAGCCCCGAGTTGGGGGTGAAGCCGCCAAAGTTTGAAACGATGGACATTCACGTCCACGTGCCAGAAGGGGCGACGCCGAAAGACGGGCCTTCTGCGGGTCTGGCGATGGTGACTTCGATCGTGTCGGTGATCACCGGCATTCCGGTGCGCAAGGATATTGCGATGACGGGCGAAGTCACTCTGCGCGGCAATGCCTTGCCGATTGGCGGCTTGAAGGAAAAACTGCTCGCGGCGCTGCGCGGTGGGATCAAGACGGTGTTCATTCCGGCTGAGAATGAAAAAGACCTGATCGAGATTCCCGATAACGTGAAGCAAGGCTTGCAGATTATCCCGGTGACCAATGTGCGCGAAGTGCTGAAACAGGCTTTGGTGCGTCAGCCAGAGCCTGTGGAATGGGACGAAGCCGCTGAGGAAGCCGCAGCGGCAGCACGGGCTTTGTCGACGGGGAATCCTCTGGCGTCGCTGGCCCACTAATACCGTTGAAAAGTTTAAGCAAAGGCGCGGGGCAACCCCGCGCCTTTGTGCATTTATGCCCCGCAAGCCTTGGTTTTGCGCAAACTTCGCAGGTATTCGTTTTCCGCTGCGAAATTATCTTCTATGGTCGTTTCAAAATAAGAACCAATGGGAGAGCCTAAATGCCCACAAAACCTGCCGCTGCAAAAACCAGTAAAGCTGTGCCGAAAACAGCGGCCAAAGCGGCAACCGCAAAGCCTGCGGCCTCCAGAAAGGCCGCCACGAAACCGAACATCGCCGCTGCAGCGGCCAAGCCCCAGGTAAAAGAGGAAAGCATGAACGAGGTTGTCGAAATCAACGAGTCCGGCGCAAAAGTCGTGGCGATGATGAAAGTGAAGGACCTGATCGACCGGGTGGCTACGGCGTCGGATCAGAACAAGAAAGACGTGCGCGCCATTGTTGAGGCGACATTGGCCGAACTTGGCAAGGCCTTGGAAGCGGGCGAGGCCCTGATCCTGCCGCCGCTGGGTCGGGTGCGGATTGCAAATCAGAAGTCGGATGCGGCGGGCCAGATCATGACACTGAAACTGCGCCGGGGTGGCGAAAAGAAGCGTGGTAAATATGCCGGAGAGGCTCTTGCAGAGGCTGGCGAAGCCAGCTAAATACCCAGCCTACGGGAGATTAGCTCAGTGGTAGAGCGCGTCGTTCACATCGACGATGTCAGGGGTTCAAATCCCTTATCTCCCACCATATTTTTTATCAATGAAAACAAGCATTTAGCAGAAAATGCCCCGCCTGAATGTCTAGCAGGTGGGGCTTTTTTGTCTAGCAGGCTGTGAATCGGAGGTGTCAGGCCTTGGCGATCATGACGGTCCCGCAATATTCGTTCCCAGTTCAGCAACTGCCTGCTACTGCTTTGAAAACAACCGTCAGTATTGGGACATGGCATGAAACTTTCGACGCTGGAAATCTTTGCCGATGCCTTGAAAGCCAAGTTCGCGTTGCCGGGCGGCGCTTCCCCAGAAGACCAGCTAAAACCACTTGTTGCCAATCTGTTTGTCGCCGCAGGGGCTGCCTATGGCCTGACTGTAGAAACCAGAACCGAAACCCATCTTTCCGAACATAAGGTCCGCCCCGATATTGCAATCTATGTTGGCGGGCTGATTTGTGGATATATTGAATTGAAGGCTCCCGGCCTCGGGGCCGATGCGCCCAGATTGAGTGGCAAGCACAACAAGGAACAGTGGGCCAAGCTGAAAGGTCTGCCCAACCTGATCTATACGGATGGGCGCGACTGGGCACTCTATCGCACTGGTGAGCGCCCGGATAATCAACCAATAATTCGACTGCAAGACGATCCGACTAGCAAAGGCAGGGCCGCAACGGCGCAGGCTGATGCAGATGGTTTGGAACGCCTTCTCCGTGATTTTCTGGGATGGACACCAAGCGTTCCGCATACGCCGCCGGGACTTGCTAAGTATCTCGCGCCTCTAAGCAGATTCTTACGTTCCGAGGTGGAAGCTGCGCTTGATGTGCCGGGTTCTGCAGTTGAACTTCTGGCAAACGAATGGCGGGACAATTTCTTTCCTGAATCTGACAATGCCAAGTTTGCCGATGCTTACGCCCAGACGGTGACCTACGCGATGTTGCTCGCGCGACTGTCGGGCGCTGCGAAACTTGATCCGGTTGAGGCAGCAAAAACGCTCGACAAAAACAATGGGCTTTTGGCGCGGACACTGGAATTGCTTGGGCAGAAAGATGCACGAGCGGAGTTGTCGGTAGGCTTCGAGATTTTGCAACGCTCGCTGGAAGCGCTTGACCCTCACGAGTTCCAGCGTCGATCTAAGACTGATCTTTGGCTGACGTTCTACGAGGATTTCCTTGCTGCCTATGATCCCAAACTACGCAAAGACTATGGTGTCTATTACACCCCGAGCCAAGTCGTGGAAATGCAGGTGCGGCTTGCCGCCGAACTGCTGGAAAAACGGTTCGGCAAGAAACTCGGCTTCGCCGATGATGGCGTGGTATTTCTGGACCCTGCCGTGGGCACGGGCACCTACCCGGTCGCTGCTGTGAAGCATGGGCTGGAAAAGGTCCGCGCCCGCTCTGGCCCCGGCGCGGTACCTGCCCGCGCCCGTCAGATGGCCGAAAACATGCACGGCTTCGAGATACTGGTCGGACCATATGCTGTTGCCCATCTGCGGCTAACGCAAGCGCTTGAGAGCGCTATCAACGAAACGAAGGCCAATGTTGGCGACCCTGACGAAAAGCTCGCCAAGCGGCTAAACATATACTTGGCCGATACGCTGGAAAGCCCGAACGCGGCACCACCGGGCGGTTTGACCCTGACCTATCGCGCCCTGCGCGCGGAACACGAGGCAGCGCGCAAAGTGAAGCAGGGTGGGGATATTCTTGTATCTCTCGGCAACCCTCCATACGACCGCGAACAGCGCACTGAGGGTGAAGAAAAACGTCGCAAGGGCGGCTGGGTCCGGCACGGTGACCAGATCGAAGGCGCTGCCAAACAGGACCTGCAAGGTGATAGGCCCATATTTGAGGATTTTCTTGAACCGGCGCGAAAGGCCGGAAAAGGGCTAAACCTTCAAGTCATTTACAATGACTACGTTTACTTTTGGCGTTGGGCGTTGTGGCGGCTCTTTGAGCAACAAAATTGTGGTGGCATCATCAGCTTTATCACCGCTTCAAGTTACCTAACTGGCCCGGGCTTTGTTGGTATGCGCGAAGTAATGCGCCAGACTTTTGACGAGCTGTGGATACTTGATCTTGGCGGCGACAACCTCGGCGCGCGAAAGACCCCCAATGTCTTTGCCATTCAAATTCCCGTGGCGATTGCGATGGGCGTTCGGGGCAAAGCGTCCAGTCCGGGAAGTCCGGCAAAGGTTTGGTATGCCAAGATCGAAGGGGCGACACGTGACGAAAAGTTGGCCAAGATCGCAGCAATCAACGATCTTAGCAGCATTGATTGGAAAGCCTGCCCCGATGAATGGCATGCGCCATTTCTGCCCAAAGGAAAGGGCGCATACTTCGACTGGCCGAAGGTGACTGACCTTTTCCCATTCCATACCGCCGGAGCGGTTTACTATCGGTCTTGGCCAATCGGTGAAACGAAAGATGTTTTGAAAGCTAGGTGGGAAAATCTTAAAGTGAGTCCGGTGGCGGGTAGGGGAAAAGTATTTAAGGAGTCCCGCGACCGAAAAGTGCGCTATGTTGTGAATAATACGGACTTGCCGGGATATGGTGAACCACCAATTAATTTGGTGAAAGTGACCAGTAACGATCCTACAACTATTAGGTACGGGTTTCGGTCGTTTGACCAGCAGTACGCGTTCTATGATTTTCGGCTTGGTGATTTCATCCGCCCCGCTCTGAATCGTGTTCGCAGTGAAAAGCAACTCTTCATTGTCTGTCCAGACTCTCTCGTTTGTGGCGTAGGGCAGATCATGGCCGCATCACCCAGTTTGCCTGACCAGCACTTTTTCCGAGGGTCTTTTGGCGGCAAAGACGTGATCCCGCTTTACCGTGACGCCGCTGGAACCGATCCGAACGTGACAACCGGACTGATGGAGGCGCTGGGTCAGGAACATGGCCAGACCCCCTCGGCAGAAGACCTTGTAGCCTATGTCTACGCACTGCTCGGCGGCCAGTCCTATACCAAGCGGTTCTGGAACGAACTCGAAACACCCGGCCCCCGCGTTCCGATGACGAAAGACGGCACGATTTTTGCCAATGCTGTGAAGCTGGGCAGAAAGTTGATCTGGCTGCACACCTATGCTGCGCGATTCCAAGACGCGACCCAAGGCGACGAAGTGCCGAACGGCAAAGCGACGACGATCAACGGCGTGTCGTCAGTTCCGGCCCATTACCCTGACGAATACGCCTATGACCCCGCCAAGCGCGAGATAATGGTCGGTGATGGCAGGTTCGGCCCCGTCGCGCCCGAGGTCTGGGATTTTGAGGTATCGGGCCTCAAGGTCGTGCAGTCGTGGCTTGGCTATCGGATGAAGAAGCGCGCGGGCAAGAAATCTTCGACGCTTGACGAAATCCGTCCCGTCCACTGGACCGCGCGCATGAGCGATGAGTTTCTGGAACTGCTGTGGGTTCTGGAAGCAACCCTTTCCTTGGAACCTGAACTGGCTGCGGTCCTGGACAAGGTCGTCTCCAGCCCTTGTTTCATCGCCAGCGATCTGCCGCAGCCGTCCGCCACACAGCGTAAAGCCCCCGGCGCAACCAGTGCTGTCGGGGACTTGCTCGCGATGATGGAAGATATGGAAGATGATGATCCTTTGGACGATGACACCGTTAGCGAGTGATCGGACCACATTTAATCACTGCCACATCAACTGCGAATGGATCGCAAAGAATGATAAGCAGTTGTAGTTTATCAAGTATTTTGCACTTAAAATTTTTATATAAACTAGGGCACCCAATCTCGGAAAGCGATGGAAGTCTTGTCCGGTAAGCTAATGTTAAGTAATATCAAGGTTTTAGAGGCATATGCTTACCCAGCATCTGTCATGCTTTTGGCCACATGGCGGTATATCCCTTTGAGGCCCCCTCCGAGTGTTTCGCAAAGGTCACTATCGCTAAATTGAGCAAGGTGACAGGGGCAAGCAAGGCACCAGACTAGCTTGCCAGTTCATCCCGCTACGCGGGCTACTAACACACTGACAAGACACAACATTTCCATATAACGGGGATCAATCACCGATCCACGTACTTTCCAATATCGCCAACCCGCATGCGTCGTGCATGGGCATGATACTAGGTCGGTGGCTTGGTGTGTGGGTAGGCTGTGGTGTCGGGGTTGGCTGTGTGGCCAGAGGGCTCGCCTTGCGGTGTGCTGGGCGTGTGTGCTGCCCGTCTGGAGGTAGGGTGTGGCCTGCATCATGGGTAGCCCCGTCAGGGGCGAGGTAGTGCTTCATAGACCCCAGCACGTTCAAGCATCTGCTTGACGCTGTTAGGGTTGTATGGCTTGCCATTGGCCTGCATTGGCAAGGCGGCGGCTATGTCCCGTAGGCTGCGGCGTAGGCCTGTCTTAGGGTTGCGTCGGTACAAGCGCTTGGCTTCGGCTAGGGTCGTGTCAGCGACAGGCTTACGGCCTTCTACACGGCGTCCTAAAGCTACGCTGTTGCGGTCCCTAGCGCCCTTTAGCTTGCGTGTCAGGCGCTTACGCTCCAACTCTGAGAACACCATAGCAATCTTGCGCATTGCATCGCGCATATCGTCTTCCTCTTCATCTGGTGTAGTGAAGAGGGACTCACCGTTGGCGCATAGGACCTTAACGCCCCGTGCCTGTAGGAGCATCTCGCCCAATATGCTAGCGTGCATTGAACGGGCGAAGCGGGACGGGTCTTCGATAAGGATTGTGCGAACCCCGTTGGCGTCGATATGCTCCAGTAGATCGGCGAAGCCGGGGCGCTCTTCGATTAGGTCTTTGCCTGACACGGCTTCATCATTGAATTCTTTCGCGACCTCAAATCCGGCACGTTTGGCAAAGTTGGCGATGGACTCGCGCTGTCTGGTCGCGGAGTCCTTGTCTTCGCCAACGTTCGCAGCCGAAGACGTGCGGATGTAGACGAATGCTTTGATATTCTCTTTATTCTTTTCCATTTAATTACAAGCCTTTGATTGATTCTAGCGTTACCTTACTTGAGAAAGATAACACTATTTATGCTTAGAGTCTCGAATTCGTTGGAACGGATCAAAGAATAGGCCAGTGATGTGGAAAATCAGCCGCGACATAAAAGTACGTTTGAGTGTCCGCCATAGTAACTAAATAACAAGCTTGAAGAGAGCCGGATCAAGGCCAATGTCAAGTCATGTCAAGTCGCGATGCGGGGTGTTTACATCTCGAAGACGAGGCTGACGGCCAATTATTGACCATTTGGTCGGGTTTTGAGTGTTTTGCGCTTTCGACTGATTCATCGGGGCTAATGTTTGCGTACGAACAAAAATCATCTTCCGCGATGGCCACTGAAATCGCCTTTAGAGCATCAGACTCAACGCCGTGATGATGGCGACACATTCGATCACACCCAGTATCAGGATGCAGACTTTGATGTTGGTTTCCATGTGATTCCCCGATCACGCTAGATGGTATACCCTCGGGTGTTAAGGCCGAATGACATAGATCAACGGTGACAGATTGGAGCCTGCATGACGGCGCGCAGGAAGGGATACTCATTGTGATGCATCCCGGTGAACTGGGAACCCTCATCGTGAGGCGTCCGGGAAAGCCGCGACTGGTGCGGGATTGGCGGGACGTACCGCTGTGAGGTGCGTGCATAAGACCGTCAAGAGGAATGTCCTATTTCTAGTCAAATCGTGTATATCCCAACAGAAAGTAACCTACAGATGTTGTGCGGGACACAAAATCAGGGACTCATTGCATCCGCCTTGCACCCAAGGTCGGACACCTGTAATTTGAGTCGAGTAGCAAGCACCAAGATCTGGGGAGATCGGTGTTTGTTGCGTAACGCAACAGACCGAAGGGTTCAATATGAAAATTCGCTATTGGCGAAGAAAGCTGTTTTGGCAGCTTGATATGTTCGACTATCGCCCGATGGAACCGCCGATAAAGCGGCGTCCTATCGAGTTTACACCGCCGCCCGTGTGGCCTGAGTTGGTCTTGGGCGGGATGTGTGAGGGGCAAGACTGGAACTCCTACCGATGTACGGGCGTGTCGGAAGTGGACACCGGGTATGGGTGTTACTGTCGGGTATGCCAAGGCATGATCGAGGGGTGGCTGTAGAACCCTTTTGCGGTTCGGGTG
>JBKJTI010000202.1:0-6920 GCA_046590425.1 Cypionkella sp. | reverse complement strand
CCAAAGCCTTGGCGATCAGAGCATCCTTCAGAGACTGCATGGTCATCCTCTGTGCTCAAATATCCCGGGGTCCGGGGCAGCGCCCCGGCGGTTACAGCTAGAAATCCAGATCAGCGTAATGCGCGGGCGGCGGGAAGCCCGGCACCTGATCCGCCAGAAGGGTGCGGAACGACGGCCGCGATTTGATCTTGGCGTACCAGTCTTTCACCGTGGCTGAACGGTTCCAGTCGACATCCGAGATATAGTCGAGGCAAGAGATATGCGCGGCGGCAGTCAGGTCGGCCAAAGTCATCACATCACCCGCGAGCCAGCGGCGCTGATCGAGCAGCCAGCCAAGATAGTCGATGTGATATTTGATCCGCCCTGCTCCCGACTTCACCGCTTTGGAATCCGGATATCCATGCGCCATGATCTTCTTGTTGACCCGCTCATACAGCAGTTTTGAGGTAACCTCGGCGTGGAATTTATCGTCGAACCAAGCGCAAAGGCGGCGCACTTCGAAGCGCATGTCGATGTCGCGCGGCATCAAGGCCGGAGTGGGGAAGGCTTCTTCGAGATATTCGCAGATCGCCTGACTTTCCGACAGCACCTTGTTTTCGATCCGCAGCACCGGGACTTTGCCCGCCGGGTTGCGGCGGAGGAAATCCGGCGAGGGCTCCCAATAACGTTCTTCGATCAGTTCCACCTCCAGCCGCTTTTCGGCCAAAGTCAGGCGCACCTTGCGGCAGAATGGCGAGAGCGGGAAATGATAGAGACGGATCATGAAGGGATAGATCTTTGTATGCGGGTTTTGATCTTCAATGCCGCGAAGGGGCGCGGAATTCAACCACTATCCCGGTAGTTTTCAGTCCTGAAAGCAATCCGCGCGACCATCCGCCAGAATGGTCTCGGCCCCGGACATGATCGCACCCGTGCGTTTGCGGACGAAACTGCTGGGTTTGGAGGCAGAGCGGTCTTTCGGATCGGGTAAAACGGCGGCGAGGCGGGCGGCTTGCAGGGCCGACAGATCGCGGGCATCGACGCCGAAATAGTGCTGGGCGGCGGCCTGCACGCCGAACACGCCTTCATCGAATTCGGCGACGTTGAGGTAGACCTCTAAGATGCGTTGCTTGGACCAGACCAGCTCAACCACCGGAGTGAGGCCCGCTTCGATGGCTTTGCGCAGCCAGCTGCGGCCTTGCCAGAGGAAGACGTTCTTGGCGACCTGCTGGGTCAGGGTGGAGGCCCCACGGTTGCCGCCTTGTTCGGCTGCGGCGCGGATGGCGGCCATATCGAAGCCCCAGTGCAGGCAGAAATTGGCATCCTCGGCAGCGACGACAGAACGGCCCATCACCGGGGCGATCTCATCCCAATCGACCCAATCTTTGCTGATGCCGCCCAGCCGCCAGCTTTCGGAGATTTGGTAGAGGTTGATCGGGGGGGGCAGGAAGCTGAACATCAGGATCAGCAGGCCGTAGAAGCCCGCGATACCGGCGAGGCCGCGGAGCAGCCAGCGTTTGATCTGCCGCCCCTTGGGAAGGGAGGCGATCAAGGCAGGCGCGGGCACGGCCTTTTTGCGCGATTTCTTCGGGGTGTCGACCATTTGGCAGCTTAGGCCCGAAGGTTGCGGTCTGGTCAAGGGTTTGGCGGGGGAAATTGAGGGCGGTGGTGAGGTGTCCACGCGTGGACAGAAGCCCGATTTGATATTTTTCAATAGGTTAAAGCAGTGTCGTTCAGAGTTTGTTAAGGATTGCTCCAGAACTTACAGTGCGGTTTCGCAGCTTGCTTGATCGTTGCGGTAGCGGGCAACCTCGACCCCGGTGCTGTTGGTATAGACATATTCAAGCGTCCCGCCGCCGGTCAGAATCGGGATGATCGCTTCATTCTTGCAGTTTGACTGGAAGATGCCGTCGCTGAAATTTGTGGGAAGTTCTGCGATATCCGAGGCGATGGCATAGTGGTAGCTTATGGTTGTGCCCTGCACGTCGACCCGGTTCAACGTGGTGATTTCGTCAACCCGCGCGGGCACGGTGACTTGCTGGGCCGACAGGCGCAACAACTCTTCAAGACCTGCGTCGGATTGCGCCATGTGGCGGGTCAGCCCATTGGCCACGCGGGGATCGCTGGCGGCTAGGGCTTCGACCGAGCTGGAGACGGATCTTATTGCCGCTGCGTTGAGCAACATCAGTACAATGCCCAGCACAGCACCCGGTGCGCCCACCAAGCCCGCCCATGCGCCGTTGTCGGGTTGGATCGGGCCATCGGGTTGCAGGTGTTTTGACGGCGTGAACAAAAGCCAGAGGTTGGCGAAGGGGATAAAGGCCAGAAAGGCTTTGCCAGCATCGCCATAGGCATCAAGCGAGCGGGCTTGGGCGAGGGTGGCAAAGACATAGCCGCCTGCCAGACTGGCCACGATATCGCCAAGCATCAGCAGCCAGAGTGTGCCGGCCTGCATCATCGCGCCACCGCCAAGCCACCAGAATTGGGTGAGGCTGATGGCCAGCGTGCACAGCGCGATACCGGTGAAGTAGGGGCCGCGCAGCATCCGAAAGCTGGGGGCTCGGGTAAGCAGAGCGATAACGCCGCCCAGACAGATCAAGCCGTAACTGAGCGCCTTCATCCCCCATTCGGGAAGCAGAATATAGCTGTAGGCAAGTTGTTCCATTGCCATCGAACCCCTGATCGCCCGCAGCAAGGCTAAAGATGAGGCTACGCAAGGGCTGCAATTTTAGCAACGCTGTTGGGCCTGCCTTGGTATGATTGTTGGGTGACTGACGAGGATGTGCGGCATTGGTCCGGCTTATCAGTGGCAGCAGGAACTACCCGTTCACGACAGAAAATGTCGCGGGTGATGCTGCGAGGGTGGCGTAGCTTGCATAGGCTCTGCCAAACCCTCACGCCGGAGTTCCCCATGCCGCTGCGCCGCACACCGTTTTATGCCCTCGCATCGGCTTTGGGGGCGCAGATGGGGCCTGTGGGCGGGGGGTTCATGTCGGCGCATCATTATGGCGATGCGAAGGCGGAGCATCTGAACACGCGGGCCCGCGTGGGGGTGCAGGATCTGTCCACCATGGGCAAGATTGACGTGAAGGGGCCGGAGGCTGAGGCCTTGGTCAATCATCTGATCGTCAATGATGCGGCGGCGATGAAGGTCGGGGCGGCGCGTTATGCCAGCGTCTGCGCACCGGATGGCGGGATCATGGATGATCTCACGGTGTTCCGGCTGGGCGAGGAGCATTTTCTGATCGTGTCGGGCTCTCGCAACCGCCTGAAAATCCGCGATTGGGCGATGCATCATGCCCAAGGACGGCGGGCTTATGTGACGGATATCACGGCGGCGATTGCGTTTCCGACCGTGCAGGGGCCGCGTTCGCGGGAGTTGTTGGCCGGACTAATCCCGGATGCGGATTTGGTCGGCCTGAAGCGGTGGAGCTTCACTTGGGGGCATTTTGGCGAGACGCGGGTGATGATTTCCCGCACCGGGGTGACGGGGGAATTGGGGTTCGAGTTGTTCGTGCCCTCGGATGAAGCGGCGGGGGTCTGGAACGGCTTGATGACGGTGGGCGGGGCTTATGGGCTGCGCCCCTACGGCGTGCAGGCGATGTTCACGCTGGGGCTGGAAAAGCTGTATCCGGCGCATGGCATTGATATGGATGAGACGGTGACACCGTTTCATGTCGGCACCGATCCGTTCATCAAGTTTGACAAGGGCGACTTTATCGGGCGTGAGGCACTGTTGCGGGTGCGGGATATGGGCGTGGCGACGGCTTGGGTCGGGTTGCTGATGGAAGGCGAGGTTCCGGCGACTGAGGGGGCAGAGGTGATGGTTGATGGGCGCAAGGTGGGGCATGTGACTTATAGTGATCATGGTTATTCGGTGGGGGCGGTTTTGGCCTCGGCCCATATCAAGAAGGGCTATGCTGTGGATGGCGTGGAGGTGACGGTGGACGGTGTTGCGGCGCGGGTTGCCCGGCGGGCGTTCTTTGACCCAGAGGGATTGCTGCTGCGGGGGTGACGCGGCGTCATCGCACAATTCGCGGCAGATGAGGGAACGCAAACCGAGGTTGCGGGTTGTTGCTGCATAGGGCTTTGGAAACTAAGCCGCTGTGTAACAATGGAGATCATCATGTTTCGCACTTCTATCGCAGCCTTCCTGATGGCCACTGCCGTGGCATTTCCGTCCTTCGCGCAAGACTTGAAACCGATCCGCGAGGTTGAGGTCAAAGTTGATACCGCTGGCATCGCAAATGCTCAGGCCGCTGCCTATTGGGGCACGCTGCAAGACGATCTGAAAGCCGCGATCCTGACCAAAGTTGCTCCGTCTGAGGACGAGGCCGCCTATGTAATCAAGATCCGCATTGATGATGTAGCGCTGTCCAACGGCTTTCAGGAAAAGCTGGGCTTGGGTGAAACCACTCTGACCGGCAACGTGCTGGTGCAGGACGACAAGAACCATATGGGCGACGACGCCTATGACTTGACCGTCGATGTTGAGGCGGCCAAGCCGCTGCTGCCGCAGGGCTATGACTTTACGGCGGCGGATGCCGACACCAAGGTTTATTATAACGCGATGGTTAACGCTTTCGCCGACGGTGTAGTGACCCGCCTGAAGTAAGTTTGGCGGTAGTGTGTGTGGAAAAGGCCCCCTTCATGGGGGCCTTTTTCTTTGCTCGGTGGGCTATTCCGCCGGGACTTTCTGCACTTCATCCGACAGCGGATGTGCCAAGTGCGGCAGCATTTCCTTCGGGCAGATTTGCAAGAAGTTGGCGCGCTCGCTCGTCCAATCGGCGAGGATGCGGGCAGCGAGGCGCGATCCGGTTTCCTTGGCGTGGCGCTCAATCAGATGGCGCAGTTGCGCCTCCCAATGCGGATGGGCGACGGCGCAGGTCAGCACGGTTTCATCATTGATGAAATCTTCCGCGATGGCTTGCGGGTCGTAGACATACGCCATGCCGCCAGTCATCCCCGCGCCAAAGTTGGCACCGATGCGCCCGAGGATGACAGCGACGCCGCCGGTCATGTATTCGCAGCCGTTGGAACCGCAGCCTTCGACCACAACGCTTGCGCCTGAATTGCGGACGGCGAAACGCTCGCCTGCGCGACCGCTGGCGAACAGATAGCCCGCCGTCGCACCATAGAGCACGGTATTACCGATGATGGTGTTATCCTCGGCTTTCAGCGGTGACGACATTTGCGGACGGACCACGATGGTGCCACCGGACAGGCCTTTGCCAACATAGTCGTTGGCGTCGCCTTGGACTTCCAGCTTCAGGCCATTGACCGCGAAAGCACCAAGGGATTGCCCACACGAGCCGTGCAGTTTCACCGTCAGATGATCGGGTTGCAGGTTGTTGCGCATGCCGAATTTCTTGACGATATGGCTGGACGCCCGCGTGCCGATGGTGCGCAGGGTGTTGCGGACCGCATAAGACAGCTGCATCTTCTCGCCGTCTTCAAAGAACCGCGCGCCGTCTTTGACGATTTCCGCGTCCAAAGTATCGGGGACATGGTTGCGGGGTTTCGAGCGGTCGTAGGTGATTTTTGAGGCACCATCGACGGTGATCAATAGTGGGTTCAGGTCGAGATCATCGAGATGGGCAGAGCCTCGGCTGACTTGGCTGAGCAAATCGGCGCGACCGATGATTTCATCCATCGACCGCGCGCCGATTTGGGCGAGGATCTCGCGGACTTCCTGCGCGTAGAAGGTGATCAGGTTGACGACCTTATCCGCCGTGCCGGTGAATTTGGCGCGCAAAGCGGTGTCTTGGGTGCAGACGCCGACCGGGCAGGTGTTGCTTTGGCACTGACGCACCATGATGCAGCCCATCGCGATCAGGGCGGCTGTGCCGATGCCGTATTCCTCGGCCCCGAGCATCGCGGCCATCACCACATCGCGGCCCGTGCGCAACCCGCCATCAGTGCGCAGGGTAACGCGTTCGCGCAGGTTGTTCATCGACAGCACCTGATGCGCTTCGGTCAGGCCCATTTCCCACGGCAGGCCCGCGTATTTGATCGAGGTGCCGGGAGATGCGCCCGTGCCGCCGTTGTGGCCGGAAATCAGGATGATGTCGGCTTTGGCTTTGGCGACGCCCGCGGCGATTGTGCCGACGCCCGATGCGGACACCAGTTTCACCGTGACTTTGGCGCGCGGGTTGATCTGTTTCAGATCGTAGATCAGTTGCGCCAGGTCTTCGATGGAATAGATGTCGTGGTGCGGCGGCGGGCTGATCAGGGTCACGCCTTTGGTGGAATGGCGCAGGCGGGCGATCAGCTCGGTCACTTTCATGCCGGGCAATTGGCCACCTTCGCCGGGTTTCGCGCCTTGGGCGACCTTGATTTCCAGTTCCTCGCAGGCGTTCAGGTATTCGGCGGTGACACCGAAACGACCCGAAGCCACCTGCTTGATCTTGGCCGAGGGGTTGTCACCGTTCGGTTCAGGCAGGAAATGGGCGGGGTCTTCACCGCCCTCGCCCGAGTCCGACTTCGCGCCGATGCGGTTCATCGCGACGTTCAGGGTCTTGTGTGCCTCTGGCCCCAAGGCCCCAAGCGACATGCCCGGCGTGACAAAGCGTTTGCGGATCGAGGTGATGCTTTCGACTTCCTCAATCGGCACCGGCTTGCCCAAGGTCTTGATGTCGAGCAGATCGCGGATGTGGATTGGCGGGTTGGAGCGCATCGCCGCCGAGTATTGCTTCCACAGATCAAAGCTGGCGCGGTCGCAGGCCGATTGCAGCATGTGCATGGTCTGCGCTTCCCAAGCGTGCTTTTCGCCCGAGCGGCGGGCTTTGTAGAAGCCGCCGATCGGCAGCACATCGGTGCCACCCAGCCAGCCTTTGGCGTGGACTTCTTCGACCTTCATCTGAATGCCGTGCAGACCAATGCCGGAGATGCGGCTTTGCATACCGGGGAAATATTCAGCCACCATGGCGCGGGAGAGGCCC
>JBKJTI010000072.1:0-17497 GCA_046590425.1 Cypionkella sp. | reverse complement strand
GATGACCGGGGTGGATCACCGCTCGGCTGGCACGCGCGAGGATTATCTGCGGTTTTCCGGGCAGATGCTGAACGGGGGGGCCGATGCAATCTATTGCTCGGGCAGTTTGGCGACAGTGAAATTTTTGGCGGATGAGCATATACCGGTGGTGGGGCATGTCGGGCTGGTGCCGTCGCGCAATACCTGGACCGGGGGCTTTAAGGCGGTGGGCAAGACAGCGGATGCGGCGGTGGCGTTGCTGGCTGAGGTGCGGGCTTATGAGGCGGCGGGCGCGTTTGCGGTGGAGATCGAGGTGGTGCCGGTTGAGGTTGCGACCGAGATCAGCCGGCGGGTGAATATTCTGCTGTTGTCGATGGGGGCGGGGGCGGGCTGCGATGTGCAGTATCTGTTTTCCGAGGATATCCTGGGCGAAAACCGGGGCCATTTGCCGCGCCATGCCAAGGTTTATCGCGACTTTGCGGCTGAGTTTGACCGGCTGCAACGCGAACGGGTTGCCGCTTACCGTGAGTTCACTGGCGATGTGGCCTCGGGGGCTTACCCCGAGGACAGCCATGTGGTGAGAATGGATCCTACCGAGCAGGCGGAGTTCCTGCGCCGCATCGCTACATAAAGCCGATATTGCGCTGGATCGCCGCGTGCAGATGCGCTTGCAGGGCGGCTTCCGCCGCATTGGCATCGCGGCGGGTGCACGCGGATAGGATCTCGATATGCTCACGCAGGGTGCGCAGGATGATCGGGGCGGTGAATTTTCGATCCAGCCGCAGCAGGCGCAGGTAGTTCATCATCCGGCGATAAGCGATGTCGATCAACGGGTTCTGCATAATGCCGATCACCGAGGCGTGCATCAGTTGCTCGACCGCATCGACCTCGGCCAGATCATCGGGGGTGACGCCGTGGGCTTCGATCCGCGCGATCAGGGCAGTGTGGCGGGTGGTGAGGGTTTCCAACAAGCTTTCGTCGGCGGTTTCGGCAAACACCCGCACGGCGGCGCGTTCGATGATGCTGCGGAATTGATAGGTGGCGTGGGTCAACTCCAGCCCCGGCCGCACGAATTGGATGCCGGAACGCGGGTGGATGGTGAGCACGCCCTCGGCCTCCAGCATCCTGAGCGCGTCGCGCAGGGGGGCGATGGGGACATCGACGAGGGCGGATAGCTCACCTTGGCTTAGGAACGCGCCGACCTGTACGCGGCGGGCGAACAGGCCTTCGAGGATGCGTTCATAGGCCAGTTCGGACAGGCGCGGAGCGGGGGGGGTGTCGGGTTTTGGTTTGGGCGGCATGGAGGGCGTTCCGTTTTTGACAGTTCAGATGTTTTAACTGATATATCAGATAGCAATGAAAAGCGATCAGAGAGTCGTCCAAATGAGTCTAGCCGATTTTCGCATTACAAGGTTCCAATTCGCACGCGACCGGGTGATTGGCGATAGTCAAGTGCGGGCGGATGACGCCAATGTCGCGGCGCTGGAGCTGATATCGAGCTCGGGTGCGGTGGGCTTGGGCTTTGTGCAGGTGCTGTTTTCGGCCTTGCCGGATCAGGCCGAGATCGGGCGGATCTTCCGGGCCGAGGTTTGGCCGGATATGGTGGGGCAACCCGCTTTGGGTCTGGTGCACCGGGTCAGCCGCCCGCGTGGCGGTAATCAGCGCAGCGCGTCATTGCCGTTTCATGAGGCGTTGCAGGTGGCTTTGTGGGATTTGGCGGCGAAAGAGGCGGGGCTGCCTTTGCACCGGATGCTCGGGGCGACGCGCGACCGGGTGAGGGCCTATGCCAGCGGGTTGGATTTTCATTTGGATGATGCGGCGTTTCAAGCTTTGTTCACTCATGCGGCGGCGATTGGCTACCGTGCGTTCAAGATAAAGGTCGGTCATGCCGATTTCGCCCGCGATCTGCATAGGTTGGACCTGCTCAAAGCGGTAGTGCCAGAGGGCGCGCGGATCATGGTCGATGCCAATGAGGCGTGGTCTGCGAAAGAGGCGTTGATGAAGATCACCGCCATTCGCGATGCCGGGCATGATCTGTTGTGGGTGGAAGACCCGATCTTGCGGCATGATTTTTCGGGGCTGCGGATGCTGCGGCAAGCTACCCCTTGGACGCAGATCAACTCGGGCGAATATCTCGATCTGTCGGGAAAGCGCGCGCTGCTGGCGGCGGAGGCCACCGATTTGCTGAACGTGCATGGGCAGGTTTCCGATGTGATGCGGATCGGCTGGTTGGCGGCGGAATTGGACGTGCCTGTGTCGCTGGGTAATACCTTCTTAGAGGTCGGCGTGCATATGGCCTGCGCTTTGCCAAAGGTGGAATGGCTGGAGTATTCGTTCCAGAACTTTGATCATCTGGTCGAGCAACCGATTGAAATCTTGGATGGTTATGCGTTTGCGCCGGATCGTCCGGGCCATGGGTTGGTCCTGTCTGAAGCCGCGCGCCGCGATTGGTCACGCCCGCATCTATTGCCGCGCGACGAGCTTGGCGCGGCACCTGCCAATCCACGCTTACCGCTTTGAGGACGCCACAATAAGGCCGGGGCGGCCTGATCCGCGCCACGATATCTCGGGAGGATGACGCATGAAGACCTTTGTAACCGCGGCAATTTTGGCGGCCACCGCGCTGCCCGCTTTCGCCACAGAGCTGATGGTGTGGGATTGGAAATCCGGCGATCCGCTGGCGGCCCCCTATTATCAGAAGGCCAAGGAGGTCTTTGAAGCCGCCCATCCGGGCGATACTGTCACCTATGTGATGCAGCCGAACGACCAGTACTACACAATGCTCGGCACCGCTTTGGCTTCGGATGGCGGGCCGGACCTGTTCTTGCTGAATGGCGGTGCGCAGGCGCGGGCGCGGTTTGAAAACGCGGTCAAGCTGGATGACAAGATCGGGGATATGAAGGCTGATCTGGCGGGCCTGCCAGAGTTTTCGGACGCAAACGGCATCTATGCTATCCCGCTGACGATTCAGGGTTTTGTGGTGTATTACAACAAGGCGCTTTATACGGCTGCGGGGTTGGACCCGAATAGCCCGCCGAAAAGCTGGGACGATCTGAGCAAAATCTGTGCGGCCTTCGTGGCGCAGGGCACGGTGCCTTGCATCGCCTTGGGCAACAAGGAAGGCTTCGGGATGGAGTTCTGGTTCTCGGCGATTGCCGCGAGTCTGTGGACACCGCAGGAGCAGGCCGATTTCGCAGCGGGGAAATTGGCGTGGAGCAGCCCGCAGGTGTTGGCGGTGTTGCAATCCTGGGTCGATGCCAATGCGGCGGGGTGGTTTCCGAAGGGGGCCAATTCTACCGCCAAGTTCATGGATGAATACGAGAGCTTCATGCGCGGCGAGAGTGCGAACACCATCGGTCTGATCTCAGATGTGGCGCATTGGAAGTCGTTTGATGAGATGCTGGGGGCGGAAAATGTGGGGGTGTTCCTGCTGCCTGCGCCCGGTGGGGCTGCGGCTAAAATTCCGGTGGCGGGGGGGATTGGTTATGCGGTGAACGCGAAATCGCCCAACGTCGATCTGGCGGTGGAATTTGCCAAGACCTTGGCAGCACCGGAGGCGTTGGAGGTATTCTTCAACGATGCGGGGGCGGTGACGGCCAATACCAAGATGGACACTTCGGCGGTGACGAGCCCAGCGGCAAAGACAATCTTTGGCTGGCTCGCGACCGACGTGGTGCCGATGGCGCACACCAATGCCACGGCGCAGGAGTTGGAGGAAATCCACCGTCAAAGCCAGCTGCTGCTGAATGGTGAGATGACGGTAGCCGAAGCGGCAGCGGCGATGGATGTGGTGGCGAAAGCCGCGCGGCAGTAGGCTTGGACTAACCCGTTGGGCCGCCCCCGTGTTGGGCGGCCCCGTTTCATCGCAAGAGGCACCGCATGGCAAACCGCTCGGAACAACGCATAGCGATACTGTTCGTGCTGCCCGCCGTGGCTTTGGTCGCGATTTGCCGCATGTTTCCCTTGGCTTGGGGGTTCTTGTTGTCGTTTACCTCTGGCGATGGGGCTGGGGGCGCGAAGTTCGTGGGGCTGGACAATTACCGGGCTTTGACCAGCGATGCGGCGTTCCAGGACAGTCTGATCAACACACTGATTTTGCTCGCGACTCTGCCAATCTGGGTGATGTTGCCCTTGCTGTTGGCGATCCTGATCCATCAGGGCGTGCCGGGCGGCAAGCTGTTTCGCGCGGTGTATTTCTTTCCAGCGGTGCTGTCGGCGGTGATCATCGGCTCGATCTTCAACGTCGTGTTGCGCTATGACGGCAGCCTGAATGCGGCGCTGAAATCTGTGGGGATTGAGGCGGTGGATTGGTTGGGGTCGGGGGCTACGGCGCTGGCCTGCCTGATCGCGGTGCAGCTTTGGGCGACGTTTGGCATGTCGGTGCTGATCTTCATGGCGGGGCTGTCAACCGTGTCGAGCGAGTTGGTTGAGGCCGCACGGCTGGACGGCGCCAAACCGGGGCAAATCTGGTGGCATGTGATCCTGCCCGCGATGCGGCCTATTCTGGAGTTTGTCGCGGTTGTGTCCACCATCGGCGTGCTGACCTCGATGTTCGGGCTGATCTATGTGCTGACCGCTGGCGGGCCGGGGACGGCGACGACGCTGCCCGAGTTTCTGATCTGGATGGAGCAGGGCAAGATGAACCGCCCCGGCTATGCTTCGGCGATTTCGATGGTGCTGTTTGTCGGCATGGCGGGGCTGGCCTATGTGCAGATCCGCATCATGTCGCGCAACGCGAACGCGTAGGGGGCAGGCATGGCGATCCACAACAAGCGTGAGAAATGGCTGCTGCGCGCGGCGTCTGTGCCGATGGCGCTGCTGGCACTTTCGTGCATTTATCCGGTGTTCTTCACCGTCAACAACGCGCTGAAAACCAACAAGGGCTATATTCTGGACCGCTTTGGGGTGGTCGATGCGCCCAGTCTGGAAAACTTTTTCGCAGCCTGTACGCGGTCGCATCTGGGCGACTATCTGCTGAACTCGGTGACGGTCACAGCGGGGGCGGTGGCTTTGCTGCTGCTGACCTCGTCGATGGCTGGGTTCGCGCTGGCGATGCTGCGGTTTCCGTATCGCCGGGCGTTGTTTATCGTCATTCTCGCCAGCCTGATGATCCCGGTGCAGGTGGTGTTGGTGCCGTTCTACCGCACCATGCTGGCGCTGGATCTGATCAACACCCGGATCGGTCTGATCATCGCCTATACCGCGTTTTTCCTGCCGTTTTGCGTGTACCTTATGACCGCGTTCTATTCCCGGCTGCCGCGCGAATTGGTCGAGGCGGCACGGATGGATGGCGCAAGCCTGCTGCAAATCTGGTGGAATGTGATGCTGCCGATGGGCAAGCCTGCGCTGCTGACTTTGGGGATTCTGAACACGCTTTACTGCTGGAACGATGTGCTCATCTCGCTGCTGGTCTTGCAGAAAGAACGCACGGTGATGGTCGGCATCGCGGCGTTGCGCGGTGAGTACACCACCAATGTGCCGCTTTTGTGTGCCGGGATCGCACTGGCCGCAGCCCCGATCATCGCGATCTACATCTTCTTCCAGCGCCAGATCGTTGACGGCATCGCCGTTGGCGCAGTGAAAGGCTAAACCATGCCGCAAATCGAACTCTTGAATCTGTGCAAGCGCTTCGGCGGGGTGGATGTGATTCGCGATGTCTCGCTGTCGATCGAGAAGGGAGCGTTTACGGTGTTTGTTGGGCCGTCTGGCTGCGGGAAATCCACCCTGCTGCGCTGCATTGCGGGGCTGGAGGAGATCACCTCGGGCACGCTGAACATCGGCGGGCAGCGGATGAACGATACCGACCCGGCGGCGCGTGGGCTGGCGATGGTGTTCCAATCCTACGCTTTATATCCGCATATGACGGTGGCCGAGAACATGACCTTCGGTCTGCGGATGGCGCATCGCCCGAAGGCCGAGATTGCCGCCAAACTCGCCAAAGCCGCCGCAATCTTGCAGCTTGAGCCGTTGCTGGAGCGCAAGCCTGCCGCTTTGTCGGGCGGTCAGCGCCAGCGCGTTGCCATTGGCCGTGCCATTGTGCGCGATCCGCAGGTGTTTCTGTTTGACGAGCCGCTGTCTAATCTGGATGCTGAACTACGGGTGCAGACGCGGGTGGAAATTGCCAAACTGCATCAGGCGCTTGGCAATACCATCATCTATGTGACGCATGATCAGACCGAGGCGATGACGCTGGCCGATCAGATCGTGGTGCTGCGGGCCGGGCGGGTAGAGCAGGTCGGTGCGCCGATGCAGCTTTATGATGATCCTGACAACGCGTTCGTGGCGGGCTTCATCGGCTCGCCCCGGATGAATTTTCTGAGCGCTGTCGTGACGGCGCAGGGGCTGGATCTTGGCGGTATGACCGCTCCGCTGCCCGCTTTGCTGAGCGCGCCTACGATTGGTACATCTGTGCAACTGGGTATCCGGCCTGAGCATCTCGACCAAGCCGAGGGCATCCGCCTGCCTGTGACGGTCGAGGTGGTGGAAAAGCTGGGCGGCACCGCTTTCGTCCATGCGCGGCTTGCCAGTGGCGAGGCCGTGGTGGCCGAGCAGCGCGAAACCATGGCCCGCCCCGGTGTCAGCCTTGATCTGCAGTTCGATCCCGCCCGCATGCGGCTGTTTGATGCCGCAGGCGCGCGGCTACGTTAATCGGCTTGGCTTCTGGGCCGCACCGGGTTATTTTGCCCGCTGCATCGCCGCCATCGCGGCCAGATATGGGTTAAGTTTTGCAAGGTTCGGCGCAGTATACAGGGATATCAACGGCTTCCACGGCGCACCGCCTGTCTGTGGCGCCGATGATGGATTGGTCTGACCGTCATTGCCGCTTCTTCCACCGTCAGATGACCCGTCGCGCGATGCTTTATACCGAGATGGTGACTGCCGCCGCGATCCTACATGGCCCCAAAGATCGCCTGCTGGATTACAGCGTTGCGGAACATCCGATTGCGCTGCAAATCGGCGGCTCTGATCCGCAGGAACTGGCCAAGGCCACGCGGATCGCGGGGGCCTGGGGCTATGATGAGATCAATCTGAACGTCGGCTGCCCGTCAGACCGGGTGCAATCGGGCTGTTTTGGTGCGGTGCTGATGGAGCGTCCTGCTCTGGTTGCCGATTGTGTCGCGGCGATGATCGCTGAGGCAAATGTGCCTGTGACGGTGAAATGCCGCATTGGCGTCGATGATCAAGACCCCGAGGTGGTGCTGCCGGATTTCATCGAAAAGGTCGCGGCGGCGGGGGTGACACATTTCATCATCCACGCCCGCAAGGCTTGGCTGAAGGGGCTTTCCCCCAAGGAAAATCGCGAAATTCCACCGCTGAATTATGGCCTCGTTCTGCGGATGAAGGCGGCTTTCCCGCAGCTGACGATCTGTATCAACGGTGGGATTACCTCACTGGGGCAGGCGCAATCCCTGCTGGATCAGGGGCTGGATGGCGTCATGCTGGGGCGCGCGGCTTACCACGATCCGGCGTCTGTGCTGGTGGGGGCCGATGCTTTGTGGGGTGAGGCTTCGGGCGTGGATGCCTTCGGCGCGGTCGAGGCGATGCGGCCCTATATCTTGGATCACATCGCACAAGGCGGGCGTCTGCACCAGATCACCCGGCATATGCTGGGGCTGTTCACCGGCCGTCCCGCCGCGCGGGGTTGGCGCCGGGTGTTGTCGGAACGTGCCAACAAACCCGGTGCTGGTTTGGATGTTTTGGACGCGGCTTTGGCCGAGCTTTATGCGGCCAGCACCGCCGCCTGACGCGGGATCAGCCACGACAGCACCAAGGCAATTACGCCGCACAGAGCAATCGCGCCGAGCATCGGCACAACGGTGCCATCCATCAACGGCCCGGTGGCTGCCACCAGAACGCCTGCGGCCACCATCTGCATGGTGCCGCCTAAGGATGCAGCAAGGCCGGCATGCTCGCCCTGTTCCTCAAGCGCCAAAACCTGCGCTGTCGGCAGCACAACACCAAGGAACATGTTTGCCAAAAACAGCCCGGCAATGGTGACGTAGAGATTGGCAAAGCCGAGCAAAGCCAGCGCGAACAGCCCAAAGGTGGCAAGCGCAAAGCCAGTGGTCGCGCGCACGATCATCTTCTTTGCACCGACGCGGCGGCTGATATTGGCGGCAAATTGCGAGGCCGTGAAGAAACCAAAGGCGTTGATCGCGAAGGCGAAGGAGAACTGCGTCGGGCTGAGGCCGAATTGTCCGGTGTAGACGAAGGACGCCGAGGCGATGAACACGAAAAAGCTGGCAAAGGCGAAGCCCGCAAGGAAGGTCATCGCCAGAAAGCCCCGGTCGCTGAACAGCACGCCCAGACCTTTGCGCATGGTGATCAGATCAAACCGCTGGCGGTTTTCGGGCGGCAACGTCTCATCCACCATGAAATAGATCAGCAAGAAGCTGAGGCTGGCCGCCAGCAACAAAGCCCAGAACACCAGCCGCCACGAGCCGAACGCCATCAGCGCCGAACCGGACAGCGGGGCCAGCAGCGGCGAGATCGCGATGACGATCATGATGGTGGACATCATGCGGGTGGCATCGGCTCCGGTTGCCAGATCGCGGATCATCGCGCGCAGCACCACCATATTGGCCGCCCCGCCGATGCCCTGGATGAAGCGGCCGAAGATCAGAATTTCCACCGTGGGGGCCACAGCACAGATCACCGTGCCGACCATGAACAAAGCCAGCCCCGCATACATCGGCGGCTTGCGGCCCGCTTGGTCGGCCCAAGGGCCGTAAATCAGTTGGGCCACGCCAAAGGCCAGAAAATACGCCACAATCGTCCATTGTACCGCCTGCATCGTGGTGGCCAGATCGCTTTGGATCTTCGGCATCGCGGGCAGATACATGTCAATTGCGAACGGGCCGACGGCGGCGACAAGGCCAAGGATCAGCGAGTAGCGCATCAGCGATACGGATTTTGGCATGGCACCCTCAAATGTCGGACAATTGCGGTTGGTTTAGCTTGGATCGCAGGGAGGGGAAAGGCCAGATCGACATATCAGGAATGACGCAGAGCTAGCGGCGTATCCAGCCTTGCGGCTTCGCCAAACCGTCCAGCAGCGCGATGCGTTCAGCATCGAGCCGAGACTGGCACGCGGGGTAGTCCACCATGGAAGCGTTGCCGTTCGTAAAATGCAGCATTTCCATTCGACACTCGGCTTCGACATAGGTTTGCCATGCAGTTTCGGTCGCCATCATGGTTTGAAATCTGTTGACGTCGCTATTGAGAATGGGCAGTTCTTCGCTGTCATCACGATAAGCCCAGTTCAGCCCAACCATCACCCTGTCGCGATAAAGTTGTCGAAAAATCCGGGTCTCGCGCGCGAAACAATTGCCAGCCGCTCCGTGTGAGACCTTGCCACCCGCGCGGCCGATGCAGGCCTTGGCCGCCAGAGTTACACAAGCCTGCGCGGTTTCTCCCGACCCATCTGCCTTTGTCATGCAATCTTGCACGTAGGCAATGTCTTTCCTCATTGCCGCCACGCTGCCATCCGGATCATCGGCACCGGCGGGGGCTGGTATGAACAGGGTGATGGCAAGCATGAAGGGCACGAGAGACAGGCGCATGTGGTTTCACCTTTGAGCGGGTATGAGCGGCAATAGACCGACAGGATCGCAACTTATGCCGCGAAAACAAGCTGTCGTCTGCGCGATGATTGCGGTGTTTCGCGGTTGGAACCGCCCATCGCCCGCGCTAGGCTGCGGTGAATCAAGGAGACGACCCATGCCCGAAATGTCCACGCTGTTGCCGATGGTGGCGTTGCTGTTTGTGATTGGCGGGGTGGCCGGGGTGGTGGCGGGATTGCTGGGGGTGGGCGGGGGCATCGTGTTGGTGCCGGCGTTCTTCTATGCGTTCAGCCATCTCGGTTATGATGGGCCGCAGTTGATGCAGATTTGTGTGGCGACCTCGCTCGCGACGATTGTGGTGACTTCGCCGCGCTCGGTGGCGTCGCATCACAAGAAGGGCGCGGTGGATTGGCAGATGCTGCGCGATTGGGCGCCGTTTATTGTCGGCGGTGCCCTGGCGGGGACTTTGGTGGCGGCGCTGGTGAAATCGGTGGTGTTGCAGGTGGTGTTTGGGGTTCTGGCGGGGCTG
This sequence comes from Cypionkella sp., assembly GCA_046590425.1. Taxonomy (GTDB): domain Bacteria; phylum Pseudomonadota; class Alphaproteobacteria; order Rhodobacterales; family Rhodobacteraceae; genus Cypionkella. The sequence continues at coordinate 7,426 of JBKJTI010000072.1, read as the reverse complement.
GCGGGGCTTTACATGGCGTTTGGCAAGCCGGGCTGGCGGTTGGGCACGCAGCTTCCAGGGCAGCCGACACGCGGGATCATGGCGTCGGTGCTGGCGTTTTGTTCGGCGATGATGGGGATCGGCGGCGGCACGTTTGGGGTGCCGCTCATAAGCCTTTATGGCGTGCCGATCCACCGGGCTGTCGCCACCGCTGCGGGGTTGGGGGTGCTGATCGCTGTGCCTTCGGTGTTGGGATTTCTGTTCGTGCCGATTGAAAACGCGCCGCCCTATACTTTGGGGGCGGTCAATATCCCTGCGTTTCTGGTGGTGATTGGGTCGACCATGCTGACCACGCCTTGGGGGGTCAAGCTGGCCCATGCGATGGATCCCAAGCCGTTGAAACGGGCGTTTGCGGTGTTCATCACTTTGGTGGCTTTGAACATGCTGCGTAAGGTTGTGGGCTGGTAGAGTTTTCGGCCCGCCACGCGTGGACAAAGTTTCGATTATTTGAAATCAATGGGTTAACCGGTATACGTTAACGAATTTTTAAAGGTTTGCTTGCGCGCGCGATCAGCCTCGAAAGCGCCAGAACCGGGCCTCCATCGGCCTTTCCGCGCCCTGTCGACGGATCTAAAAAGATGACGCCTTCTTCGGATGCGTCCTGCTACAGCACCCCGCATCTTCGCCGACCAGACCTGTTACGGCGTCAGCCCCGGATCTGATTTGACTGCATCATCGTCGGGGGGGTGCGGTGTGGGATGATCCATCGCCGCTGCAAATTTCTGCGTCAATCGGACGAGCTCGGCAATCTCAACCTCGTCCAAAGATGCAAAGATGGCCTGGCCGATACGGTCGCGTGCCGCATCGACCAGATCGGTCATCGCTTGGCCGCGCGCCGCAATCGAGACCTGCCGCACCCGGTCGTCCGTGGCGCTGTGGGATTGGCAATGGCTTTCTACACGGATGTCTTGATTATTGGGCTGGTCCCACCGGATCAGCGCTGGCACTGGATCTGGCAAGGCACGGGGTTGGGCGGCGGATTATTGACCGCGCCGCACAAAGTTTTCCCGGCTCGCGCGAAGGGTCTGCAGCCGAGATCGCTTGAGCTGCTGGATGATCTGGGTGTGATTGGTGACATTCTTGCTGCCTGCAGCCCATATCCGCGTTGGGTGTGCATGTCGGGCCTTCAGATTTCCCAAGCGGATGTTCAAAATAGCGCAGCCGGCGGCAGATGTGCCCTATCCGAACACCGTGCTGATCCCGCAGTTCAGCACGGATGCGATCCTTCGTCAGGCCTTGGTTCCGCTGGACGTTATGGTTCAGCAAAACACGCAACTGGTCTCGCTGACGCAAGATGACGCCGGGGTCACGGCGGTGATTGAAGGTCCGGGCGGCAGGTTCTGGCCGCTGCGCCGGACGTGTTGCTGGACAGCTATGAGCAAGAGCGTCGTTCGGTAGCGGCAAGCGTGCTGGGGCTTTCCAGCGCGAAATATGACGCCCTCGGCAAACTCGATCCGGCGGCACTGACGCGCGGCAAGGATGAGCAACAATTGTCGATCAGCTATCGCGCGGGTCCGCTGGCGGTGGCTGGCAAGCCCGGTCTGGCCCGGCTGCAGGCTGGTGACCGGGCGCCGGACGCCAGATTGCGCAACCGGGCGGGGAGGCGCTGCGGTTGTTTGATATTCTGCGTGGTCCGCATTTCACCCTGTTGGCTTGCGGTCCAGAGACAGCGCAGCAACTGGACAAGATCGCATGGCGCGGTGCCGGTGCGGCGCTGCGGCGGGTCATTGTGGGCGGCGTGACGGGTGGGGCGGAGGACCATCAGTTTGCTGATTTTGAAGGCTCGTTCAGGGCGGTCTATGGCGATGAGCCGGATTTTCTGCTGCTGATCCGGCCAGATGGATATATCGCGCATCGGGTTGCAAAGATCGCCCGGCGGCGCTTGCCGAAGCGGTCGCACGGCTTTTGCCAGAGCCGCGACGAGGGACGGCGGTCATTTGCCGGGGCTGGTCCCGAGTGGGGACCAGAAAGAAGTGTGTAAAAGCAAAATCTTGTAATTCATACTTTTCAGATAATTCATGTTTGCGGCCGTGGGGTGTGGTGTTCCATAGATTCAGTCGTGCAGAATGGCCGCGCCTTCTGCGCGAATTTGCCCAAGTTTGACCACGAAGTTCGGCCACATCTTTGCAGAAGCTGATCCCGGCGTTTGTCTGCGCCGCCGTGATCATTTTGCGATGGCATACGGCTGGGGGGCCTTGTGCCGGGCGTTTGGGTGGATGTGTTCAGAAGGCTGCTTGCTATGGGATTTACGGCTGCAACGGCGACAAGTGGCATTGCGATGATCAACATCGTGATGAAGGCGGCTGATGGCTCGGGTGGGGCATGGCAAGACCCGGTGCAACTGATCCCGCAAGATATGTATGGCAACCCCGAGCAATTCGTCGCTGGCATCAAGGCATCCCTGCCGCTGGTGAACAATCTGCGGGTGCAGTTCAACGAATTTTCCTTCAACGCCGATGGCTCGATGCATCCGCAGATGGAGCGGTTTCTCGCAGCCGCCACGGCGGCAGGTTATCAGCTGACCATGGTTTATGCGGGGGGCGATGCGCAGAATATCGGGCGTGGCACTGAGGGCTGGCCTGCACTGAGCAATGCCGAAGCCTATGCGGCGCTTGAGACGAATTATAGTGATGTCTCCGGGGCTTGGAGCAAAATGCTCGACTGGATGGATCAGCATCCGGCGGTTGAGGATGCGGTTTATGGCTGGGAGTTGATGAACGAATCCGCAGGCTACAAGCACTCGGTGCGCGCCAATGGCACGCAGGGCGATCTGAACAAGGCCGATTTCGTCAAGCTTTATGCCGATCACGCGATTGCTTTGACCGAATTGATCGAGGCGCGGGCCGAGGGCAAGGTACTGGTCGGAGGCTGGGGGTACAACGGCGATTTTCTGACCTTGGCGGGCACCAAGATTGGCGATGTTTCGGCACTGGACTATCTGCGCGCGGGGGTGGGCGACAATCTGGTCTGGTCGTCGCATCTCTATCCCGGCTGGATGGGCACGCGTCTGCCAACCACCAGCGCCGAGCTTTCGGCCTTGCTGGATAAGCTGTTTGCCCCCGTTGCGGGCGATGCGGTGCTGATAACCGAGACCAATGCCGATGGCAAGGTAGATGATCCGAATGGTGTGTTGGATGAGAATGATCTGGCGATAGCCAGCTATGAGTGGTTCGCATCGCATCGCATCGGATTGGGCTGGTTTCCTGGGCTGCAAACCGGGGCCTCCAGCCTGATGGTGATCAATGCCGACGGGTCATTGACCGCGCGGCACCAACATTCTCTGGCTCATGCAATGGATGGGTTTTCGCTGGGGCAACGCGGCACTGCGGCACAGGCGGCGGGGGAAGTGGTAGCGGTCAGCCTGACCAAGATGACCCTGCGCAACGAGGCATATGAGATAGCCGCTGGAGAGGCGGGAACTGATACGGCGGAATATGCCGGATTCGGCTTTGGCTATGGCGGCAATGATACGATCAATGGCCGCGCGATCTCGAACGATTTCCTCTATGGCGGCACGGGCAATGATCAGTTGTCGGGGTTTGCGGGCGATGATTTCCTGTTTGGACAGGATGGCTCGGATCTTCTGATCGGGGGTGGCGGGATTGATGCGCTGTTTGGCGGGCGCGGCCATGATCGACTGGATGGCGGCATGGGGCGGGATCAGCTTTATGGCGGTATTGGCAATGACACTTATATCGTCGATCAAACGATGGATTCTGTGCGCGAACTGGTCGGGGAGGGCGTTGATTCCGTACTGAGCACGGCGCGGGTGTTTTCTTTGAACCGTCCGGGACTGGAGGCGCAGACGCAGGTGGAGCATCTGAGCTTTATCGGGGTTGGGGATTTCACGGGCACGGGCAACGGGCTGGCCAATCGGCTGACCGGAGGGGCGGGCAATGATCAGTTGTTCGGGCTTGATGGCCAAGACAGTCTGATTGGTGGGGCGGGGGATGATCGTTTGGACGGCGGCACGGGGCGGGATTTTCTGACCGGGGGCGCTGGGGTGGATCAGTTTTTGTTCGCGAAAACCTATGGCGCGGATCGGGTGCTGGATTTCGAGGATAACGTCGATGCGCTGGAGCTGAGCGGTTTTGCCGGTGTCAGCACCGCAGCACAGGCATTGAGCCACGCGTTGCAGCTCGGTGCGAATGTGGTGTTCAACTTTGGCGAGGGCGATGTGCTGACCGTGCTGAACACCACCAAAGCGGCGCTGATGGATGACTTGTTGGTCAGTTGAAGCGGGTAGGGGCTTCACCGCAAACCAAAGGTTTGGAAAACGCGGTTGCGTGCGGCGAGAGGCCGCGATGTCCGATATAATGTAACTCTGAACCGATCTAGCGTCTGCGCCGGGGCGGCGGTGCTGGCATGGCGAGGGTCATTTTGGTGGCAATCGCGGGCAGGGTGTTGTTGATGCTGCCGCTCATACGGGTGGGCTCGGCATCGAGGACATAGGTTTCGGTGGTTTCACCATCAACGGAAGGTTCCCATTGGATCGACAGGCCGGGACGAGCCTGGTTCAGCGTCACCACGCCCTGCTTCATAGCCCCCCGCACCGGTTGGGTCAGTATATTGGCGGGGCGGGTGGTGGTGTAGTACACGACGTATTGGTCAGATATGTAGTAGAAATAAGGCTCGGTGATGGTCTCGATCTGCCACCAGCCGACGGCCCAAGCCGGAAGCGGCTCGCGCGCATCATCTCCAGTGCATTGCCAGAAAACGATGCGCGGGACACCGAAGATGCCGCGCTCGGACATGCCTGCGCCGTTGGAGCCGGGGGCGCCGTTCTGGATGATATGCTCGCCGTTCCACAGCTCGGTGTGCAAGCCGTAACCGTTGTCTCGGAAGGTGATGATGCCGGAGCGGCCAGCAAGGCGGGCTTTGATGGTGCGGATATCGCCATGGGCAGGGCCGGAATAAACCGTATCGCCGCGACCGTAGCGGTTGGTAAGGTAGGTTTCCAATTCATCCACCGCCCCAAGGTAATAGTTCTGGCCCAGTCTGGCGCAGGGGCGGCGGTAGCTGCGGGCGGGGATTTTATGCTCTGCCCCGGCAAGGTTCAGCGCTTCGGAAATCTGGAAGCAGCAGGGGGTATTGCGCGGGCCGGTGTTGCCGACGTTCAGCGCGTCCATATAGTCGCCGATGTGCTTGGGCAGGCGGTTGTAGGTCGGGTATCCGGCGCGCAGGGTGGCGAAATCGAGCGGGATTTGCCCGAGGGTGGGAATTGGCATGGCAACCTCATATCGCGTAAAATCGGCTTGGAAATATGAGGGAAGGCTGGGCCGATCCGCGAGTCGTGTCAACCTTGGCTCAGAAGTCGATGAGGTTCACGTCGAAATCGACAGAAAAGCCATCATAGGCCGGAATACTGGATCGGCGCTGACTGAGTCGGAGGGTGGCTTCGGCGTGGCTGGTCAGCTTGCGGCTGAGGCCGACGGAGAAAATCTGATCCCGGCGGGGCTGGCCTAAAAGCGTGCCACCCGCCTCGGTGCCGTAGCCTGCGAACAGGGTGGTCGAGACGCCTGCGATCGGGCGGGTCAGCGCAGCGGAGGCGCCGAACAGCCGGGTGTTGTAGCCTGCGACGTGTTCACCGATGTCGATGCGGAGGGTCAGTGCGCCCAAGCCCGCCTTGGCGGTGATCAGGTGCAGGCTGAGGCTGGCTTTCTGGTATTCTGTGCGCTTGGCTTTTTGCACGGTGGCGCGGGCCTCGTGAAAGCCAAAGCGCGAGGCGAAGACCTTGCTGACGCCGATGGAGGCAAACCGCTCGCGCTCGGGCGCGTTGTCACGCTGGGTGAAGGTGTCGCCGAGGCACATTTCGGTCCAAGTGGTGCGGCCCCAATATTGCGCGCCGCAGGCTGAAACACCTGCGTTCAGCACATCAAGGCCGTAGTCGAAGGAATGGGCCTGCGCGCCGTACGCGGTCAGATCCAGTGTCCGGCCGGGGGCGAGGGCGAAGCGGGCAGTCAGGCTGGCTTCGGCGCCATAGACCATGCCCGCCTTGGCGCGATCCTCGGGGGCAATCGTAAACGGAAAGCCGCCGAGATAGATGGTGTCGCCGGGGACGCCAGAGTTGATATTGCTGTCATAGGCCACAATCGGGCGTAGGTCGGCACGGTAGGACAGCAGGACGGGAGGTGCCGCTTTGGCCTGCTGCATGGCTTGACCGTATTGCAGCCGGGCTACAAAATCATCCGCGCCTTGCGGCTTTTCGACTTGTAGCGCGAACAGCATCAGGCGGGGCGCGCCGGAATCGAGGGCGGCCTGCCAGTTAGTGGCGGGGGTCTGGGCGGCAAGCGGTTTAGCCAGTGCAAAGCTGAGAAAAATTAACGTACACAACCGCTTGAGAGAACTATGATTGCCCACGGCCTTCCTGACCGCCGTGCGTTCCGCCGCAACTTGCGATTTCGGCGGAACACTCGCCAAATGCGCTTACTGCTTCACTGCGATCAGGGGCGTGGTTGCTGCATCTTCGAAAGTCACGCTCCCCTGAATGGCTTCGGCATTGCTACCTTTGAATGTGCCATCAATATCTGCAGTGACATAAGTACTGTTGGAATTGGAACTCAGAAAGCCGCCAACTGGAACGTAAAACTGTGATCCGACAAGGTCGCCAGTGCCCTTCAGATCGCCGCGCAGCGTTGCGCTTCCTACCGCGGTGCTGCCTTTGACGTTTGAGATCGTGCCGTCAATCCGGTTGGACGCGAAGTTGGCATCCAGCTGCACATCGGAGGTTATTGTCAGATTACCAACATCAGGATCATATTCGGTTTGCGAGGTTTTGCCTCTATAGGTCGCCGTGCCGCTGGTCGGCATGTTTGCGGTGACGGGCAGGGCACGGATTTGGGAAGCGCTGAGACCGCCTGAGCCGCCGCCGCTGCTGGTGCAAGCGGCAATTGCAAGCGCCGCGGTGAGGGCGGCGTATTTTCCGAAGGGCAGCATTTTCACTCCAATTTAAGAATCGTTAACATGTGTTACCTGACCACAGTGCAGCGGTAACGGCAATGTGATAATCATCAGATATTACTTGCTTATTTAGGTGTTTTGATCTGAGCCCGACAGCCGGGCCATGCGGCCACCGCGTCGCTTGGTCAACGTGGCCGCGCGGGAGGGCAGGTCGGTCATGATGGCTGTGCGCTCGGGCGCGGACAGGCGGGACCAGCTTGCGATCTCATCTATGCTGCGGAAACAGCCGACGCAGATGCGGGCCTCGGGGTGGACGACGCAGAGCTTGACGCAGGGGCTTTGAACTTCTTCGCGTTTCCAGACTTCGTCCATTCAGGTCTCATCCTGTTGAGGTGGCGGCGTGCGGCCCATATAGGCCAGCCGATCCAGCGCACCTTGTAGAATATAGCCCGCTGCGACTTGATCGATCACCTCGCGGCGACGCTTT
>JBKJTI010000077.1:0-6553 GCA_046590425.1 Cypionkella sp. | reverse complement strand
ACCTACATTTGATCAAATTGCGGGACTGCTATCGTGGCAGCCGCCGGGATCACAAAAAAGGATAGGATCAAGGGCATGATCCGATCTGTCCGCTGGCCGTTGGGCAAGTGTGGGCGGGCTTCATGCCTTCCTGATGTGCAATGATGAAAGACTGGCTGAGAAAGCATCCCGACGTTCGCACGATTCGTGTGGCTGCGGCGGATTTGAACGGGCAAGCCCGGGGCAAACGCGTGCCTGCGCGCTTTGCCGATAACGTGGTGAAGAACGGCACAAGGTTTCCGTTCTCTGTCCTGAACCTCGACATCTGGGGCGAAGACATCGACGACAGCCCGCTGGTGTTTGAGCAGGGCGACCAAGACGGCATCTTGAAACCCACCGAGCGCGGCTTCATGCCGATGCCGTGGCTGGAAGCCCCCACCGCCTTGCTGCCGATCTGGATGTTCCGTGAAAATGGCACCCCCTACGACGGCGACCCCCGCCACGCCCTGCGTGCTGTGGTGGATCGTTTCAAAGCGCGTGGCCTGACCCCGGTTTGCGCGATCGAGCTTGAATTCTTCCTGATCGACGACAGCGGCAAAACCCTGCAAGCCCCGGCCTCGCCCCGCTCTGGCAAGGTGCGTAAAGCCGCAGAAACCCTGTCGATCCGGGCACTTGACGCGTTCGACACCTTCTTCACCGACCTCTACGACGCCTGCGAAGCGATGGACATCCCCGCCGACACCACCACGTCGGAGACCGGGCTTGGTCAGTTTGAGGTCAATCTGATGCACTGCGACGACGCCCTGCGCGCCGCCGATGATGCGTGGCTGTTCAAGATGCTGGTCAAGGGTCTGGCGCGCCGCCACGGCTTCGCGGCCTCGTTCATGGCAAAACCCTACCCGGAATATTCGGGTTCCGGCCTGCACACCCATTTTTCTGTGATCGATGAAGAGGGTGACAACGTGTTTGATAGTGGTGGCCCGAAAGGCACCGCGATGATGAAAAACGCCGTCGCGGGTTGCTTGAATGCGATGCACGATTCCACGCTGATTTTTGCTCCGCACCAGAACTCTTACGAACGCTTGGTCCCCGGCAAACACGCCCCCACTGCGATCGCTTGGGGCTATGAAAACCGCACCGCCGCGATCCGTATTCCGGCAGGCAATCCTGCGGCACGCCGGATTGAGCACCGCGTCGCCGGCGGCGATGTGAACCCTTACCTCATGCTCGCCGCCATCCTCGGCGCGGCCCTCGACGGTATCGAGAATCAGATGGAACCTGCCAGCCCGATCGTCGGCAATGCCTATGCCGTTGAAGGTCTGCCGCAGATTCCGACCAGTTGGGAGGCCGCGATTGACGCGATGGAGCAATCCGAAATCGTCCGCCGCTTCATCCATCCCGAACTGATCAAGAACCTCATCTCGACCAAACGGCAAGAGCACCACTATATCGGTGAACTCACCGACGCCGAACGCATCGAACTCTATCTCGACACGGTCTAAGTCGGAATTCGCGCGAATTCCGTTCCCGATTTCCGCGCGGAAATCGCCTTGGTCCCGGCGTTTGATCAAAGCCGGCAGCATCCCCCCTTGACCAACCGGGGGGGTGCTGCGCTACCCTCGCCTCAGCCAATCTGGACAGCACATGCTCATCGGAATCCTGCAAACCGGCCTTGCCCCTGACGCGCTTGTCGAAACCTCCGGCGATTACCCCGACATGTTCGCGCGCCTGCTCGCAGGTAACGGTTTTACTTTCCGCACCTACCGTGTGGTCGAAGGCGCATTTCCGGCGTCGGTGAAAGAGTGCGAAGGCTGGCTGATCACCGGATCGCGCCACGGCGCTTACGAAGATCACCCATGGATACCCCCGCTTGAGGATTTCATCCGCGACGCCTATGCCGCACACGTCCCGATGGTTGGCATCTGCTTTGGCCACCAGATCATCGCCCAAGCGATGGGCGGCAAGGTGGAGCGCTACGCAGGCGGCTGGGCAGTCGGGGCCACCGATTACGACTTCGACGGCCAGCACATGACGCTGAATGCGTGGCACCGCGACCAAGTCACCGAAAAACCTGCCAATGCCAAGATTTTGGCCACAAACGATTTTTGCACCAACGCCGCACTGATCTATGATGATCGGATGCTGACCGTGCAAGCCCATCCTGAATTTCGTCCTGAATTCATTGATGGCCTGATGCAAACTCGGGGCAAAGGTCTGGTCCCCGACGAGGTCATGGCGGCAGCCGCGGACCGGCTGTCGGACCCCATTCAAGACCAGACGATGGCGGCGCAGATCGCTGCTTTCTTCAAGGCCAAAAGACCCTAAGTCCCCAGCCTCGCCGGGGAATAACCCGACAACCAACAGTGTGAAAACATGTCCAAATGGACCGACCAACTGCCAGAGGCAGCGCGCAACTACATCGGCGACCGCCGGGTAGACGAAGTCGAATGTGTGATTGGCGATATCGCAGGTGTGGCTCGCGGCAAAGCCATGCCAGCGGGCAAATTCGCCCATCAGGGCAATTATTTCCTGCCCAATTCGATCTTCCTGCAAACCATCACGGGGGAATGGGCCGACAATCCGTTCGACGCCTTCACCGAACCGGATATGATTCTGGAACCCGATTTCACCACCGCCACCGCCGCCCCATGGACCGCCGATGTGACGCTGCAAGTCATCCACGACGCCAAGGACCAAGAAGGCAACCTTGTCCCTTTCGCGCCGCGCAACGTTCTGCGCCGGATCATGGATCTCTACGCCGCCGAAGGCTGGACCCCTGTGGTCGCCCCCGAGATGGAATTTTTCCTGACCGCCCGCAACATCGACCCCAACCAGCCGGTGATCCCGCCAATGGGTCGCTCGGGCCGCCGCGCGGCTGGCAAGCAGGCCTATAGCCTGTCCGCCATCGACGAATACGGCAAGGTGATCGACGACATCTATGATTTTGCCGAAGCGCAAGGCCTTGAAATTGATGGCATCCTGCAAGAAGGCGGTGCGGGGCAGATCGAGCTCAATCTCGCCCATGGCGACCCAATTCGCCTCGCAGACGATGTGTTCTTCTTCAAACGCCTGATCCGCGAAGCCGCCCTTCGTCACGATTGCTTCGCCACCTTCATGGCCAAACCGATTGCTGGAGAGCCAGGTTCGGCGATGCACATCCACACCTCTGTGGTCGACAGCAAAACCGGCAAGAACATTTTCTCGGACAAGAAAGGCGGCGAGACCGAAGCCTTCCTGCACTTCATCGCCGGGATGCAGAACCACCTGACCGGGGCCATTGCGCTGATTGCACCCTATGTGAACTCTTACCGCCGGTATGTGCCGGATTTTGCAGCCCCGATTAACCTTGAATGGGGTCGCGACAACCGCACCACCGGGATCCGCATCCCAATCTCGGCCCCAGCGGGCCGTCGGGTGGAAAACCGCCTGCCGGGGATGGATTGCAACCCCTATCTCGGCATCGCGGCGACGTTGGCCTGCGGCTATCTCGGCCTGATGGAAAAGAAAAACCCACGGCCCGAGTTCAGCGGCTCCGCCTATATCGACAGCGACGATATTCCGGTCAATTTGGGTGATGCACTTGACTTGCTGGAAGATGACAAAGCCCTCTGCGCAGTGATGGGTCCCGAATTCGTCGCGGTCTACGATTCGGTAAAGCGCAATGAATACAAAGAGTTTCTGCAAGTCATCAGCCCGTGGGAACGCGAACACCTGCTGTTGAACGTGTAACATGAACCTTTTGCATGCCAATGATAAGACGGGGGCCTACCCCCCGTCCTACTACGCCGCCACGCGCACGCCTCTGGCCCCCTTCCCAAGCTTGCAAGGCGAAACCCGCGCCGATGTCTGCATCGTCGGCGGCGGCTATACCGGCCTGGCCGCAGCCCTGCATCTGGCCGAAAAGGGCTATGATGTGGTGCTGCTCGAGGCCCATAAACTCGGCTTCGGCGCTTCAGGTCGCAATGGCGGGCAAGTCGGCTCCGGCCAACGCCAAGATCAAGTTTGGATCGAGAAAGCAGTGGGGGTTGAGGCCGCTCATAAACTCTGGGATTTAGCCGAAGAATCAAAAGCTTTGGTGAGAAACCTCATCCAAAATCACAACATCCCCGTCACCTTCTACCCCGGCATCGCCCACGCCTGCTGGACTGAGGCTCAGGTCCGCGACAGCCACGTTTACGGCGAAAAACTGCGGCTCGACTACGGCTACATCCACCTTGAATCCCTCGATCGTGCAGGCATCCAAAACCTGATCGGTTCCAAGGTTTACAGGGGCGGAGAGATCGACCGCGACGCGGGCCACCTGCACCCGCTGAACTATGCGCTTGGCCTCGCTTCCGCCGCCGCCAAAGCCGAGGCGCGGCTGTATGAACTGTCGGAAGTCACCCATATCGACCACGGCGCGCAGCCCGTGGTTCACACCGCCCAAGGCCGCGTTCACGCCAAACAACTGATCCTCGCGGGCAACGGCTATCTTGGCAATCTCGCCCCGAAAGTTGCGGCAAAAGTCATGCCGATCAACAACTTCATCGTTGCGACAGAACCGCTGGGCAATCGCGCCAAAGACATCCTCAGCCAACCCGTAGCCGTCGCCGACACCAAATTCGTCGTCAACTACTGGCGGCTGTCGGAAGACAACCGCCTGCTGTTCGGCGGCGGTGAATCCTACGGATACCGCTTCCCCGACCTGATCAAAACCGTGTCGAAACCGATGCTTGAGGTTTACCCGCAACTGAAAGGCACCAAGATCGACTACGCTTGGGGCGGCACTTTGGCGATCACCATGAACCGGATGCCCTGCTTCACCCGGCCCTATCCGAACACCTTGTCGGCCTCTGGCTACTCCGGTCACGGCGTAGCGATGGCCACCCTCGCGGGTAAAATCCTCGCCGAAGCCAGTGCCGCACAGTCCGAGCGTTTCGATCTGATGGCCAGCCTGCCGCAGCAGCGCTTCCCCGGCGGTGCGGCTTTGCGCTGGCCGATGCTGGTGCTCGCAATGACATGGTATTCCATGCGCGACCGCCTCGGCCTTTAGGCGATTTCATCTCCAAACACCGCCCCCGACAGCAGGGGAGGTGTTGCCACGACACTGCTGCAAAGCAAAATCCGCCTGACACATAGGCGGATTTCGCCCGAAGTCCGCGATTGTCACTAGCCTGACACAGACCTTGCGTTTAAAGCTTTCCTGAAGAAGAGTTTAAGGAAAGCTGTGATCATGGCTGCTGACGGACAAACCCGCGCCCCCGACACCCACGAATCTGAACCGATCCCTGCGGCTGCGCGCGCCGAGATTGAACGCTTGCTGAACTCCGGTGATCTGTTCCGCTACACCGCCGCCGAAGGCGCGCCGGTGGCCCTGTTAGAGCAGGAATTCGCTGACCTCTTGGGCAGCAAATACGCCCTCGCCGTCGCCTCTTGCTCTGCCGCTTTGTTCCTCGCCATCAAAGCGCTGGATCTGCCGCGCGGTGCTAATATCCTGATCCCCGCTTTCACCTTCGCCGCCGTCCCCTCTGCCGTTGTCCACGCCGATTGCACGCCCGTTTTGGTTGAGGTTGGCGAGAACTACCGCGTCGACATGGTGGATTTTGCAGCCAAACTTGACGATGCGCAGGCCGTCCTGATCAGCCACATGCGCGGTCATACCAGCGACATGGATGCGATCATGGCTTTGTGCGATGCCAAGCGCATCCCGGTGATTGAAGACGCCGCCCACTCGTTGGGCACCACATGGAACGGCAAGAATATTGGCACCATCGGCAAGGTTGGTTGCTTCAGCTTTCAATCCTACAAACTGGTCAATGCGGGCGAAGGTGGCATCCTGATTACCGATGATCCCGAGATTGCCGCCCGCTGCGTGATCATGTCGGGCGCTTATGAGCAGAATTGGAAGAAACATCCGGGCATGCAAAACAGCTATATGCTGTGGCAAAACAAGCTGCCGCTCTACAACATGCGGATGCAGAACCTGTCCGCCGCCGTGATCCGCCCGCAACTGCCCGAGGTCGCCACCCGCGTCGCCAAGGGTCGCGCGGGCCATGACCGGGTGGCCGATCAGCTGAACGCCTGCCCCTACCTCACCGTGCCGCCCGCCCTGCCGCAGGAGCAACGCGCCCCTGACTCGATCCAGTTCAACCTCACCGGTGAGTGGACCGACGCGCAGGCCTTCGCCTTCCAGGCCCATGCCAAACAACGCGGCGTCTCGGTGCAGATCTTCGGTCTGACCGAAGGCAATGCCCGCGCCTTCTGGAACTGGGAGTTCCTTGGCCCCGCCCCCGATCTGCCGCAAACCCGTGCCATGCTGATGCGCGCCTGTGACGTGCGCCTGCCGACCCGGTTGACTGAAGCCGAATTGGATTACATCGCTGAAGCTGTGATCCATGCCGCCGCCGCAGTGAAAGCGCCGCTGAAATCCGCCGCCATCGCCTCTGCGTAACCGCGCCAGATAAATCATCGACGGGGCTGCATTTTTCCCCTTGCAGCCGCCCCGCCCCTCGCTTATCTCACCGCCATCCGACGGTTGCGGGCGTAGCTCAGGGGTAGAGCATAACCTTGCCAAGGTTAGGGTCGTGAGTTCGAA
>JBKJTI010000252.1:0-9581 GCA_046590425.1 Cypionkella sp. | reverse complement strand
CCCGACCTGGTCGGCCAGGGTCGAAAGGCTGATATCGACGCCCTCCTTTGCAAACCGCTCGGCCTGCCGGTTCAAGGGCAGATGCTGGCCGAACTTCTCGAAGAGGATGGCCGCCAGGAGGTTCGGGCCTGCCCAGCCCCGAGGGGTGGGGTGGAAAGGTGCCGGAGGTTGGCTGATCTTCTCGCAGTCCCGGCAGGTGAACTTCTCGCGGACCGTCTGAATCACCTTCCATTGCCGGGGGATGATCTCCAGTGTCTCGGTGATGTCTTCGCCCATCTTCACGATGCGCCCCGACCCGCAGCAGGTGCAGGAGGCTGGCGCCTCGACCACGACGCGCTCGCGCGGCAGATGCTCGGGGAATGGTTTACGGGCGGGGCGGCGGCGTTCAAACGCAGCAATCGTCGATGGCGAGGTCGCTGCCTCAGCCTTCGCCCGACCCTCGGCGATGTCAGTCTCAAGGTCTTCAAGCTGCATCTCCAGCTGTTCGATCACCTGGGCGTGGCGCTCTGAACTACGGCCAAACTGTTCCCGCCGGAGTTTGGCGATCTGAAGCCTGAGGTGGCTGATCATGTCCTCAGAGGCTGAGACCACAGCGCGTGTCTGCGTCAATTCTTGCTCGGCCGCGCATGCCCGAGCCTCCGCTGCGGCAAGGGCGGCACGCAAAACAGCGATCTCCGAGGCGGTCTCTGACATGGCGAATATCTATCACAATACGACAGAATATGCCAATAAAACAAAGGGAAGGCGAGCATCTAACCCGCCGTGGCAGGCCTCTGCGTCCAACGCGGATTACGCCAATCAATACCTTCCAGGAGATAGCCAAGCTGGGCCGCCGACACCGGCACCGCCGCCCCACTCTGGCTCACCGGCCAGATGAATTTCCCCGCCTCCAGCCGCTTCAGATAGAGCGACATGCCGACCCCATCGTGCCAAAGAACCTTGATCAGATCGCCTTTGCGGCCCCGGAAGCAGAAGATCTCGCCGCAATGCGGATCACGGCCCAAACCCTGCTGGACTTTCAAGGCCAAGCTGTTCATCCCGCACCGCATATCCGTCACACCGCCCGCGATCCAGACCTTCGCCCCGGCTGGAAAGGCAATCATCGAGTGACAACCAGGCCGTTGAGCAAACATGCTGCAGCTTCCATGTCGAAATCTGCAGGGATCGTAACACGGCAACGGTCTCCAAGATCAATGGTCATCACGATCGGTTGCGAGGCTGACAAGGGTGGCACGACGTCAGGCCGAACCCCGCTTTCCATCGGCACCAGACGCATGAACGGCGCCGAGCAACCCAAAAGGCCAAGCTTGTGCCGATAACGCCAGTCATAAAGCATCGACCGCGAAATCTCATGCTGCCGCGCCACCTCGGCCAGTGTCACACCATCACGACGGCTTTCCTCAACGATCCGAACCTTCGCGTCATCCGTCCAGCGGCGACGACGGCCCGTGTCGGAAACCGATAAAATCTGAATACGGGGGGGTGTCTTCGTGTGCGTCCATACGGACACTCGATAACCCATCGAGAGAAAACCACTCAAGACGGCCCCCACCGTAGGTTTACTCTGCCTTGACCCCGTTGCCTGCACCAATGACATCTTGGCCTTCAAGATGGATGCACGACCGGCCCGGCAGCAGAGGAACCACGACATGATGGCAGATCTTCACGTTGTCCCCGCCCGGCGCGGCCGCGCGGTTCGGCTGGCGAAGGGCCAGGCGATCCAGATCATCAACACGCATGGTCAGCAGGTCGTCGACACATGGTGCTTCAATGCCGATGACCTGTCAGAGTTCATGTCGATGGAACACCTGCACGCCAGCCTGCAAGGCATTTTTCCTGCCAAAGGCGACGGTCTTGCGACGAACCGGCGGCGGCCGATCCTGATGCTGGAGGAAGATACCTCGCCAGGCCGCCACGATACGATCATCGCGGCCTGCGACGTTCACCGCTATGCAGCACTCGGCTGCCGCGACTATCACGACAACTGCACGGACAACCTGCACGCGGGCCTTGGACAATTGAACCTGCGCGCCCCCGACTGCCCGGCCCCGCTGAACCTGTGGATGAACATTCCCGTTGGCCCCGATGGCAAGATCGTCTGGGGAGAGCCGCTGAGCAAGCCGGGGGATTACGTGACGCTGCGCGCTGTGATCGATTGCATCGTGGTCATGTCAACCTGCCCGCAGGATATGATCCCGATCAACGGCGCCGCTTGCCAACCGACTGAGATTCACTACCGGCTGTTGGACTGACCGGCTGTGAAACCGGTGTGAGATCAGGCCAACCCGGGGCTGATCCGATAGACCCGTGCGCAATCGCCTTCTTTCGCCGACGTCACAACCAGCCCCAGCTTCTTGCACAGCGCCCCCGACATGGCACCGCGCACCGTATGCGACCTCCAACCGGTCGCAGCCATGATCGTGTCCATGGTAGCCCCCTCCGGCGCTTGCAACAGCGCGATCAGCATCGCTTGCTTGGTCCCTGCGCGCACGACAGGCTGTTTGGCCGGGGTCGCGTCGTCCGCGCGTTTGTGGTTTGATGCGTTCCGCTGTGCCACGGCAGGCTCGATCCCGACGGCGAGCAGGCCCGCATCGGTCACCACCAGCGTCGTGCCGTGGCCATCGCCGGTTTCGCGCCAGAGCGGTTCGGCCCGGCGCAGGTTGGCATCGACCTCTTGGAGCCAGCCGCGCTCGATCATCTTCGTGACCGCCATCTTGGCAGCGGCACCTGCAAGCCCTTTGGGCAGCGGCATGGCGATGTTGTCGGGGCGCTGGGAACCGGCGGTCAGGATGACGGTCTGGGTTTCGTTAAGTTTCGTCATGGCGTTCCCCTATTGGTCGTGGGTGGAAAGGAAAGTGGCGATGCGCGACAACAGATCGTTGTGGCCATTTTCATCGGCCTCGAGGATTAAGTCGCCATCGTCGTCGCGGTCCAGATCAGCGATCACAAGAAGCAGGGCGATGGCTTCGTCGCAGGCGGCGAGACGTTCGGCCTTGGGTGTCTCCTTGGTCGAGCGCGCGGTATGCGGCGCCTCCTATGCAAGCAAGCCCCACCATCGCGGGGCTTGGCCGGGGCGGGCCTGCATCACTTGGCGAATTCGCCCTCACTGAAGGCGATGGCGGTGATCTGGTGCAGCAGGCTGGAATAGTGGTTCAGGGTGCCCACGTCGCCCCAGTGCACCGCGTTCGGGTCGGTGGCGAAATGCTCTTCGCTGAGGGTCTGGATGCGGGCCAGTATCTGGTCGATCCGGGCTTTGGCGGCGAGGAAGGACTCGAGGGCTTTGTCGTTCGGGGCGGTGGCGCGGCGGTGTGTCTTGGCGGTCATGGTTCCATCTTCCTGGCTATTCGGGGTTCAGGCTGTTTTGCGCCTGCAATCACCTTCGCTCTGACGCCGACCTTGATCAACAAAAAAACAAGCAATATCATTGCGTTGATTACACAGTGGAGCTACTATGAACGGCATGAGCGAGCGCGAATATTCCGGGCTGTCACGGGGTGCGATCCAGAATTCCAAACGCGGCGGCAGGCTGGTGTTCTACGCCAACGGTTCAATAAATGCAGCCGCATCAGACGTGCGCCGGGCGGACATGACCGATCCCGATCAACAGCGCCGCTCGCTTGTCGGAGATGCGGCTCTGCCAACCGGTGGCAGCGGCGGGACAGACAGCTATCTGAAAGCCCGCACGGCGCTCACGGTCTACCTGGCTCAGGAGCGCCAACTCGCGATCCAGAAGAAGAAGGGCACGCTGGTCGACCGGGCGCGCGCTGAGGCGCTGGTCTTCCGCCTTGCGCGTCAGGAACGCGATGTCTGGGTGACCTGGCCTGCCCGGGTGAGGTCATTCAGGGTCTCCTGCCAGGAAGCCTAGCCGATTTCGATGCCGCGGTGCAGGCCGCTTTGTCGCAACCCGTTGCCAACCCCGGCCTTGCGACAGATTGATACAAAATGCGCCCTAGGTTGACACACATCAAGGACACCCGCCGCCCATGTTGATCTTGTCAAACAGATCAACAGGAGGATTCCTATGAAACGTTCAACACTTCTCGCCCTTTCAGCCGCGGCCACCCTTGGCCTTGCCGCAGTCTCTGTGCCCGTCTTCGCGCAACAGGCACAGATGCAGAATGGCGGCATGATGGCTGGCGGCATGGGCATGATGGGCGGCGCCCAGAGCTATGCCACGGCAAACTTCGACACCAACAAGGACGGCACTCTCAGCCCCGAGGAAATGACTGCGGGCATTCAGTCCGAACTGAAGACCTACGATACCGACGCCAACGGCACGCTGTCGCTGGACGAATTCGCGATAATGCACGCGGCCCATACCCGGCCAATGACGGTACGCGCCTTTCAGATGCATGATGCCGACGGTGACGCGCAGGTGACCGAGGCTGAAATGGCAACCATGGCCACCATGATGCAGAGCCACATGGCCATGCAACAGGGCGGCATGCCGGGAATGGATCAAGGCATGATGGACAACAACTGACATGAGCGTTACCCCCGCAACCCGGCATCGGGCCGATTGCCGGGGGCAACGCTGGCACAAGAGGAGAGATAGTGATGATGACCGGCTATGGAATTGGGTGGGGCATGGGCTTCGGCTGGCTTTGGATGATTGTCATCCTGTTCGTTGTCGTTCTGGCTATCGCCGCAACGATCAAGTACCTGCAAAAATGACGCGATAGGGAGTATTAACTATGGACTACACCTTCAACCGTTTGTTGACCGGGGCCAGCTTTGACGAGGTCGACGCCCGCACCCGAAAGGCACTTGCCGACAAGGGTTTTGGCATTCTGACCGAAATTGACGTGCAGGCAACGCTGAAGAAAAAGTTGGATGTCGAGATGCTGCCGTATCGCATCCTCGGGGCCTGCAATCCGAAGATGGCCCACCAAGCCATCGGGATAGAGCCGCGCGTTGGCGCAATGCTGCCTTGCAATGTGATCTTGCGGGCCGTTGACGGCGGGGTGGAGGTCAGCGCGATCGACCCGGTCGCATCGATGCAGGCTATCGACAACCCGCCGCTGCACGCAGTGGCGGGACAAGTGCGCGACCTGTTGGCGAAGGCGGTTGCGGCGATCTGATGGGCCGGTTTGCGCTGGCGAAAACAGCTTGACGTTCTAAGACTGGAAAGGTGCAAGCTGCCATCAAGTGCGTTCTATCGGTTATCGTTGCCGCCAAAGGAGCAGACTATGTCACCCTCCAGCCCTCACGCAGGTCATGAAAATGCCCCTTCCATGATGGCTCCCGATGTTGAGACAGAACCCAAGGGAAACGGACCGACAGCCATCGATCCGGTCTGCGGCATGACGGTCATGGTGAAAGCCGACACGCGGACCGAGAGTTTTGGCGGCAAACCGTTTCATTTCTGTTCCGAAAAATGCCAAACCAAATTCAAGGCCGACCCGTGGTTTTATGCGTCAGGCAATGCCACCAAGCGCGGCAAGGTCGCGGCGGTGGGCGTGAAATACACCTGCCCGATGCACCCGCAGATCATCCGCGACGCGCCGGGGTCTTGCCCGATTTGCGGCATGGCGCTGGAGCCGATCCTACCCTCGGACGCGCCGAGTGAAGAGCTGCACGACTTTACCCGCCGCATGTGGATCAGCGCCGCTGCGGCGGTTCCGCTGGTCGTGCTGACGATGGGACCGCTGGTCGGTTTGCCGGTTCGAGATTTGGTCGGGCATCAGACTGCGATGTATCTGGAGTTTCTGCTCGCCACACCGATCATCCTGTGGGCCGCGCTGCCGTTCTTCAAACGCGGCTGGGACTCGATCATGAACCGGTCGCCCAATATGTGGACGCTGATTTCGGTTGGGGTGCTTGCCGCCTACGGCTATTCACTGCTGGCGACATTCCTGCCAGGCGTTTTCCCGGATGAGTACCGGATGGGCGGCATGGTGGGCACCTATTACGAGGCGGCAGTGGTGATTGTGACGCTGGTGTTTGTGGGTCAGGTGCTGGAACTGCGGGCGCGCGAACGCACGGGAGATGCGATCCGCGCGCTTTTGGATCTGGCCCCAAAAACCGCGCGGCGCATTTTGCCGGATGGCACTGAATACGACGCGCCTTTGGAAAACATCATGGCGGGGGACCAGTTGCGCGTCCGCCCCGGAGACGCCGTGCCGGTGGACGGCGTGGTGGTGTCGGGCACTTCTGCCCTGGACGAAAGCATGCTGACCGGCGAGTCGATGCCGGTCGAAAAAGGTCCGGGCGACACTGTGACCGGGGCCACGATCAACAAGAACGGGTCTTTGATCATCACGGCGGGGAAAGTCGGTGCCGATACCGTGCTGGCGCAGATCGTCGCCATGGTTTCCGGGGCGCGCCGGTCGCGCGCGCCGATCCAAGGCTTGGCAGACCGGGTGTCGGCGGTCTTTGTGCCGATGGTTGTAGTGATTGCCGTCGCGGCTTTTGCGGCATGGATGGCCTTTGGCCCTGCGCCAGCACTGGTTTTCGCCTTTGCCTCGGCGGTGTCGGTGCTGATCATCGCCTGCCCTTGCGCGCTTGGGCTGGCAACACCGATCTCCATCACCACCGCCGCCGGGCGCGGGGCGCAAGCCGGGGTGCTGATCAAGGACGCCGAGGCGCTGGAACGGATGGCGGGCGTGGATACGCTGATCGTCGACAAGACCGGGACCTTGACGCTGGGCAAACCCACGCTGACCGATACGGTGGCTTTAGGGGCGATTGGCGAGGCGGACATCCTGGCCTTCGCCGCCGCCTTGGAACGCGGGTCAGAGCATCCGCTGGCCGAAGCGATTGTGGATGGGGCGGCCGCAAAAGCCGTGCGCAAACTGGACGCTACAGAATTTGAGGCAGTGACGGGCAAAGGTGTCAAAGGTCTGGTTGAAGGGCGCATGACCGCCCTTGGCAATGCCGCGATGATGCAGGAACTGGGGTTGGACGCGACAAGCGCCGAAGAACAGGCCGATGCCCTGCGCGCCTCTGGCAAGACCGCGATGTTCGTAGCCATCGACGGCGCATTGGCCGGGATCGTGGCAGTCGCTGATCCGATCAAGGACAGCACCATTCCGGCAATAGCAGCCCTGCATGCGCTTGGCCTGCGCGTCATTATGGCCACCGGCGATAACGAGCGCACCGCAAGGGCCGTCGCAGCCACGCTGGGCATTGACGAGGTGTGCGCCGGAGTGCTGCCCGAGGACAAGAAAGCGCTGATAGACGAGCTGCGCGCGCAAGGCCGAAAGATCGCCATGGCGGGGGATGGGGTCAACGATGCCCCTGCCCTTGCCGCAGCCGATGTCGGCATTGCCATGGGCACCGGTGCCGATGTGGCGATGGAAAGCGCAGGTATCACACTGTTAGGTGGCGACCTGATGGGTATCGTGCGGGCGCGCAAACTGGCGAAGGCGACGTTGCGCAACATCAAGCAGAACCTGTTCTTTGCCTTTGCGTACAATGCAGCGGGTATCCCGATTGCTGCGGGGGTGCTATATCCGCTGACCGGCACCTTGCTGTCGCCGATGATTGCGGCCGCGGCGATGAGCCTGTCGTCCGTCTCGGTCATCACCAACGCCCTGCGTTTGCGGCGCGTGGATTTGTGACCGGAGCCGACCAACCATGGCGGCGGCGCGCGGTGATTGCAGGCAGCCTGCTTGCCATTGCGGGCTGGGTCATTGGTGCCCCCCATCTTGCCAGCCTGAGGCCCGCGCGCCTGACATACCGCGATCTGCCCGGTCTGGCACCCTTTCGCACATTAGACACAGCGGGTGCGCTGTCCACTGGCGCTGGTTTGCTGGTGGGGATCGACAATGAAGCCCCTGACGCCGCGCAGACAGCGCGTATGGCAGCAGTGCGCGCCGATCCCTGCACAGCGCTGTTTGGCACGCAAACCGACCAACGCCTGCCGATCGCTTTCTTTTCCGATTTCAACTGCCCGAATTGCCGGGTGTTGGATGCGATCTTGGTGGCGTATGACACCGCCAACCCCGGCACCCTCCGGATCATTCGACATGAACTGCCGTTGCTAGGTGCCGCGTCAACCATCGCCAGCCAGGCCGTTCTGGCCGCCGATCTGCAAGGCGGCTATACAGCGATGCATGATAGGTTGATGCGGACGCGGTTGGTTACCGACCTCAATCTTGTAACCTCGATCGCAGACTCAGTCGGTCTGGACGGGCAACGCTTGGTGACAGATATGCAAACTCCCGAGATTGCCACTGCCATAGGCACGGCAAAAGCGATTGCTGCGGTATTCAGCTTTTACGGAACCCCGTCCACTGTGATTGGCCGCACGGCGTTTATGGGGGCCATTCCTGCCGCCGATGTTGCACAGATCATCACGGCCGAATTGACGGCTCTGCCATTGGACTGTAAACCTGCGGTGAGGGCCGTCTTGAGTGGTTTTCTCTCGATGGGTTATCGGGTGTCTGTATGGACGCACACGAAGACACCCCCCGTATTCAGATTTTATCGGTTTCCGACACCGGTCGGCGTCGCCGTTGGTCGCAGGCATGGCCCCTGACTTCTTTCGGCTGCTGACCAAGCTAGAACCTGAAATTCTACTCCGCAGCGACCTCGCAGCCACTGCACCGCGAGACCGCTACCTGCTCGTAGATGCCTTGCTCGATCGAATCGCCGCGGGAGAGCTCTACGATTTCTTCGCTTCGGTCCGACCCTATCTCGGTAAGCTCAGCCATCCCACATTGCACACTCAACTGGCCAACCGGCTCGCAGACAAGAGCCAAGGGCACGTTCTACGCCGCATTGTCGTCGATATCGCTAAGGAAAGCCTTTGCGTTTTGATGGGAGAAGAATCAGCCGCCAAGATCATCGCGAAAGCGATCTGTCTGGTGCATGCGCTCGTGCAGGATGGTCACGATGCCAATGTCACCATCCGAAAGCCGTCGCCAGTAGACGAAATGGTGCTCGTGCCGGAAGTAAAAGCCCTCGACGCCCAACTCGGCCGGGATTGGCCGCGACGCCACGCCGTGTCCCTCGATCCGGTCGAAAGCTGCGAACAGGTCGGTGATGTAGAGATCAGCCTGTTCGGCACCCCATCGGTCACGCGTGTAGCGGTAGATCTCGTCAAGCCGCAGCGATGCAGCTTCCTGGACGCGCACGGCCATCATTTCAGGCCCGATTCCGGGCGATCACCTCGGCGGCGGTCAACGGGCGATAGCTTTCCTCCGGCGCCGCGAAGGCGCGCGTCAGTTCAGCCTTAAGCCGGTTGAACGCTTCCTGCTCGGCCCGCTCTTTGTCGCGCCGGATCAGGTCGCGGACGTATTCGCTAATGTTCTCGTAGGACCCGTTCTCCCCTACGTTCGACGCCACGAACTCGCTCAGCGCGCCGCTGATGCGGACAGTCATCGTTGTGGTCTGGGACATGGCGGCCTCCGGTTTGTGTCTTCAAGATAAGCAAAAATGAAGACGCGCGCAAGTTTCCGAGCTTTCGATGTGCGCACTGTTGTGCATGGCAAACATGGTTGCAGACGCCAGGGACCAAAGCGCAAGCTGCTTGGGATGGTTTACAGGGCACATGCTATTGATTCGGTTGCAACAAAGACCACTGTTCGGATTTCTCGTGAACCCCTTTGGCACGACAGCGCGCGCCATTGAGTTGC
>JBKJTI010000151.1:0-2992 GCA_046590425.1 Cypionkella sp. | reverse complement strand
TATGGCGGTTACAACGAGCTCTACAGTGCCCAGCACAAGCCAACCCCGGCGCTGAGTGCGCTGTGCTGGTCGCATGCCAGGCGCAAGTTCTTCGAACTGGCCGACATCAAGGGCGCCATCTTCAAGAACGGGGCACGCAAAGGCAAAAAGGTCGCCGAAGAAATCTCGCCCGTGGCGCTGGAAGCCGTCAAACGCTTCGACGCCATCTTCGATATCGAGCGTGAGATCACAGGACTGAGTAACGATGCCCGCCTTGCCGCACGTCAGCGGCTTGTGCGTCCCCTCGTCACCGACCAGCATGATTGGCTCCGCGCAGAGCGTGCCCGCATGTCCAAGCACAACCCCGTCGCCAAGGCGATCAACTACATGTTCGAAGAGCAGGGCCGCTGGGAGGCCTTCACCCGGTTCCTCGACGACGGCCGCATCTGCCTGACGAACAACGCCGCTGAGCGCGCCCTTCGCGGCGTAGCCCTCGGCCGCAAAGCCTGGCTCTTCGCCGGATCACCCCGTGGCGGCGACCGCGCCGCATTCATGTATTCCCTCATCGTCACGGCTAAGATGAACGATATCGACCCTCAGGCCTGGCTGGCAGACGTTCTGGCAAGGATGCCCAGTATCGTCGTCTCACGCCTCCCAGAACTCCTGCCATGGAACTGGAAAGGCGCAAACCACGCGAAAACCACCTGACCGCGGCCCAGACCGGATGCTTACATTGGACTGCAGCAGGGGTTAAGCGCCACGCCGCCCTTCTCAGACTGGCCAGTACTGCCATGCCATCACGATAAGTGCATATCGCAGCACCTTGCCAATCGCCACAAACAGCACGAACCGCCCGATTGGCACCCGCATGATGCCCGCCACGAGAGTCAGCGGGTCTCCAACAATCGGAACCCAAGACAGTAACAGCGACCAGATGCCATAGCGGGCGAACCAGGCTTGTGCGCGGACGTTCGTGGCATCCTTGACCGGGAACCATGATCGGTCTTTGAACAGCAGAAAATACCGCCCCATCCCCCAATTCACCGTCGCACCAGCAACATTTCCAAGCGAGGCCGCCGCAACAAGGAGTTCGGGCTGTCCGGTGCCACTGGCCAGCAAGCCAAGCAGCACGGCCTCTGACGAGCCGGGCAAAAGCGTGGCCGAAAGGAATGCCGATCCGAACAACAGCCAACAGGCGGCGAGCACGGTCATAGGGACGTCGTGTCAGACATTGCCATCAAACCCCACCAATAACGCTTTCAATCTGCCTGATAGCGGCGGGCTTATTCCACTTTGCGGGCCCAAAGATACGGTCCAATTCCCGCCCTTTACGGTCAATCAGCAGCGTTGTCGGCAGGCCGAATGCGGCAAACGCCAATTGCACCCGGACATCTTCACCCCAGTAAAGCCCAAGATTGCGGATGCCAGTTTCGCGGTAAAAACGGCGTGCGTCGTCGATGCCGCCCCTATCAATCGAAATCGGCACAATCGCGAAATCGGGGCCTCCGAGTTTGCGTTGCAGATCATCAAGGGCAGGCATTTCTTCGCGGCACGGCGGGCACCATGTGGCCCAAATGTTCAGCAGGACGACGCGGCCCGCAAAATCAGACAGGTTCAGATTGCGCCCCTCGCGATCGATGAACGGCGGCGACATCAACGGCACCGGATCATCGCCAAGCGTGAACGATGGTCGGGCCAGCGCCGGATTTGCCATCAGCGCTACTGCCAAACTGGAAAGCAATGCAGTGCGTCTGTTCATAGCAGGCTCCTTTCGCCGAAAGGCCCGCCCGACTGGTGCCGGGCAGGCCCGTTGCATGGCCATCAGGCCGAAACCGCGAATTCTGTCATCATGCCGGTCGACAGATGCGGCATGTGGTGGCAGTGCAGCATCCAGCGCGCCGCCTCGCCCGCGTCCAGCCCAAGGGTGACCATCGCCATTGGGGGCACATAGACCGTGTCGCGCATCGCGCCGTTGACAGCTTTGCCGTTGATGTTCACCACTTGGAACACATGGCCATGCAGGTGCATCGGATGGCCCATCATCGACATGTTGTGAAACATCAACTCCACCCGCTCACCGCTGACGGCATCAATCGGCTTGTGTGTATCCCAGGTCTGGCCATCAATCGTCCACAGATACGGCTGCATCGACCCGGCCAGCATGATCATGTGCGCCCGGTCCACCGGGCGGGCTGCAAGCGGGTTCAACGCCTGAAGCAGCATTTCCTGCGCCATATCGGTGTCGAAAGCGGGAGACACCACGTCAGATATTCCTGCGATCTTGGCGATCTGTGCCCCTGAGGTGGCAAGGATCAGGCCCGTTCGTTCGCGCCCGCCTTCGCGCAAGGCCAGTATTGGATAAGCGCCATCGCCGGGCAGATCGATCTCGATATCCAGCCGCTGCGCCATCGCCATGCCGAATCGCGTGCCGGGCATTGGCACAATCGCATGACCATCCACCGCCACCAGCCGCGCGGGCACGCCCGAGTCGATCCAGAACGTCGTGGCCGCCGCCGCATTGACAATCCGCAACCGAACGCGCCCGCCCTTTTCCACCGCGACAACTTCGGGATCGGAAAGGGTGCGATCATTGGCAAGGTAGGCGTCGAAATTGAAATCATTCAGGTCCATCGCCATGCCACCCATCACCATCCCGGACATATCCATTCCCGACATGTCACCGCCGCTCATATCCATGCCGGACATGCCAG
Source organism: Cypionkella sp. (assembly GCA_046590425.1). Classification (GTDB taxonomy): domain Bacteria; phylum Pseudomonadota; class Alphaproteobacteria; order Rhodobacterales; family Rhodobacteraceae; genus Cypionkella. The sequence continues at coordinate 302 of JBKJTI010000151.1, read as the reverse complement.
TTTCGGCTTTGCCTGCGGTTCCCATCGCTGCCATATCATGACCTGCCATGCCGCCGGTGATCTCGGCCAGCACATCTTCCGCCGGACGGAACGAGAAATCATGCAAGAACATCACAACCTCTTGCCTGTCAGCCGCCACATCTTCAGCCGTGCGCACAATCAGCGGAGCGGCGAGAAGGTTCATCTCCTGCACCGGCACATGGCTGTGCATCCAATGGGTGCCGGGGTTTGGAGCATAGTCAAAGCTGCGTGTCTCGCCAGTTTTCAGCAGCGGCATTGGCAGGTTTGGTACCCCGTCCTGC
>JBKJTI010000124.1:0-2858 GCA_046590425.1 Cypionkella sp. | reverse complement strand
GCCACAAGGGCGTTGAGCATATCCATGGCCTCAGCCCCCCAAGAACGAACGACGGACTTCGGGATCGGCAAGCAGCGCTTGGCCCGTGTCGGTAAAGCGATTGGCGCCCTGCACCAGAACATAGCCTTTGTCGGCAATATCAAGCGCTTGGCGGGCGTTCTGTTCAACCATCAGGATCGAAATCCCGGTGCGGGCAACCTCGATGATGCGGTCAAACAACTCGTCCATCACGATGGGGGAAACCCCGGCGGTCGGCTCGTCCAGCATCAGAACCTTCGGCTGTGTCATCAGCGCGCGGCCCACTGCGACCTGCTGCCGCTGCCCGCCAGAAAGTTCCCCCGCCGCCTGATAGCGCTTTTGCTTCAGGATCGGGAACAGATCATAGATCTGCGCCATGGTGTCGCGGATGTCATCGGTGCGGATGAACGCGCCCATCTCAAGGTTTTCTTCCACCGTCATCGAGGTGAAAATGTTGCTGGTCTGCGGCACAAAGCCCATGCCCTTATGCACGCGGGCTTGCGGGCTCAGCTTGGTGATATTCTCACCGTCCAGCATCACCCGGCCGCCGCGCAGATTGAGCATGCCAAACACCGCCTTCATCGCAGTGGATTTGCCCGCGCCATTCGGGCCAACGATCACCGCGATCTGGCCCCGCTCAACAGCAATCGTGCAGTTGTGCAGAATATCCACCGGGCCATAACCGCCCGTCATATTCTCACCAATCAGGAAGGGTTCAGACATGCGCGCCCTCCTTGATCTTGTTCTTCAACCCGGTGCCCAAATAGGCCTCAATGACCTTTTCGTTGTTCTTCACTTCCTCAACCGTCCCCTGCGCCAGCACTTTGCCCTCGGCCATGCAGATCACCGGGTTGCAGATGCGGGCGATGAAATCCATGTCGTGTTCGATGACGCAGAACGTATAGCCGCGCTCTTTGTTCAGCCGCACGATCGCATCGCCAATGGTGTTCAGCAGCGTGCGGTTCACCCCCGCGCCGACCTCATCCAAAAACACCATCTTGGCATCGACCATCATGGTGCGGCCCAGTTCCAGCAGCTTTTTCTGCCCGCCCGAGATATTGCCCGCGCGCTGATCCGCCAGATGGGTGATCGTGAGAAACTCCAACACCTCATCGGCCTTCTCGCGGATGCGCTTTTCCTCAGCCGCCACAGCGCCGCGCCGGAAACAGGCGTTCCACAGGCTTTCTCCCGATTGCGCCGCTGGCACCATCATCAGGTTTTCCCGCACCGTCATGCTGGCAAACTCATGCGCGATCTGGAACGTGCGCAAAAGACCCTTGCCGAACAACTCATGCGGCGGCAGCCCGGTAATATCCTCGCCCGCCATCTTCACTCGTCCGCTGGTCGGAGAAAGCCGCCCTGCGATCACGTTGAACAATGTGGTCTTGCCCGCGCCATTTGGCCCGATCAACCCGGTTATGGATCCGGCTTTGATCTCCAATGACGCGCCATCAACAGCCCTAAAGCCGCCGAAATGCCTGTGCAGGTCTTCGACAACGATCATATATCCCCCTGTCCCCGCCTCTTGTCATGGAACCCCATGCGGGCGTGTTTGTTTGCATGGCAAGCCATGCGGCCTTTTTTTTGCATGGCTCGCCATGCGGGCGCGGTTTCTTACAGCAACGGCCCGAGGCGTAACCCCGGGCCGCGCTTAGATTACATCAGGGCCGAGATCAACGGAATTTAACGGTTTCGTAGACGCCGCCCTTGACTTCGAACTCGCGGTAGCGGCCAGCGCTTTCGCCCGGGCCGATCAACTCGACGCCCGAGGCGCCATCATAGTCGATGTCTTTGCCAGCCGCGATCAGCTCCAGCGCCTTGCCGATTTCGCCGGGCAGGATTTTCTCACCCGGTGCGTTGGCAATCTCCATCACCTTGTCCTTGTAGACTTTCGAGTCGGTGGAATTTGCCGCCTGCATCGCCAGCATGATCAATGCCGCCGCATCATACGATTCCATCGAGTAGGGCGAGGTCGCATCGAACGGTGCCGAATTGGTTTTGCCCATCTCGGTCAGGATAGCCGCACCGGCGCTGTCCGATTGTGCAACCTGGCCGTACGATCCGTCCAGCGCAGGACCGATGTTTTTCGGCAGGTTATCCCCCACCATACCGCCCGGAAGACCGAACTTGGTGAAAGCACCCGCGTCCAGCGAACCCTGGATGATTCCCTTGCCGCCTTGGTCAAGGTAGCCCGCCACAACCAGCAGATCACCACCAGCCGCCGCCAGCGAGGCAACTTCAGCCGAATAATCAGCCTTGCCGTCTTCATGCGGGATGTTGATGGTCACGGTGCCGCCTTTGGCAGTGAACGCCGCTGCAATCGCTTCCGCCAGACCCTTGCCGTAGTCGGTGTTGGAATAGGTCAGCGCGATCGACTTCACGCCATGCTCGACCAGAATGTCGCCCATGACTTCGCCTTCGCGGGCATCCGACGGAGCGGTGCGGAAGAACAAACCATCATCTTCAGCGCTCGACAAAGCGGGCGAGGTCGCCGAAGGCGAGACCATCACGATGCCGTTCGGACGCGCCACGTTCTGCAAAATAGCGCCAGTCACACCCGAGCAGTCGCCGCCCATGATGCCTTTGACGCCATCCGCGGTGACGATACGCTCAGCGGCCGCAGTACCAGCAGCCGAATCGCCGCAGGTGTCATCTGCGCGCACCGAAACAAAGTTCCAGCCGTTCAGCGCTTTGCCCGAAGCATTGGCTTCCGACATCGCCAGTTCAGCCGCGTTGGCCATATGGCCGGTCAGCGATTCGATTGGCCCGGTAAAGCCGATCAGAACGCCAATTTTCACATCTTCCGCCGAAGCAGCACCAGCCATAAGGGCGGTTGCCGC
>JBKJTI010000102.1:0-12398 GCA_046590425.1 Cypionkella sp. | reverse complement strand
TGATCTTGCCGCACGGGCTGTTATGCAGCTTTCAGCCCACCCAATTTTCATGAACAGGACATCAGCCTTGGATATCCAGACGCTTCGCACCGCTCACCCCGATCATTGGATGCGCGCCGCCGCCATCCGCACGCTGACGTTGGACGCCGTTGCCGCCGCCAATTCCGGCCATTCCGGTATGCCGATGGGCATGGCCGATGTGGCGACCGTGCTGTTTGAAAAGCACCTGAAGTTTGATCCGAAAGCGCCGCGTTGGGCGGATCGAGATCGATTCATTCTGTCGGCGGGGCATGGCTCGATGCTGATCTATTCGCTGCTGTACTTGACGGGGTATGCGGATATGACGATCGAGCAGATCAAGAACTTCCGGCAGTGGGGCGCGATTACGGCGGGCCACCCGGAATATGGTCATGTCTCGGGCGTCGAGACGACGACCGGGCCTTTGGGTCAGGGCATTGCCAATTCGGTGGGCTTTGCGATTGCCGAGGAGAATTTGCGGGCGCGTTGGGGGGCCAAGGTTCAGGATCACTATACGTATGTGATCGCGGGCGATGGCTGTCTGATGGAGGGGGTTTCGCAGGAAGCCATTGGTTTGGCTGGGAAATTGCAGCTGAGCCGCTTGATCGTGATGTGGGACAACAACGGCATCACCATTGATGGCAAGGTGTCGATGTCGGATGTGACCGACCAGCGGGCGCGGTTTGCGGCCAGCGGTTGGAACGTGCTGCATTGCGACGGGCATGATCCGGTGGATATTGACCGCGCGCTGACGGCGGCGAAGAAATCGGACAAGCCGACGTTGATTGATTGCAAGACCCATATCGCTTTGGGCCATGCGGCGCAGGATACCTCGAAGGGCCACGGCGCTTTGACCGATGCAGGCCAGATGAAGGCTGCGAAAGAGGGGTATGGCTGGACATCTGAGCCGTTCGTTATACCGAGCGCGATCAAGGCGCAGTGGGAGGCGTTTGGGGTGCGTGGCGGTCAGGCGCGTGCAGAATGGGATGCCCGGATGGCGGCTTTGTCGCCGGCCAAGCAGGCTGAATTTGCGCGGATCTTTGCGGGCGACGTGCCAGCGAAACTGCCTGCGATCATTCGTGGGGTGAAGAAGGCGGCAACCGAGGCTGGGGCCAAGATTGCCACGCGCTCGGCATCCGAGAAGGTTTTGCAGGCGGTGAACCCGGTATTGCCGGAAACCATTGGCGGATCGGCGGATTTGACTGGATCGAACAACACCAAGACCGCTGATCTGGGCGTGTTCAGCGCCGAAGACCGCAAGGGCCGTTACGTTTATTACGGCATCCGCGAGCATGGCATGGCGTCCGCAATGAACGGCATGGCACTGCATGGCGGGGTGCGTCCGTATTCGGGCACCTTCATGTGCTTCACCGATTATGCGCGCCCGGCGATGCGTTTGTCGGCGCTGATGGGGATTCCGGTGGTTTATGTGATGACGCATGATTCCATCGGTCTGGGCGAAGACGGCCCGACCCATCAACCCGTTGAACACCTGGCGATTTCGCGGGCTACGCCAAATACTTATGTGTTCCGCCCTGCGGATTTGATCGAGACGGCTGAGGCTTGGGAGATTGCGTTCTCGTCGAAGAAAACGCCTTCTGTTCTGGCGCTGAGCCGCCAGAACCTGCCGACCGTGCGCAAGACCCACACCAACACCAACATGGTGGCCAAGGGCGCGTATGTGCTGGCCGAGGCCGAGGGCAAGCGTCAGGTCATTCTGATGGCGACGGGTTCGGAAGTGGAGATTGCGCTGAAAGCGCGGGATTTGCTGCAAGCCGAGGGCATTGGCACCCGTGTTGTGTCGATGCCGTCGATGGAGTTGTTTGCGGCACAGGACGAGGCTTACCGCCGCAAGGTGCTGCCGCCCGGTCCGGTTCGGGTGGCGATTGAAGCCGGTGTGCGGCAGGGCTGGGATCGTTGGTTGCTCGGCGAGCGTGGCCGGGATGGCAAGGCTGATTTCGTGGGGATGGCTTCGTTTGGGGCGTCGGCTCCGATGGAGCGGCTGTACAAAGAGTTCGGCATCACGGCAGAGAACGCTGTGGCGAAGGTCAAGGCACTGCTTTGAGTTTGGCATAGGGGCGGGGTGAACCCCGCCCCTATGCGGAATGAGGTCGCGCTTAATGCGCGGCCTTTTTCGTTCCGGTGATCGCAGACCATGCCGGGATGATGATTTTGGTTGCCACCGGGATCAGGATCATCCCCAATACCAGCCCGATCACACCATCGCAGGCTGCGGTGACGGCCCATTCGACCAGACCTGCGGCTTGCGGCAGGCTTGCGGCTGCCGCAACGGCCCAATGGTGGATCGTGGCGTAGGGCTCGTGTTGGCCCAAGACATCCAAGCCATGCACGATGATATTGCCGCCGACCCAGAGCATCGCGAGGGTGCCAACAGTGGACAGAAAGCTCATCAGTTTCGGCATGGCGACTACCAGACCCCGGCCAAAGGCGCGGGCGGCAGAGGTTTTGCGATGGGTCGCCATATGCAGGCCTACGTCATCCATTTTGACAATCAGCGCCACGGCCCCGTAAACCACCAGGGTGATCATCGCGCCGACAATTGCGAGGGTAATGGCCTCCATCCAGAAGCTGCCTGCGGGGATGGCAGCGAGGGCGATGGTCATGATCTCGGCCGAGAGGATGAAATCGGTCTTGATCGCGCCTGCGACCTTTTCTTCTTCCAGATGCGCCGGGTCTTTGGTGTCGAAATCCGCCTCGACCTGCGCGTCGGCATGCGGGAACAACGCGTGATAGACCTTTTCAGCACCCTCAAAGCACAGATAGGCCCCGCCCAGCATCAGGAGCGGCGTGATGGCTTGCGGCAGGAAGGCGTTCAGCGCCAACAGACCGGGCAGCAGGATGACCAGCTTGTTTTTCAACGAGCCCTTGGCGATGCGGTAGATGATCGGCAGCTCTCGCTTGGCCTCGAAACCGTGGACGTATTTTGGCGTCACGGCGGCATCGTCGATTACCACGCCCGCCGCCTTCGCCCCGGCTTTCGCCGCCGCCCCCGCGATGTCATCAATCGACGCCGCAGCGACTTTGGCGATGGCCGCGACATCATCCAATAGTGCCAGTAAACCGCTCATGCCTGCCTCATCGCTGTTCTGCCTAAAGTATCTAGTTGCTGCACCGCCGAAAGGCAAAGCCTGTGGCTTGTTAGCGCGAACAGAGCATGTTTGCGATAACATATTGAATTCGCGTCGTTTTTAGACTTTTCGCCCGCTTCCGGCTTGCCTATAGCAAATTAGGACAAAGGTCGAAACCAAGGGGTGCGCGCATGATTACCATCGGGATCAACGGATTTGGCCGGATTGGCCGCTGCACTTTGGCGCATATCGCCGAATCTGCGCGCAATGATGTGCAGGTGGTGGCGATCAATGCGACCGGGCCGATTGAGACCAATGCGCATCTGCTGAAATATGATTCGGTGCATGGACGGTTTCCCGGTGTGGTGAAGGTTTCGGGCAATGAGCTGGACCTTGGACGTGGCCCGATGCGGGTGATGAGCACCTACAACCCTGCCGAGTTGGATTGGGAGGGTGTCGATGTGGTGCTGGAATGTACCGGACAGTTCAACGAGCGTGAGAAGGCGGCGGTGCATCTGGGGCGCGGGGCGAAGCGGGTTCTGGTCTCGGCCCCTGCCAAGCGGGCGGATATGACGGTGGTCTATGGGGTGAATCATCGCGGGCTGACGGCGGATCATCATGTGGTCTCGAACGCGTCTTGCACGACGAATTGTTTGGCCCCCTTGGCCAAGGTTCTGAACGATTCCATTGGGATTGAATCGGGGATTATGACCACGATTCATAGCTATACCGGCGATCAGCCGACGCTGGATCGGCGTCACAAGGACCTTTACCGCGCACGGGCGGCGTCGATGGCGATGATCCCGACCTCGACCGGGGCCGGAAAGGCCATTGGTGAGGTGCTGCCGGAATTGGCGGGGCTGCTGGATGGGTCGTCAATCCGGGTGCCGACTCCGAATGTCTCGGCGGTGGATCTGACCTTCATTGCCAAGAAATCGGTGACGGTGGCTGAGGTGAACGAGATCGTGCGAGAAGCGGCCTCGGGCTATATGGGTATGGTGATGTCTTACGATCCTGAACCCAAGGTATCAATCGACTTCAATCACACGCCACATTCGTCTATCTTTGCGCCAGATCAGACCAAAGTCGTCGGCCGCTCGGTGCGGGTGCTGGCGTGGTATGACAATGAATGGGGCTTTTCCTGCCGCATGGCCGATGTGGCCGGGGTGATGGGGCGGCTGCTGCAATAAAGCGGAGATGCCGTGACCGACCGAATTGCTTTGGTGCTTGCCCTGCTGATTGCCGCCGCCATCGGGGTGGATGTGGCGTTCAATGGTGGCGCGGCTTCGGTGTTTTTGCTACGCAAGCTGGGCGATCTGGTTCAATATCTGATGATCTGGCGGTAAGGCGTGGCTTTATCGTTGATTGTCACGCCAGTTTCGTGATGTTAGCGCTAGCATTTCGCGCGTGAGTCGCGCTGTTTTCAGGAGGTTATCTCATGGCCGTCAAAGTCGCCATTAACGGATTTGGCCGGATTGGCCGCAACGTGCTGCGTGCGATCATCGAATCGGGTCGGACCGACATCGAAGTGATCGCAATCAACGATCTGGGTCCGGTGGAAACCAACGCGCATCTGCTGCGCTTTGATTCGGTGCATGGCCGCTTTCCGCATGTTGTGACGACAACGGCTGACACCATCGACGTGGGCCGAGGCCCGATGCGGGTGACGGCCTTGCGCAATCCGGCGGAATTGCCTTGGGGCGATGTCGATATCGTGCTGGAATGTACCGGGATTTTCACCAGCAAGGAGAAGTGCCAGGCGCATCTTGAGAATGGCGCGAAACGCGTGCTGATTTCTGCGCCGGGTGAAGATGCCGATAAAACCATCGTGTATGGCGTGAACCATAACACGCTGACCTCCAGCGATCTGATCGTGTCGAACGCGTCTTGCACCACCAACTGCTTGTCGCCTGTCGCCTATGTGCTGAACAAACTGATCGGCATCGAAAAAGGCATGATGACGACGATCCATAGCTATACCGGCGATCAGCCGACGCTGGATACGATGCACAAGGACCTCTATCGCGGTCGCGCTGCGGCTTTGTCGATGATTCCAACCTCGACCGGGGCTGCGAAAGCGGTTGGTCTGGTGCTGCCCGATCTGAAAGGCCGTCTGGATGGCTTTGCGATCCGCGTGCCGACCCCGAACGTTTCGGTTGTCGATCTGAAGTTCATCGCCAAGCGCGAAACTTCGGTGGAGGAAATCAACGCGGCGATCAAAGAGGCCGCAACTTCCGGGCCGCTAAAGGGGATTCTGGGCTACACCGAATTCAAGAATGTCTCGTCGGATTTCAATCATGATCCGCATTCGTCGGTGTTCCATATGGACCAGACCAAGGTAATGGACGGCACGTTCTGCTCTATCCTGTCGTGGTATGACAACGAATGGGGCTTCTCGAACCGGATGGCGGATACCGCTGTGGCGATGGGCAAGCTGATCTGAGGCTGAGGTAGGGCGGAATTCGCGCGAATTCCGGCACGAATTCTGTGACAGAATTCGGTTTGGGGGTGCCTTTGGGCGCCCCCCTTTTGTTGCGGCGAATTTGCAAAAGCTATGCATGCAGCGCAACGCCGCATCGCAGCATTGTCGGTTGTTGGCGCTAACAGTTTTCCTATATTCTGATCATGCGAGACGGACAAAGCCATCCGGGCCAAGTCATCGCAGAGGAAAAGGAAAGACTATGAAATCGTTTATTGCCCAACTGCGTACCGCTGCTGAAAAACGTGCTTTGTATCGTCGCACCCGCGATGAGATCGCCAGCATGCCGCGCCGGGTCGCCCTTGATCTGGGCATCTTCCCCGAGGATGCAGAACGCATCGCCCGCAAGGCTGTTTGGGGCTAAGCTACCGGGTTACATAACCCACATCCGCGACGCTTCGGGGGCCAGTTGGCCCCCTTTTTATTTGAGCAATTCCAAACCTTTGGCAAAGCGCCTTGCGTTGGCTTGATAGCCGGTCGCCGATTTCAGCAGCCGCGCTTGTGCTTCGGCATCCAACTGCCGCACCACCTTGCCTGGCACGCCCATCACCAGAGAGCCATCGGGAATTTCCTTGCCTTCGGTGATCAGCGCCCCTGCGCCGATCAAGCAGCCTTTGCCAATTTTGGCACCGTTCAGAACTGTAGCACCCATACCGATCAGACTGCCCTCGCCAATGGTGCAGCCGTGCAGCATCGCCTTGTGGCCGATGGTACAGTTGGCATCGATGGTCAGCGGATAGCCCATATCGGTGTGCAAAACCGAATTTTCCTGAATGTTTGAGCCGCTTCCGACGCGGATTTCTTCATTGTCACCGCGCAAAGTCGCGCCGAACCAGATGTTCGCGTCTTGCTCCAGCGTCACCTTGCCGATCAGCACGGCGGTGTCGGCGACCCAAGCCGATGGGTCGATCTGCGGGGCGATACCGTCGAGGGCATAGATCATCGGGTTTCAAACTCTCGGTTCAGGTTGCGGACGAAGTCGGTCAGATCAGGCTGACGGTCGCGCTTCAGGCGTTCTGCTTGAAGAATGGCTGTCAACTCATTGAAAGCGTTATCTATATCTCGATTGATGATAACATAGTCGTATTCTGCCCAATGACTGATTTCATCGCGGGATTTCTCCATCCGGCCCGCGATGATGTCCTCTGAGTCCTGCGCACGGGCGCGCAAGCGGGACTCCAACTCGGCAATCGAGGGCGGCAGGATGAAGATTGAGACCACATCCCGGCCTAAGGTCGAGTTGCGGATTTGCTGGCCGCCCTGCCAATCAATATCGAACAACGTGTCGCGGCCTTCGCGCATCGCGGCTTCGACTGGGGCTTTGGGTGAGCCGTAGAAATTGCCGAAGACTTCGGCATGTTCCAACATCTCATCGGCCTGCACGAGATCCTCAAAGGCGGCGCGGCTGTGGAAATAATATTCACGTCCGTCTTCTTCGCCGGAGCGCGGCTGGCGCGTCGTCGCCGAGATCGAAAAGCGCAAGGTGGGGTCCCATTGCATCAGCCTGCGGGCGAGCGTGGATTTACCCGCACCGGAAGGCGAGGAAAGGATCAGCAAAAGACCACGTCGGCTGAGCGTCGGCACCATGATTTATTCCACGTTTTGAACCTGTTCGCGCATCTGATCTATCACCGTCTTCAGGTCAAGCCCGATGCGGGTCAACCCGAGGCTTTGCGATTTTGAACACAGCGTGTTGGCCTCGCGCATGAATTCCTGCATCAGAAAATCAAATTTCCGGCCGACTTGTGCGGGCTCGTTGAGCAAAGAACCGGCCGCCTCGATATGCGCGCGCAGGCGGTCGAGTTCTTCGGTCACGTCGTTTTTCACCCCGATCAGGGCCAGTTCCTGTGCGAGGCGGTTCTCGTCCACGCCTTCGGCATTGGCGAGAACCTTTGCCAAGGCGTCGCGCAGGGTGGCGGGGGCTGCGTCGCGGCGGGCGGCGGCCTCGGTATCGGCTGCGGCGGTCAGATCGGTGATCTTGTCGAGTTGGGCGGCGATCACGCTGTTGAGGGCAGCGCCTTCGGCGGCGCGCATGGCTTGAAAATCGCTGAGCAATCCGGGCAGGTCGGCGAGAAGGGCAGCGCGGATCGGGGTGGAGTCCGTCTCGCCACTGGTGGCATCCATCACACCACGCACGGAAAGCACGTCGGCTCCGGTCGGTTGTCCAAGGGTAACACCGGCGGCCATGGCGGCGTCTTCGATTTCTCGCAGAGCGGTGAGAACGGCGGAGAGCGTGGCGGGGTTGAGGCGGAGGGATTCGGCACCTTCCGCCCCATCACGGGCGACTTTCAGCGACAGGCTGACGTTGCCGCGTTGCAGGGCGCGGCTGAGTTCGGCGCGTAAGGCGAGTTCCAGACCGTCGATCCAATCGGGCAAACGCAGACGCAGATCAAGGCCCTTGCCGTTCACCGAACGGATGTCCCAAGCCCAAGTATAACCCGCCCCCTGCCCCTTGCGCGCGGCGAATCCTGTCATCGAAACTGTCATCGCTTGCTCCTTTGGCAACGTTCGCAGCGGATGCTGAGGTGTTTACCATTTGTTGAGATTGTCTGCAAAACGCGCGGCAACCGGTGTATATTAACTTATCAGTAAGCAATCTTAAGTTGAGAAGCTCTGCACGCTTAGATTGCTGCAACCCGACGCCTGTGGAGGGCCTACGATGTTAACTTTCTTTGGTAAAGGCCCACATGGCAAGGGCGGTGATCGCAGCGAGTCTTCGGCGGATATGCTGGCTGCGTTGCAGGTCGTGCGCGGCTACTGGGAGGCGTTGCGGGTGGCGGGGGGCTTGCCTCAGCGCGCGCAGATTGATCCGCGTGGGATGGCCGATTGTCTGGACAAGGTATTTTTGATCGAGCAGATCGCGCCGGGGTTGGCTCGGTTTCGGCTGGCGGGCATGGCTTTGAACGATCTGCTGGGGATGGATCTGCGCGGTATGCCGCTGTCCGCGCTGTTTGAACCCGTCGCGCGGGCGCGGATCGGGCATGAGTTGGAGCAGGTGTTTGCCTCTCCGGCGATCATGGAGGTTTGGCTGAAGGCGGAACGCTCGGTCGGGCGGCCTGCCTTGTCGGGGCGGATGCTGCTGTTGCCGCTGGCGGGATCGGCGGGTGAGCCGAAGCTGGCCTTGGGGTGTATGGTGACGGAAGGTCAGTTGGGGCGGCAGCCGCGACGGTTCGCTATTTCGGGGCTGGTGCGGGAATTGGTGGCGGGGTCGGGTTTGCGGGTGGTGCCGGATGCCGAGACGTTGGAGCCTACTCCGCCGCGCAGTTCGGGGCGGGCAGAGTTGCGATTGGTGAGTTCGCGCGGGTAGCAAGTAGGGGGCTGTCTGCCCCCTAACCCCCGAGGATATTTGAGCCAATGTGAAATGGATAAGGGCGGGGAGTTGATCCCCGCCCTTTTATGTTTGTGGTTTAAGTACTTACAGAGCGACTCGGCGGGCGGCTTCGCGTTGGGCGGAGAGTTCTTCTGACACCAAGAACGCCAGTTCCAGCGATTGCGATGCGTTCAGGCGCGGATCGCAGGCGGTGTGGTAGCGGTCTGCAAGGTTCTCGTCCGACACAGCGCGCAAGCCACCGGTGCATTCGGTCACGTCTTGGCCGGTCATCTCAAAATGCACGCCGCCCGGGACAGTGCCTTCGGCTTTGTGGATCTGGAAGAATTCGCGGACCTCACGCAGCACCGATTCAAACGGGCGGGTTTTGTAGCCCGAAGCCGCTTTGATGGTGTTGCCATGCATCGGATCGCAGGACCAGACCACATTGGCACCTTCTTCCTGCACGGCTTTGATCAGACGCGGCAGGTTTTCACCCACCTTGCCCGCACCAAAGCGCGCGATCAGGGTCAGACGACCCGCCTCATTCTGCGGGTTCAGCTTGGCCATCAGCACCTTAAGATCGTCTGCCGTGGTGGTCGGGCCGCATTTCAAGCCGATCGGGTTCAGCACGCCACGCGCAAATTCGACATGCGCGCCATCGGGCTGCCGGGTGCGGTCGCCGATCCAGATCATATGACCCGAGCCTGCCACGTTCTGACCGGTGATGCTGTCAACCCGGCAGAGGGCTTCTTCGTATTCCAACAGAAGCGATTCGTGGCTGGTGTAGAAATCGACGGTTGCCAGCGACGGCGCGGAATCGGAATTGATGCCAGCGGCAGACATGAAGTCGAGCGCATCAGAGATGCGGTTCGAGAGTTCGCGGTAGCGTTCAGCCTTGTCGTGTTCGGCGAAGCCTAGGGTCCAGGAATGCACGCGGTGGATGTCGGCGAAACCGCCTGTGCTGAAAGCGCGCAGCAGGTTCAGCGAGGCTGCGGCTTGGGTATAGGCTTGCAGCATCCGCGACGGATCGGGGCGGCGGGCCTCAACCGTGGCGTCAAAGCCATTGATGATGTCACCTCGGTAGGACGGGTACTCGACGCCGCCGATCATCTCGGTATTGGCCGAACGCGGCTTGGCGAATTGCCCCGCCATCCGGCCGACTTTGATCACCGGCACTTTCGCGCCATAGGTCAGCACGACCGCCATCTGCAGCATGACGCGGAAGGTATCGCGGATATTGTCAGCGGAGAACTCGGCGAAGCTTTCGGCGCAGTCGCCGCCTTGCAGCAGGAACGCCTTGCCCTCACCAGCCAAAGCCAGTTGCTTTTTCAGCTTGCGCGCTTCGCCTGCAAACACAAGTGGGGGATACTTGGCCAGTTGCGCCTCAACCGTGTTGAGTGCAGCGGTGTCCGGATAATCGGGCATTTGCACACGCGGTTTTGCGCGCCAATCCGATTTCGTCCATCCTTTGGTCATGGGAGTTCCCCCTCCGTTAGCGATACCGGGGCGGTATAGGAAAAATATGGCGGAAAGCAAAGAGCGAAAGGCGGGCATTGTGCTGTGATCGCCCTTGCGGAAGACGGCTTTTCCTGTTTCCTTGCGTCGAAACCGACACAAACAGGTCGCATCATGCCCGCCCCTTCGCGCAAAGCCACCCAAGTTGAAAAAGAAGACGCGCCGCGTCGCTTTGTCTTCTTGCTGCTGGACAAGTTCACCATGATCAATTTTGCAGGCGCGATAGAGCCTTTGCGACTGGCCAATCATGTGATGGGCTATCCGATTTACACTTGGGCCTTGTGCGGTGAAGGCGGGGTTGAAAAGACCTGTTCCAGTGGCGCGACCTTCAAACTCGACTTTGGCTTGGACGAGGTCGACCGCGAGGATACCATTCTGGTCTGCGGCGGCATTGAAATTCAGCGCACCACCACGAAGCCGGTGATCGGCTGGCTGCGGCGCGAGGCGCGGCGTGGCGTGGCGATTGGCGGGCTTTGCACCGGGGCTTATGCTTTGGCCAAGGCAGGTTTGCTGGATGGCAAGAAAGCGACGATCCATTGGGAGAACCAAGACGGCTTTGCCGAGGAGTTTGAAGAGGTCAAGCTGACCAAATCGGTGTTCGTGATGGATGGCAACCGCTGGTCCACGGCGGGCGGAATTTCGTCGATTGACTTGATGCTGCGGATTATCGCCTCGGATCACGGCGAGGATCTGGCGAATAACGTCGCCGATCTGATGATCTATTCCACCATCCGCACCGATCAGGACACCCAGCGGCTGTCGATCCCAACGCGGATCGGGGTGCGGCATCCGAAGCTGAGCCAAGTCATCCAGATGATGGAAAACGCCATCGAAGACCCGCTCAGCCCCGCAGATTTGGCGGAAGATGTGGGCATGAGCACACGGCAGTTGGAGCGGTTGTTCCGCCGTTATCTGAACCGTTCACCCAAGCGCTATTATATGGAGTTGCGGCTGCAAAAGGCGCGCAATTTGTTGATGCAGACGGATATGAGCGTGATCAACGTGGCGTTGGCCTGTGGATTTGCCAGCCCGTCGCATTTCTCGAAGTGCTACCGCAGCCATTACAACACCACGCCTTACCGCGAGCGAGGCACCCAAGGGATGCCCAGCCCCGGCATTGGCGTGCGCTTGTCGATCTGAGGCCGCTTAGAACACGTTGGCGGTTGCGCCAAGCGGGTCAGCGCCAAAGCGGTTGCTGCCGCCGGTGCCGCGCGAGCAAAACCAGACCAGCAAGATGATCGCGCCGACCAGCGGGATCATACCGATCAGCAGCCACCAACCGGATTTATCCAGATCATGCAGGCGGCGCACGGCGAGGCCGAGGCCTGGCAGCAAGTTGAGCAATATCCATATCCACGAGAAAACGCCCCCCACGACGGCAAATGCCACCGAACCGTTACCGCCACGGAATGAACCGCCGCCCTCGGCCAGCGCAATGATAATGCCCACCGCAAAATTGAACAGCGCCCACCACCAATAGGCAGAGCGCTGCGCGCGCCCCGAAAAGTTGGCGTAGTTGGCATAGGCTGATTTGACGGCTTCGACAAAATTCATTTCCGATCTCCCAAAATGCATTGCGGCACCCTTGCACGCGGTCCGATAATCTGTCCAGAAAATGCAAGCTCAAGCTGCAGCGCTGCTGATCTTTCCAGCAAATAACTCCGGTTTCATCTGCTTATAGTACTTTAAGCTTGAAATAATTCAATTCCACCATTAGCCTGCTTGCAACCTGCTGCGTTCCAGGCGGACGGTAGAGAAAAGAAACATGTTCTTTAAGACGCTTTTCTTTTGCGAAACGCCGCTCTAGGCTTGATGGCAGGATTGCGATCCAACATGGGAGATAACAATGAAAAAACTGCTTTTGGCCTCGGCGGCAACCGCCCTTATGGCTGGTGCTGCTTCGGCGGAAGATGTGAAAATTGGCGTTCTGATCGGCTTTACCGGGCCAATCGAATCGCTGACCGGCCATATGGCCAACGCGGCTGAA
>JBKJTI010000054.1:0-3001 GCA_046590425.1 Cypionkella sp. | reverse complement strand
ACGAAGAGGTAGTTTTTGCGGCCCAACGCGACCGGCCGCATGGCCCTCTCGGCGGTGTTGTTGTCGAGTTCCAGGATGCCGTGATCGAGGTAGGGTCGCATCCGTGCCATGCGGGTCTGGACCATCGCCGTCTCGACATTCAAGGCGGAAACCTATCGCTTTCTGCGGTTGGAGCGGCCGAGCGATGAAGATCGGGCGCTGGGCGTCTGCGATCCAGCGGGCACGATGCACTTGCCTGCTTGGGCGGACACCGAATGGCTGAAGCAGCTGGTGGCCGAACAGATGGTCACGGTGCGCAACAAGCGCGGCTTCGGCCATCAGGAATGGCAGAAGATGCGTGAACGAAACGAGGCGCTGGACTGCCGGGTCTACGCCCGGGCGGCAGCATGGATCCTCGGCGCCGACCGCTGGGACGAGGCGACCTGGCAGTCGCTGGAAGGCCAAGCTGGCGTGGAAACCAAAGAACAGGTGGTGGCCGTGGTGGTGGAACAGACCGCGCCCACCGCCGGAACCGTGCTGACACCGCGCCGCCGCCGATCCGGCGCGGTGACTCCGAAATACATGAGGTAGCGACAATGACTTTGGCAGAAATGCAGGCGCTGCTCAGCGCCCTGTTGGGCATGCGCTTCGGCGGTGTGCGCTCGATCACTTATGACGGTCGCCAGATCAGCTATGGATCGGACGCGGAATTGGCGGCTGCGATCTTCGATCTCGAACGGCGCATCGCAGCGGCCGACACTACGGTCTCGCGGTCGCGGGTGTCGCGCCCCTTCGCTTCGAAGGATCTGTGATCATGGTCTCGACCACATGGCGGTCCCGCCTCGGCGCATGGGTCGGCGGCTTTGGCGTGCCGGGCGGCTTTGACGCCACCTCCGGCCAGCGCCGGTTGAAAGGCTTTGTCAGCTCGCGCGCCCATGTCGCCGCGCTGATCGCCGCCTCCGGGCCCGAGATGAACGCCCGTGCTCGCTGGCTGGTCCGCAACAACGGCTATGCCGCCAATGCCATCGAAAGCTGGGCGGCCAACACCGTGGGCGATGGGATCAGTCCGAATTCCAGCATCGAACAGGCCGCGCGAAAAGACGCGGTGCAGCGGCTGTGGCTCGCCTGGACCGATGATGCCGACGCGGAGGGGCTGACGGATTTCTACGGGTTACAGCGACGCGCCGCCCGCGAGGTCTTCATGACCGGCGAGGTGTTCTTACGCTTCCGGCCGCGCCGCCCGGAGGATGGGCTGGTCGTTCCGCTGCAAGTGCAGATGCTGCCGTCAGAAATGCTGCCACTCAACCACAACGCCGTCGACGGCAATGGCAATATCATCAGGCAAGGCATCGAGTTTGACCGGGTCGGGCGGAGGGTGGCGTTTCACTTTTTGCGCCGCCATCCCGGCGACAGCACCGATCCGGGGTTGGCAGGCGAAACCGTCCGCGTTCTAGCCTCCGAAGTTTTGCACATCATTGATCCGGTTGAAGCTGGCCAGTTGCGCGGCGTATCGCGTTTTGCGCCCGCCATCGTGAAGCTGTTCTTGCTGGATCAGTACGATGACGCCGAACTCGACCGCAAAAAGGTGGCGGCGATGTACGCAATGTTTGTCACCTCGCCTGCGCCGGATAACCCATTGGCCCCGCCCGACGAGGAATATGAAGTGGCCCCCGGTCAGGTCGTGCGGCTCGACCCCGGCGAGGATGTCACGGTCAGCGCGCCCGCCGATTCCGGGGCGACCTATGAGCCGTTCCAGTACCGCACGCTTCTGCAGATCTCGGCGGCGCTGGGCATTCCCTATGGCTATCTGTCCAACGACGGCGCCAAGGGCAACTTCTCGAACTCCCGGCTTTCGCTGATCGAATTCCGCCGCCGAGTTTCGGCTTGGCAGCATTCGGTGATGGTGTTCCAGATGTGCCGCCCCGTCTGGGCGCGGTTCATGGACACTGCCGTGTTGGCCGGGGGTCTGAAACTTCCGGGCTATGACCGCCGCCGCGCGGAATATCTCGCCTGCAACTGGCTGCCGACCAAGTGGGATTGGGTCGATCCCTTGAAAGACGCCAATGCCGAGATTGCCCAGATTGAAGCTGGCCTGAAATCGCGCACCCAAGCCATCGCCGAGCGCGGCTATGACGCCGAGCAGGTCGACGCCGAAATTGCCCGCGAACGCGACCGTGAGAAAAGGCTTGGCCTCGACTTCCGCCGTCCGGGATCCCCGGCGCAGGCACCAGGCGGCAGTGAGACGAACGCCGCTGACGAGAACGCGCCCAAACAGGATGCGCCGGGCTCCGACCAAGACCCACCTGACGATGCCGCCCCGCAGGAGTGATCCAGATGTTCCACGCGCAGATTGCCCAGCGGGCGTTCAACACGCCCCTGTTGGTGGAACCGTCCAAGGCCATGGCGTTTCTCTCCGGTCTTGGACCACGCATCACCGGGCGACAGCTGCGGCTCGCAGGGATTGAGGTCGCTTCCGAAGATATGGCCCATGCCGCTTTGCCCGCTCGGGCCGGGATCCTGACGACCGGTCTGGTCGACCAATATCAGCGGGATGGTCAGACACCCTTTGCGATGGTCGATAGTGTGGCCGTCATCGAAGTCTCTGGTGTGCTGGTCCATCGCGGCGCTTGGATCGGGCAGTCGTCCGGGCAGACCTCCTATGAGGGAATCGCCGCGCAACTTACAGCTGCCGCCTCGGACCCCGCGGTGCGTGGCATTGCCCTTGAGATCGACAGCTTCGGCGGCGAGGTCGCGGGCGTGTTCGATCTGGCCGACGCCATTCGGGCGGCACGGTCTGAGAAGCCCGTCTGGGCCTTCGTAGCAGAGCATGCCTTTTCGGCGGGTTACGCGCTGGCGTCCCAGGCTGACCGGATCGTCCTGCCGCGCACCGGGGCGGTCGGCAGCGTCGGTGTCGTTGTCATGCATGCCGACCTCAGCGGCCAGCTTTCCGACGCGGGCATCACCGTCACGTTGATCCATTCCGGCGCGCACAAGGTCGATGGTAATCCCTACACGCCGCTGC
>JBKJTI010000053.1:0-21052 GCA_046590425.1 Cypionkella sp. | reverse complement strand
CATGGCAACTCTTGTTCTCGGCGCCGTCGGCTCCGCGATTGGTGGCGCTTTTGGCGGCACCATCCTTGGCTTTTCGGGCGCGGCCATTGGCGGCTTTATTGGCTCCACCATCGGCTCGGCAGTCGACAGCTGGATCGTGTCTTCCTTGGCCCCGGCACAACGCATCGAGGGTGCGCGGCTCGACAGTCTGCGCATCACCTCCTCGTCCGAAGGGGCGGTGATCCCGCGCCTCTATGGCCGGATGCGGCTTGGCGGCAATATCATCTGGGCCACCGATTTCCGCGAAGAAACCCGCACCACCAGTCAGGGCGGCGGCAAAGGTGGTGGCGGCCCGAAGGTCACGACGACCGAATACCGCTACTTCGCCTCTTTCGCGGTTGCATTGTGCGAGGGTCCGATCACTGGGATTGGCCGGGTCTGGGCCGATGGCAAGGCCATGGATATGACGGGCGTCACTTGGCGCTGGTATCCGGGCGATGAAGTGCAAACCCCAGATCCGTTCATTGCTGCCAAAATGGGATTGTCTGGCACCCCTGCCTATCGCGGCGCGGCCTATGTCGTGCTGGAGGAGTTGGACCTCACCCCCTTCGGCAACCGCCTGCCGCAGCTAAGCTTCGAAGTGTTTCGCCCGCTCGCGGATTCCGACACCGCCGAGTGGCTTGTGCGCGCCGTCACATTGATCCCGGCCTCGGGCGAATTTGCCTACGCCACCGTACCGGTCAAAAAATCCAGCGGTTCCGGCAGCGCCACCGTGGCGGAGAACCTGAACGCCATCCCGGAGACGCCCGACATTGTCGTGGCGCTCGACCGGCTGCAATCGATGGCACCGGCGGTGGAAAGCGTATCCCTGGTGGTGGCCTGGTTCGGCGATGACCTGCGGGCGGGCAGTTGCAAAGTTCGCCCCGGCGTCGAGGTTGCCGCCAAGACCACGACGCCATCCGGATGGGTGGTGAATGGGGTTTCCCGCGCCAATGCCTTCCTAGTCAGCCGCGATGCCGAGGACCGCCCGGTCTATGGCGGCACGCCTGCGGATTTCGCGGTGGTGCAGGCGATCAGGGAGATGAAGGCGCGCGGGCTGCGGGTCACCTTCTATCCATTCCTGCTGCTGGACGTACCGCCGGGCAACACCAAACCGAACCTCTATTCGGACAATGCGGCCACTACCAGCCAGCCGACTTTCCCTTGGCGCGGTCGGATCACATGTTCCCCAGCGGCAGGTTATGCCGGGACCGTCGACAAAACTGGCACAGCCGCAACGCAGGTCGCATCGCTGTTCGGCACGGCGACACCCGCCAATTTCAGCGTTGCAGGCGAAACCGTCACTTGGACCGGCCCGGTCGGCGAGTGGGGTCTGCGCCGGATGATCCTGCATTATGCACATCTCTGCGCAGCGGCCGGTGGTGTCGACGCCTTTCTGATCGGTTCGGAAATGCCCGGCCTGACCACGATCCGCTCTGGGGCCGCGACCTATCCGGCGGTGCAGGGCTTTCGCGATCTGGCGACGGCGGTTCGCTCGATCCTCGGCGCTGGCACCAAGATCGGCTATGCAGGAGACTGGGCGGAATACTTCGGCCACCATCCAGCGGACGCGTCTGGCGATGTGTACTTCCACCTCGATCCGCTCTGGTCCGACAGCAACATCGATTTCATCGGCATCGATAACTACATGCCGCTGTCCGACTGGCGTGACGGGTTCGATCATGCCGATGCGGCGCTCGCCCCGGCAATCTATGACCGGGCTTACCTGCAATCGAATATCGCGGGTGGCGAAGGATTTGACTGGTTCTATGCAAGCCCATCGGATCGTGCGGCGCAGATCAGAACCGCAATCACCGATGGTGGTGCGGGAAAGACTTGGGTGTTCCGCTTCAAGGATCTGCAGGCTTGGTGGCAAAATCCGCATTTCAACCGGCCGGGCGGCGTCGAGAGCGGAACGCCAACAGCATGGGTGCCACAATCCAAACCGATCTGGTTCACCGAACTTGGCTGCCCGGCCATTGATCGCGGCACCAACCAGCCGAACGTGTTCTTTGACCCAAAATCGTCGGAAAGCTTCACGCCGTATTTTTCGCGTGGCTGGCGGGATGACGCAATCCAGCGCGCCTATCTCGAGGCTACGTATCTGTTCTGGGGTGCATCGGCCAACAACCCGACCTCCACGATCTATGCCGCGCCGATGGTGCATGTTCCAGAATGCGCCGCATGGACCTGGGATGCGCGGCCATATCCGTTCTTTCCGGAACTGACCGCTGTCTGGACAGACGGGCCGAACTGGCGGCTGGGCCATTGGCTGACCGGGCGGCTGGGAGCGGTATCCTTGGCCGCCCTCGTCCGCCACCTTTGCTTGCGTGCTGGCATGGCCGAGGCCCTGATTGAC
Source organism: Cypionkella sp. (assembly GCA_046590425.1). Lineage (GTDB taxonomy): Bacteria > Pseudomonadota > Alphaproteobacteria > Rhodobacterales > Rhodobacteraceae > Cypionkella. The sequence continues at coordinate 18,675 of JBKJTI010000053.1, read as the reverse complement.
GTGTCGGGGCTATGGGGCGCAGTCGAAGGCTATGTCATCTCGGCGCTGGAAGCCCCGCGTGCTTCGATCTCGACGCTGGCCCGGCATTTCGGCTTTGATGCCGTCGAGAGCGAAGGCCGCATCCGCTTCCTGATGCGCGGCCGCGTCGCCACCGCCATCATTACGCCTGATGCGATGGTCGCCGCTTCCTCCGCCAAGGGCGACGTGATGGAGCTGACCCGGGCACAGGAGTCCGAGCTGCCGCAGGCGCTGAAGTGGCAGGTTGCCCGCGCCGACGAGGATTATGACGCGGCGCAAGTCGAGGCGCGGCGCATCACCGTCGACACCTCGCGCATCGCTTCCGAGGCTTTCCCAATGGCGGTGCCGCCCGAGGAGGCCGAGCGCCGCTGCCGCCGCGCGTTGATGGAGGCTTGGGTTGGCCGGGAAAGTGCCGTGTTCAAACTGCCGCCCTCACGGCTGGCATTGGATCCCTGCGATGTTGTGCTTCTCGACCATGACGGCCGTCTGACCGAGTTGCGGCTGGTGACGATTGCGGACTCGTATCTGCGCGGCATCGAGGCCGTGCGCCAGGACCGCGCAGTCTATGATCTGCCACCCGGCGATGCCCGCCCCGCCTCGTTGTCTTCGCCTGTGGTATTCGGCGCACCCGATGTGATGTTTCTCGATCTGCCGCAACTGTCCGAGGATCAGCCTGCGCATCGCCCCTTTGTCGCAGCCCATGCTGCACCATGGCCCGGCGTCATGGCGGTGTTCCGCAGCGCTGCCCCCGATGGTTTTGCCCTGCTGACCACCTTTGGCACCCGCCCCCGCATGGGTGTGCTGGCGGCGGACTTCCATGCCGGGCCGGTATCGCGCTTCGATCTGGGCAATGCGCTCGTCATCGATCTGTTCTCGGGCACGCTGGAAAGTGTCACCGATATCACCTTGCTGGGCGGCGCAAACGCGCTGGCGGTGGAAAGCAGCCCCGGCCAATGGGAAATCCTTCAGGCGGGATCGGCCGAACTGATCGCACCCGGACGCTACCGTCTGACCCGCCTGCTGCGCGGCCAGCGCGGCACTGAAAGCGCAATCGCCAATCTCGTGGCCATCGGCGCGCGCATCGTGGTTCTGGACAGCGCTGTCGCCCCCTTGCCGATCAGCGAGGCCGATCTCGGTCTGCCATGGAACTGGCGTGTGGGCCCGGCCTCGCGCGCCGTCAGCGACGACACCTATGTCGCGGCCAGTTTCACGCCCGAAGGAGCTGGGCTGCGGCCCTTTTCGGTCGCACATGTCGAACAGCCTTGGCGCACGGCGCGCAGCCCCGGCGATCTGACCATCCGCTGGACACGCCGGTCGCGGTCGCTCGCTGCCGACACCTGGGGCGCTGGTGATGTGCCATTGGCGGAAGACAGCGAAGCCTATGAGGTGGAAATCCGCGACGGCGCGGCCATCAAACGCACGCTTACCGCGACGACGACAACCGCCCTCTACACCGCCGCCCAGCAGATCGCCGACTGGGGTGCGCCGCTCGGCCCCACCAACAGCCTCCAGCTTCGCATCTATCAGCTCTCCGCCCTGATCGGGCGGGGTGCAGTGCGATCTGTCACGCTCACCTTTTGAAGGCAGTCTCATGTCCGACATTACCACCCACCTGCTGCTGCCCTACATCCTGGCGGCGCAGGCCCAGAAACACGTCACCCACAATGAGGCCGTGCGGCTTCTCGATGCCATTGTCCAGCTTTCGGTTCTGGACCGGGATCTGACGGCCCCGCCCGCATCATCGGCTGATGGGGATCGATACATCGTGGCATCGGGTGGGACTGGCTTGTGGGCCGGTTGGGATATGAACGTGACAACCTGGGTCGACGGCGTCTGGATGCGCCTGGTGCCACGGCCCGGCTGGCTGGCATGGATCGCCGACGAGGCCACGTTTTTCGTCTGGAACGGTTCCGCCTGGCAATCTGTCGGTGTGCCCCAGGACGTGTCAGATGCAATCTTCAGTCTGGTGAATGACGTCGATCCGACAAAACGGGCACTGTTTTCTCTGTCAGGCATCAGCACGGCCACGACCCGGACATTCACGCTGCCCAACACCTCGAGCGAGTTGGCGATCCTTGCAGGCACCCAAACCTTCAACGGAAACAAGACATTTTCCGGCAGCCTGACCGCGTCCGGGACGGTCACGATGTCCGGCGCGGCCGCCACCATTGGCACGTCGGTGGCGACGGCCACTTACGGCATGGGCACCGGGGCAACCACGACCGGCGTCACCAAAACTGTTAACCTCGGCACCGGTGGTGCATCGGGATCGACCACGGTGGTCAATATCGGCTCGACCACCTCGGGCGCTGGCGGCACGACAGTGATCAACACGCCGACGGTGACCTTTGCCAATGCCGTCACACAGGTCGGCATGCCGCAGGCCAATCTCACCGCCCAGCTACTCGGACTGGGTGGAGCCACCGCCGATGCCACCAACCGGCTCAGCGCCAATACACCGAATGTCCTTCTGAACAATGCAGGCGCATCCATCGATGTGACGGTGAACAAGAACGCCGCAGCCAATGATGCTTCCTTCAGCTTCAAAACCGGGTTCTCGGTTCGCGCCCTGTTTGGTACCCTTGGCAGCGATGATTTCACGCTAAAGGTCAGCCCGAACGGCAGCAGTTTCTTTGATGCGCTGATCGCAGACCGCAATACCGGCCGGGTGAGGTTTCCAGTTGGGGTGGCGCTGACTGGTCTTGCCGCAGACCCGGGTTCGCCTGCCGACGGCTGGCTTTGGCACAATTCAACTACCGGGCAGTTGCGCGCGCGGCTTGGCGGCGTCACCCGCATCCTTGCTGATCAAGATGTGCCGTGGGTTGCTCCTGCGGCGGGCGATTATGCGCTGACCACCAGCGGGGCGGGTGGTGCCGCCACCGGTGTTCTCGCTGGGGCAGCAGGTCGGATCGATCTTTTCCCCTTCATTGCGCGCGACGACATTGCCATCGACAGGCTGTCGGTCAACGTCACCACTTTGATCGCCGCGGCACTGGGCAAGATTGTGCTCTATGCCGCCGATGCCACAGGGCGACCGGCAACATTGATGCTGGAGACCGGCGATCTCGACTTCTCGACCGTGGGTCTGAAGGAAGCGACCGTCGCCCAGACCCTGCGCCGTGGCATCACTTATTGGATTGGTATCCGGCATTCCTCCACCGCGATCCTATCGGCTTGGGCCTCGACCGCCACTCCCGATCTGAATGGCGGCGCGCCGGCCACCACGGCCCGAAAGGTGCTGCGCCGGACATTGGCCTATGCCACCGCCGCGCCGGGCACCTGGGGCTACCTCGCATCCGAGACCAACGCCGGTCCGGGCACGGCAATCTGGTTGCGCGCCGCGTGACCGCCGCCGCGCGAAATCACAGCAGGATCAACAGAAATGGCAAAACCCATGATTGAGAACAACGAACGCGGCATCACCATCAACAAGGCTCTGGCCTGGACCATGTTGGTCTCGGTGGCAGGCCTGATCTGGTGGGGCGGCGGGACATTGGCCTCGCTGCAAAGCGCCGCCGACCGCCTGACTTCGGCCCTCACCGAAACCCGCGAAATGATCATGGCCGAGCGTGCTAGTTCGGCGCAGCTGGAAGCGCGCGTCAGGGCACTGGAAAACAGTGCCACAAGGCAGGACACGCGCTTTGATGCGCTGTCTCTTTCGATCAACGAGCTGAAACAACAGGCCCGCGAAACCAACGCTCTGCTGCGGGAACTGGCCCAACGGCCCTGAACCAGCCAACCCCCGACCATCACCCAAACCACCCCGACCCGCCCGCACGGCGGGTTTTTTTGTTGCCCGACGCCGGGCAGAAAAAGTGATCCCATGCAAACAGATTCAACCGAAGCCATCCGCCTGATTCAGAACGGGTTGGACAAACTTGGTCATTCCCCCGGCACCATAGACGGTCGTTGGGGTGTCCGAACCGCCCGTGCGCTGCGCCAATTGATCGCCGCCAACGGTCGGCCAGCGTCCTTGGCACCTCAGGGGCCCTTGCCGTGGATCACCGAGGCGAAAACCGCGCTGGGCCGCAATGAAGCCCGCGACCGGTCTTGGCTGATGGATTGGCTGAAGCGAGACGGCCGCAGTCTGGGCGATCCGTCCAAGAACCCCTGGTGCGGCGATTTCGTGGAAACCTCCATCCGCATGGGCCTTCCCGACGAACCGCTGCTCGCAGCACTGGGCACAAATCCCTATTGGGCGCGAAATTGGCTGCTGTTCGGGCAGGAGACCAAACCGGTCCTTGGCGCCGTGCTGATCTTTGAACGAGGGTCTGGCGGCCATGTCGGCTTAGCCATTGGGCAGGACGACACGCATTTCTTCGTGCTCGGCGGCAATCAGTCCGACGCCGTCACCATCGCTCGCATCGACAAGTCCCGCCTCCTCGGTGCGCGCTGGCCAGCGACCTACCAACCCCGCCTGCAGCGCCTGCCGACCATGAGACCGGGCGAATTCTTGACCACCACCAATGAAATCTGAATTGGAGAACAACATGCTGAAACCTGCAATTCTGGCGTTGATCCGCCAAATCCTCACCGTTGTTGGCACCGCGCTGGTCGCTAAAGGCTACGTCCAAGCATCCGACATTGAACCGGTGATCGGCGCACTTCTGACCATCGGGTCGGTGGTGTGGTCGGTTGCTGACAAACGCGGCTATGCTGACCTGCGTGAACAGGTGCGGGCGCGCAGGTGAAAGACGGGCCGGGCGATTGCCCTGCGGGAAGCGCCAGACGCCTCGAACGCACAGCCAAGCCCGGCCCGTTTCACAGATTTACAATCTCAAAGAGCGGCAGGGATTCGCTGCGGAGGGATGATGCCACAGGCCATTGCCACCTGTCGCGATTCGAAATGGGCACAATTGTGCACCTCGAGCTGCCACAGATTTCACCGCCTTGGCATCGACTTGACTGCGCGGCACTTAAAATGGTGATATATTCACTTTTCTTTAGGCCTTCGGAAGGATGCTGCGGGGGCGGCAAGGAGGTGTCGCATATGGCTGTCGTCAGACCGTTGCCCCAATTTTTGCCGCCACAAGCGCGCTTACTTCAGTGTAGAGGTCGACAGCCTGTCCTGGCGCGGAAATCGAAACCACCAGCGCATATCGCCCCTTGTCATTGAATCGCTTCTGCCCAGCGTGAGTCTTCCACCAACCGCTGACGGGGTAAACCCCAATCGCATCATGCAGTGCGAGATCAATCGCTCGTCCGCGCCATAGGTCACAGTGGAGCGAGCCCGCCTGCATTGCATTGGGACCAAGTAGCCAGCAATCCGTTTCAGTCTCTGGCGGGGGAGTGCCTTTTTCCTGATGCCCTGAGATCCGTCTCATGAATTTGTCTTTTACCTCTGAACGCTTCTTCATCGCGAACCGAAGTCCGAACGAACGGTAGGTGTCGGGCCGGGTCGCTGCGCGGCCTGATAGATTGGGCTCTATGAAATATGAGAGCGTTACTTTCATCATTACAACTTCGTTCTCGATCTTTTCAAGCGCAGCCTTCGGCCAAGGCAGGTCATAAAAATGCATCTCATTGAATACAGGCAGTCCGCCGTTGGCACTGCTCGTAAACGGCTGAATTGGAGCCTGTGCAATCAATGTCACGTCATTATTGGCGGAGAAGATCGCCCGGTCGAGATTAGGCACCCCATAGCCCACTTCTCGCAGTATCTTCTGCTTCATCGCCTTGCTTGCCGTCTTACCTGTCTTCCAATGTGCTCCAGTTCCGATCAGCCGTTTGCGGATCGGTTCAGGCCAATGCGCTGAATCCACGGCCAAAGCACGATGAGTTTCGGGCCACAGCTCCGGCAAGGCCGCCTGCAATGCGCCAACAAAGTTGCCCGCCATGCCTGCCGCTGCACTGGTTGCCCAGAAAGGAACAAGTGGATCGTGCAATACATTAGAGCCCGGAGCCAGAAGGGAAACTGAAGGCTCCCAGCCGCAACTTCCTGACGGGTCGGCGATCATATTTCCAGCCTCGAAAAGCACCTCGGGCTTGATCGGTGTCAGATCGGATGAAAGCGATTGTGATCCCAAGCTGAACGGGCTGCGATGATTTGCGGGCACAACTGCTTTCAGGCCGGGTGGCTTGACCGGAGGGGTCTCCTTGCGAGTAAAGCCCCCGATGGTAAGCGCATTCCAGCTCTGCGAGGGATCTTCGAGAGGATGCGAAAGCTGCACATGCGCAAGCGTTCCGCCACCCATGTTTCCCGTTGCTACAACCATAAGGCGTTTAGGCCGTTCGGCAGCCAAAACTCCGTCAGCCTGATCGCCGGGCATTGAGCCTGACGCAATCTGGTCAAGCGCTCCGCTCCAACTGGATGGCCTATCTGGCGGGAAATCGCAGGCAGAGTTTGCTAGGCAGAATGCCCGGAGCACATTTGGCCTCTCCGCTTCAACGAGCGCGACAGCACCCTCGGTCACCACGCCATAACTCGGCGGTTTAGTCTTCAAGAAGCCTCGCGGCGGCAGCAGTTTCATGGACTCGACGGCATGTGTAAGCTGAACCTGCCGCGTATCATTCATCAGGGGTTCCAAGTCACCATAGAGCACAAGGCCTGCAAGAGGTGTACCGTGTCCGCCTGACTGCTCGTGGTCATCTGCGCCCCATGCAGCGTCATAGGCCCAAGCCCCGTGCAGCCCCGGTGCAATTAGTGGATGCTTTGCAGTGATGCCTGTATCCAAGGCGCAAACCGCGTTGGCACCCGTTGGTGGGGGAACGACGCGCCCAGCAAGATCGGCAATCCAATCTTGCGGCCCTAAACCCTTAGCCTTGGGGTCCAGGAACGGCTCAATCGTTCCAGTCCCCTTCCTGATCTCCGCTACCGCCCCAGGAATACTTCCGACAAATCCGGCAATGCGATGGACCGTTGCGTGGACAAAAAGCACCGTCGTATCAGGGAAAAAAAGTCGATCCTCGTGAACGTCTAGTTCCGCCAACCGCGCTGCTGCGGCCACACCCGCGGCCAGTTTTTCGCCATACCGTACCCACAACTCCCACCAAACAGCTTCGGGGGCGCTGAAATCGACTTTGCCTACAAACAACGCCGAGGTTTCAACTGCACGAATGGTCTCCACCCGCTCGAACTTGTCCAAATCCGGCCGAGGCTGATTGCCGAGTGGCTGTCCATAGCCACTGATCCGTCTTTGAAGGAATTGACGCGCATCATCCGGCACAAAGAGGAGCGCACTTTCCGTACGGTCTTCTCGCCGCTCAGAGCGCAGGACAACCACATCTTCTGCGGGGAACTCCAAACCCTTCGGCAGTTTAACAGCTTGCACACGACCGCCCTCTGCGGGTGGCATCGTGCTAACCTCTACAATTGCACCAGCCTTTAGGCCCTCCACATTCATTCGACCGTCAAGCGCCGCTCCAAGTTTGTCTCCGAGGGCTGCGGCGAGCTGATCCAGTAGGCTTTTCGCATGGGCGGCATAGTCATCGCGGAGCGGCTTGGGCTCTATTTTTCGTTTGGGGAAGGAGTAGGCAATCCCATCCCGAAAGACATCGAACGAAATATGCACATGCTTTCGCACGTCGTAATCACCTTGCTCGGCCATTAAACCCTGCTTCTAAACTTGATAGGCCAGACACTCTCGCACTACGGGCAAGGCTAATGATCGACAGCCTTCCGAAATTTACCTTTGAACGTCTGGCGATCATGTAGGGCCGTGTGTAGCGCGTCAGCCGAAATCTTTGTCGCCCCATCAATAATTGCATCTTTTACCACGGAATCCGTCGCGCGGACGAGCTCGCCCGGGCTCAACCCGACGAAAGCTGTTTCCAAAGACGCCCATGACCGGGCAATCATCTTAAATTTTCCCAGGCGCCTTTCGATGATCGCGCGCGCGGCGGCCGGATCGGGCAGCGCATATTCGACAACCTCGTCAAAACGTCGCGCCAGCGCCTCGTCGAGAATTTCGACATGGTTCGTAGCGGCGAGCACGAGGCTATCTGTAGAATTGGGCTCTTCCATGAAGGAGAGCACCGAGTTTAGCACCCGACGGATTTCGCCAATGTCATTCGGGTCGCCCCGGCGCGAGCCGATGGCGTCAAACTCGTCGAGGAGGTAGACAGCCCGAGTCTGCGCGATCTGGTCGAAGAGAAGACGCAACTTCGCGGCCGTTTCGCCGAAGAACTTGCTGAACAAAGAATCCAGACGGACTGTAAACAACGGCAGGCGAAGTTCACCGGCCAGCGCCGAGGCCGTCATGGTCTTGCCCGTTCCCGGCGGCCCGACTAGGAGCAAATGAGTTGCAGGCTTCTGCCCATAGTCCCGCAGCATGCTGCGCTCCTGCTGCTGTCGGACGACGCGGCCCAGACGGCTCCGCACATCATCAGCCAGCACCATGTTTGCCATAGTAGTCTTAGGGTAGGTGCTTTCGACAAGCCCCTGAAGCTCCGCCCGAGGGCGGGCCATCGGAATTGGTGCCTGACCACCAGCCGGGGCCCCGAGGCGGCGCTGATCGCGGGCCCTCTGGACAAGACGCTTCAGCTTCTCCGCGTCATCAGATTGCCCCTCACGGGCCTGCTGCGCCGCGATTTGCAATGCGACAGAAAGGAACTGATCCTCATCGCCCTCGATGTGCGAATTCAGAAGGGCGAGAATGTGCCGTGTCGTCATCATGCGCGCCTCCCCACATGTGAACTGTCATCAATCAAAACGAACGCCCGAGCGCTCGGGCGGTTCACCAGTATAGACACTCTCTACGCTAGACGTGGATTCTGCGCCACGAAAAAGGCAACCTTGCGGCGTCACTACCCATCAGGACGGCGCGGGCGCAACATGACGTCCTTTGGACACGCGTGCGTTTCGCACCCGTGACAGGACCCCAAAACGCAAAAGGCCCCCGCTTTTTGGGGGGACTCGCAAAACGTTGACCAGGCGTTGACAAGAATTCCACAAGCAGAAACCCGACTGTTTAGGTCGGGTTCTATCTATTTGATATCTTTGTATAATTTGGTTGCGGGGACAGGATTTGAACCTGTGACCTTCAGGTTATGAGCCGTAATTTGCCAAAACTTGAAAAATGAGCGATTTCAGACTCTTACCTGATAAGCCTTTGATAGCACGACCTTTGTTGAACTGGATTGGCATAGTTTCACCGGGTTCCGGCGGAACAAGACATGCACAGAACTGCATTCAAGGGTTGACCAGACGTTGACAAGAGCTGCGGCTAGGATCCTCGAAAGATCATCAGTTCGGCTCCAAAAAACCCTCGTCGCCGTCCTTGCGCATCGCCGTAAAGGGCGGAAACCCCTTTGCTCAATACTTCAGCAATAGGGTCAGCAGCGGATTGGGGAATCGTCGCTCTCGGGTGATGGCATAGAAGGTTTCAGACATCCCCTCGATCTGCGCGGCCTCGACCAGAAGACCTGTCGTCAATTCGTCCTGCACCACGATGGACGGGATCACCGCCAGCCCTGCATCCTCACGGGTCAGAAGGCGCAGCATGGCCATGTCATCCGCCTCGGCGGCGATGACCGGTGCCAGTTGCAGCCGCGCGGCCAAGGCGTCGAATGCCAGGCGCAAGGAGGTGCCCGGGCCCGGCAGGATCAGCGGCTCTTCGGCCAGCAGCGCCAATAATGGGCGTGGCAAGGTCCCCACCCGAGTTGGCGTTCCGATCAGGCTCACGGGTTGCTGGGCCAACTGATGCACCAGCAAGGGGCTGCCCGCCTCACGGCTTGGCGCAAGGTTCGTCAGCACTACGTCCAGAGCAAGCACATCGAGGTCGCGCAGAAGTTCCGCCTGGCTACCGGACCGTAGCACCACATCGACATCCGCGCGTCCGATCAGCGGCCGCACGAACTGCATCTGAAAGTTGCGCGACAGCGTCGCCAAAGCGCCTACCCGCATCGGACGTCGCGCCTGACCCGTCTCGCGCAGAGTCGCGGTCAAATCATCGGCGGTGCGAAAGATCGCCTCGGCATGATCAAGCGCGATCCGCCCAGCCTCGGTCAGAACCAGGCCGCGCCCGCGCCGTTCAAAGAGATCATGGCCCAAAGTAGCCTCAAGCGTCTTGATCTGGGTGGAAAGGGCCGATTGCGACAGGTTCAACCACCGTGCAGCGCCAGTCAACGTGCCATCGGTGGCGACCGCGCGGAACAGACGCAGGTGATGCAGGTTCAAGACATCCATTTATTTCACCAAACAGAACAATATGATCTAAAATATGTATTTTTCTGGATGTTACGCAAGCGCTATCTAGACGGGTATACATCTCGAACAGGAGCCTGCCGGATGACACCACTTCCATCCCTGACCCTTCTTGCCCCAATCCTGCTGCTGGCAGTGGCCGCACTTGCCGCAACCCGACCGAACAGCCGGCCCGGCCTGCTGCCACGCTGGGCCGAAGTCGCAGCCCTTGCCGCCCTCGGGCTGGCCATGGCTGGGGTCGGTCAGCTTCTGATCGACGGTGCCGCGACGCTGTCGTTCGGCTCGGGCGCAGGCCTGCTGGCGTTCCACCTCGACGCGGTCAGCGCCACCATGACGCTGCTCGTCAGCTTCGTCGGCTGGGTCGTGGTACGCTATGCGAGGACCTATCTGGACGGCGAGGCGCGCGAGGGGGCGTTTCACGGTTTTCTGCTGGCCACGCTGGCGGTCGTGCTGGTGCTGGTACAGGCGGGCAGTCTGGGCGTTCTGGTGCTCGCATTCCTTGCGGTCGGTCTAGGCCTGAGGCAGTTGCTGCTGTTCTACCCCGAAAGGGCCGAGGCGCGACAGGCAGCGGCCAAGTTCTCGCTGGTCTGGGGGGCGGGGGACGCCGCACTGATCTTGGCGTCGGGGCTGTTCTGGGCGGCATTCGGCACGACGGATCTGGTGGCGCTGGGAGCGGCGGCGCAAATTGGGCTGCCCCTGACCGCAAAGGTGGCCGTGGCGCTGGTGGTGCTGGCGGCGGCGCTCAAGACCGCGACCTTTCCGCTGCACGGCTGGCTGACAGAGGTGATGGAGGCGCCGACCCCCGTATCGGCCCTGCTGCACGCGGGCATCATCAACGCGGGCGGCTTCCTGTTGATCCGCATGGCCGAGGTGGTGCAGGCCAGCCCCGGTGCGATGGCGGCGATGGTGATGTTGGGCGGGTTCACAGCACTCTTCGGGGCGGCAGTGATGCTGACGCAAAGTGCGGTCAAGACCGCGCTGGCCTGGTCCACCGTGGCGCAGATGGGCTTCATGCTGCTGCAATGCGGGCTTGGCCTCTGGCCGCTGGCGCTGCTGCATATCGTGGCGCATTCGCTGTACAAGGCGCATGCATTCCTGTCGTCGGGCACAGCGGTGCGGACGGTGGCCGCGATCCGGCGACCGGGGCCTGTGGCCGCTCCGGGGCTTGGTGCCGTGGTGAAGGCCTTCGCGGTGGCGCTGGTGCTTTATGCCGTCGTCGCGGTGGGCTTCGGGGTGATTGCTGGGCCGAAATCGGCTCAGGCCTTGGCGCTTGGTGCGATCTTGATCTTCGGCGTGGCCTATCTGGTGGCGCAGGGACTGGCCGATGCGGCACCCAAGGCGCTGACCCAGCGGACTGCGCTTGCCTCGCTCGGGGCAGCGGTGGCCTATTTCAGCTTCCAACTGGTTGCCGGAGCGTTGTGGGGTGCGTCCCTGCCAGCCCCGCCGTCTCCGGATGCGCTGGAATGGGGGCTGATCGTACTGGCGATCCTGTCCTTTGGCCTTGTGGCTGTGGCGCAAGCGCTGTTCCCGCTTTGGGCGCATCATCCCGCCTCGGCAGCATTGCGCGTGCATCTGGCCAACGGGCTTTACCTTAACGCGCTTCTAGACCGGCTGATCGGCGGCTTTTGGGCCTCCAAATCATTCTGACCTGCCCTCTTTCCTGCTTTGGAGACCAATATGTTCATCAAGCACACTCAAATCGCCCCGGCCCGAATCACCGGCCTTCTTAAGGCCGCCGAGGCTGCGGCCCGCGCCATTCCGCCCGCCTTTCCGCTGGAGGCGACGGTGGCCGTCAACCCCTTCCTCGGCCAGACGGGCGAGGATCTGGCGATGGCATCGGCGAGGCTCGCCCGGGTCGCGGGGGTGCGGCTGACCCTGCCGCGCGCAGACTATGCCGCCAAGGTGGCGTCCGGTTCGATCACCGACGAAGACCTTGCCGATGCCCTGATCGCCTGTGCGTCGCCCCTGAAGCCCGCCGATCTGGCAGCACTCAAGGGGCGGCTGCATGCGCCCAGCCCTGATGTTCAGGCCCTGCTGACACTGGCTGACCTTGCCGCGCGGGCGACGGGGCGCGACTGGCCTGCGGTCATCGGTCGGACCGTCGGCCTCTGGGCTGCGGGGCATTTCGATCGGGGTCAGGCGCTCTGGACACCCGCGCCGGGACAGGCGGCCTTCGCGGCCTGGCGCGCCTGGGCCAGCCATGACCTGACGCCCGAGGCGGCTGGTCTGTCAGGTTTTTGCGCCCATGTGGCCTCTGCCCCCGACACGGCCGAGCGTGCCTTGCTGCGCGCCTGCGAGACGCTGGGGATCACCGAGGCTGCCGCCGAGACTGTATTTCACCGGCTGCTGGTCGATCTAGCCGGATGGGCACAGCATGCGCGTTGGCTTTTGTGGCAGGCCGAACTTGCCGGGCAGTCGGACACGACGCTGATCGACCTGCTAGCGATCCGACTGATCTGGGAAGAAGCGCTGTTCGCCCATGCGCCGCAGGTCGAAGGCGACTGGGCGCGCACCCTGGTGAACCATGCGCAGCCGCTTGCCCCGACGCCGGATCAGGTGACCTACGCCATTCTGCAAGAGGCGGCCGAGCGCGCCCAACAACGGCGGCTGGGGGCTATGTTAACCGGAACGGAACCGGGCGGAGCCGTGGCGCGCCCGAACCTTCAGGCCGCGTTTTGCATCGACGTCCGCTCCGAAGTGTTCCGGCGCGCGCTGGAAAGCGTGGATGCGGGGATCGCCACCATCGGCTTTGCGGGCTTCTTCGGTCTGCCGTTATCGCATCGCGGCTTTGGCTCGGACGTGGCCGAGGCGCATCTGCCGGTACTTCTGAATCCCGGCCTTTCCTCATGCAGCATGGCCGCGCCCGAGGTCGAACAAGCCGCCCGCATCACGGCCCGCACGGCCCGTGCCTGGGGCCGGTTCCGCCAAGCGGCGGTGTCGTCCTTCGCTTTCGTCGAGGCGGCGGGGCCCGTTTATGGCTGGAAGCTGGCCAAGGATGCGCTTGGACTGGAGGCTAAGGGCCTTGCGCCCGATCCCGCGCCGCAGCTTGATGTGGCGCTGACACCTGTGCAAAAGGCGGCGAACGGGGCCGCCGTGCTGAAGGCGATGAGCCTGACGGGCGGCCATGCGCGGCTGGTGCTGCTTCTCGGCCATGGCGCGCAAGCTGCCAACAACCCGCATGAAAGCGCCTATCACTGCGGTGCCTGCGGCGGCTACACGGGCGAGGTCTCGTCGCGGCTGCTGGCGGCGCTGCTGAACGATCCCGAGACGCGGGCGGGCCTGCCGGGCCTCGGGATCGACCTGCCAGCGGACACGCTGTTCGTCGCAGGCCTGCACAACACCACGACCGACGACATCACGCTTTATACCGACAGCCCGGCCCTCGAGCACGCGGCCGATCTGGCGCAGGCATGGCGCTGGCTTGCGGCGGCGGGTGGGCTGGCGCGGGCAGAACGCGCGTTACGGCTGCCGGGGGCGACGGCGGCCACGATCGCGGCGCGGGCTGCGAACTGGGCCGAGGTGCGGCCCGAATGGGGCCTTGCGGGCTGTGCGGCCTTCATCGCGGCCCCGCGTGGAGCGACGCGCCATGCCGAGCTTGGTGGAAGGGCCTTCCTGCATTGCTACGACTGGCAGGCCGATGTGGGCTTTGCCACGCTCGAGCTGATCCTGACCGCGCCCGTTGTTGTGGCTAGCTGGATCAGCCTGCAGTATTATGGTTCTGCCGTGGCACCAAGCGCCTTCGGGGGCGGCAACAAGCTGATCCATAACGTCACAGGGGGCATCGGTGTGATCGAAGGCAACGGCGGACGGCTGCGGGCGGGCCTGCCGTGGCAGGCGGTGCATGACGGGGCGGGGCTCGTCCACGACCCGCTGCGACTTTCGGTGATGATCGAAGCGCCACAGGCCGCCATCGCAGACGTGTTGGCCCGCCACGACGGGCTGCGAGCGCTGTTCGACAACGGCTGGCTGCATCTGATCGCGCTGGAGTCGGGCCGGATCGCCGCTCGCTATCGCGCCGGACTGGCGTGGCAGAGCCAAGCCACCACGCGGCAGGCGGCATGACTCTGCCCTCCCGCGCCGCGCTTGGCACGATGCACGTAAAGGAGGCAGCGCTGGCGCCGCCCCTAGCCGCCCTTGGAATCACCCTAATCCGGCCCGAGATCGACACCGACCGTTTCGGCACCTTCACCGCCGAAACGCCCCGGTCTGGCACAATGGCGGATGCTGCACGCGCCAAGGCCAAGGCGGCCATCGCCGCAACTGGCCTGTCTGTCGGCATCGCTAGCGAGGGTGCCTATGGCCCGCACCCCAGCATCCCCTTCCTGCCCCTCGGGCGGGAAGTGCTCCTCTGGCATGAGCCGGAAACCGGGCGCGAGGTCCTCGAACTGGCCCTCGATGATCGTCCCACCTATGACCATGCCGAGGTCGCAAATCTGGCTGAGGCCGAAGCTCTGCTTGCCCGCGTGGCATTCCCCGCAACCGCACTCATCGTGGCACCTTCAGCCGATGCGAGGCCCATCGCCAAAGGGCTTCGCGACCGCGACGCCCTTGCTGCCGCCATAGGGCAGGCGGCGGCTAACTCCGCCGATGGACGCGCGTTCCTGCAGACCGACATGCGCGCCCATATGAACCCACGCCGGATGCAGGTCATCGCGGACCTTGCAGCCCGCCTTGCGCAACGCCTGTCAACCCCGTGCCCACAATGCCGCGCCGCCGGATGGGGCTTATTACGCCGCGAGCCCGGCCTACCCTGCGGCGATTGCGGCACGCCCACCGCCCTTGTGGTGCATGACATCTACGGCTGTACCGCCTGCGGCGGCGAGGACCGCGCCCCCCGGACAGGCACCGCCGACCCCGCCCATTGCCCGTACTGCAATCCCTGACCCCGAGGACACCATGACCCCTATTTTCGACAAATCCCGCCTGCCCAGCCGCCACGTCACCGAAGGCCCCACCCGCGCCCCGCAACGCAGCTATTTCTATGCGATGGGCTTGACGGAAGAGGAGATTCACCGCCCCTGGATCGGTGTCGCCACCTGCTGGAACGAAGCAGCCCCCTGTAACATCACACTGAACCGGCAGGCGCAGGCGGTGAAGGTCGGGGTGAAAGAGGCAGGCGGCACACCGCGCGAGTTCACCACCATCACCGTCACAGATGGCATCGCAATGGGGCATGAGGGCATGCGCTCCTCCCTCGCGTCACGCGATGCCATTGCCGACACCGTGGAATTGACCATGCGCGGGCATTGCTATGACGCTCTTGTAGGGCTTGCTGGCTGCGACAAGAGCCTGCCGGGCATGATGATGGCCATGGTCCGCCTGAACGTGCCCTCCGTCTTCATCTACGGCGGCTCCATCCTGCCGGGGCGGCTGAACGGGCAGGACGTGACCGTGCAAGACGTGTTCGAGGCGGTGGGCAAGCATCAGGCGGGCAATCTGTCGGACGCGGAGCTTGCCATCCTTGAACGGGTGGCCTGCCCTGGTGCCGGGGCCTGCGGCGCGCAATATACCGCCAACACCATGGCCTGCGTGTCTGAGGCGATGGGCCTTGCGCTACTGAACTCCTCAGGAGCGCCAGCACCTTACGAAAGCCGCGATCACTATGGTCGCACCAGTGGCCAGGCCGTGATGCGGCTGATCGAAAAGAACATCCGTGCGCGTGACATCGTCACCCGCAAGAGCCTTGAGAACGCCGCCCGCGTGGTCGCCTGTACCGGCGGCAGCACCAACGCGGCCCTGCATCTGCCCGCCATCGCCCATGAGGCGGGCATCGACTTCGACCTGTTCGACGTCACCGACATCATGCGCGATACACCCTGGTTCTGCGACCTGCGCCCCGGTGGCCGCTATGTCGCCAAAGACCTGTTCGAGGTGGGCGGCGTCCCGGTCGTGCTGAAGGAGCTGCGCAAGCTGGGCCTGCTGCATGAGGACTGCATCACCGCCTCCAGCCGCACGCTTGGCGAGGAACTTGACGAGATCCGGGGCGAGGCCGACGGAAGGGTCATCTATCCGGCCGCCACGCCCCTGACCCAGACCGGCGGAGTCGTTGGCCTGCGCGGCAACCTTGCCCCCGATGGCGCGATCGTCAAGGTCGCCGGCATGTCGCCCGAGGAACAGGTTTTCACCGGGCCGGCCCGCGTTTTCGAATGCGAGGAAGACGCCTTCGAGGCGGTGCGCAAGCGCGCCTACGAGGCAGGCGATGTCATCGTGATCCGCAACGAAGGCCCCGCAGGCGGCCCCGGCATGCGCGAGATGCTGGCCACCACCGCCGCCATCAGCGGGCAGGGCATGGGCAAGAAGGTGGCCCTGATCACCGATGGCCGCTTTTCGGGTGCGACCCGGGGCTTCTGCGTCGGCCATGTTGGCCCCGAGGCAGCACATGGCGGCCCCATCGCTCTCGTGCGCGACGGCGATCTGATTACCATCGACGCCATCAGGGGCGAACTGTCTGTGGCGCTCAGCCAAGACGACCTCGCCACCCGAAGAACATCGTGGTCAGGTCCGCGTCCGACGCAATATGCCACGGGGGCAATCTGGAAATTCGCGTGCCTCGTCGGTGGTGCGCGATGGGGGGCGGTCACGCATCCGGGGGCAAAGGCTGAAAAGCACGTCTACATGGACCTGTGAAGGTGGCAGGTTTCTCGGAGACTTGGCGTTCGGCACGGTGCCGGACTTAGGGCTTTGGAAACAGGCTGTGTTCCGCCAAAGTCATACTGCAGGTGAAGATGAGCATCAAACCCGCCGCTGGACCCCTCAGCGAATTCCTCGTCGGGATCCACGATCTGCGCCCAGATCACGAGCCCAGCACTAATCGTCTGACAGTAACTACAACCTGACAGCTTCGTGTAGCGCTGGGCTTCCCATCTGCGACGAACTTGCGCACAAGGGCCACGCGCTCTGCCTTATCTGCTCCGATTGCTTCCGACCTCAGCTTCGAGAGCAGGGTAGCATCGAGGGATCGCGCGTCCTGAAGAACCAAAGCCAGACTGCAGGCCGCAGGATATCGGGCCGGTCGCGCCAGGCCGGAAACAGCGGCATGAAGCCGGTCGAACCGCTGCGCCTCACGGTCAAAGGCGTCTGTGTTGAAGCTGATCCACGCGGCTTTGACGCTGTCCGCGAATGCGCGCGCATCGGCATGAGCTGCACCCCGCAGGATGACATTGCTTTGCCCGGACGACTGCAGTGACAGCGTCGTTCCAAGTGCGCCCTTCCGAAGGGCTGGGACCTCGCCAATATCCGCCAACGAAACCGACGCAGGCATGCTCCATCCGGTGACCAAAAGATGGTCGCCCGCCAACTCAATGGCGCGCGCGGTCGTACCAAAAGGGTTCACGAGAAATCCGAACAGCGGTCTTTGTTGCAACCGAATCAATAGTATCCGCCCCGTAATCCATCCAAGGCAGCTTGCGCTTTGGCGCCTGGCGTCTGCAACCATGTTTGGCATGCACAACAGTGCGCATATCGAAAGCTCGGGAACTTGCGCACGTCTTCATTTTTGCTTATCTTGAAGACACCAACCGGAGGCTGCCATGTCCCAGACCACAACGATGACTGTCCGCATCAGCGGCGCGCTGAGCGAGTTCGTGTCCTCGAACGTCGGTGAGCACGGGTCCTACGAGAACATCAGCGAGTACGTGCGCGACCTGATCCGCCGCGACAAGGAGCGGGCGGAGAGGGATGCGTTTGACCGTCTGAAGGCAGAACTGACCCGCGCCTTTGCCGTGCCGGAGGAAAGCTATCTCCCGCTGACGGCCGCCGAGGTGATCGCCCGGAACCGGGGCTGACGACATGGCCTTCCAAGTCCAAGAAGCTGCATCCCTGCGGCTTGACGAGATCTACCGGTACACGCGTGATCGCTGGGGCGTTGAACAGGCTGATCGCTACATCACCGAACTGTTTGCAGCATTCGACAAAATCGAGGTGCACGGCGTCGCGTCGCGGCCGATCCCGGCAGAGTTCGCCATCGATGGCTTCTACTTCAGGCACGAGCATCATTTCGTTTACTGGCGGCGGCTGTCGAACGGCGACATCGGTATCGTGACGATCCTGCACGAGCGGATGCATCAGATGGATCGGTTCCGTGACGACCTGCACGACTGATCTTGGCCAGCGATGACTCGATCATCGGACTCGTGTAGGGGGGACTCGCAAAACGTTGACCAGGCGTTGACAGGCGGCCGCCTCGTCCGATCCTTCGGTGCGCGGCATCGCACTGGAGATCGACAGTTTTGGAGGTGAGGTCGCCGGGGTGTTCGATCTGGCCGACGCCATTCGGGCAGCACGATCTGCAAAGCCAGTGTGGGCCTTCGTCGCCGAACATGCCTTTTCGGCGGGCTATGCGCTGGCAAGCCAAGCCGACCGCATCGTCCTGCCGCGTACCGGGGCTGTGGGCAGCATCGGTGTCGTTGTCATGCATGCCGACCTCAGCGGCCAGCTTTCCGACGCGGGCATCACCGTCACGTTGATCCATTCCGGCGCGCACAAGGTCGATGGTAATCCCTACACGCCGCTGC
>JBKJTI010000161.1:0-22295 GCA_046590425.1 Cypionkella sp. | reverse complement strand
GGGTCGATGCTGTTGATCGCGGTGGGGCTGTTTGCGGTGGTGCTGCGCGGTTCTCGCACGATTGATCGCCAGTTGGGCGCGCTAAAAGACTTGGTGGCGCGCAATCTTGCGCTGCGTCTGCGGGTGCAAGGGGCGGCGGCGCGGTTTGCCTCGGTCAATGATCAGGCGTTGCGGCGGATTGGCGCGGATTTGCACGACGGCCCGGCGCAGCTGATGGGCTTTGCGGCTTTGCGGCTGGATGCGTTGCAGGGTCAGGTTTCGGGGCGCGCGGCAGAAGATTTGGCGGCGGTGCAGCGAGCGGTGAAGGACTCGATTCTCGAAATTCGCAGCATCGCCAGAGGCTTGTCGCTGCCGGATATCGAGCAGAAATCGCTGGAAGATATTCTACGTGGCGTGACCGAGGCCCATGCCGCCCGCACCGGCACGGCGGTGGCCTTGCACTGTCAAGCCGTCAGCGGCCTGCCTGCGGCGGTGAAAATCTGCTGCTATCGCTTCGTGCAGGAAGGGCTGAACAACGCGTGGCATCATGCCGAGGGGCAGGGCCAAGAGGTGCGGGTCAGCTTGCGCGGCGATCTGTTGGAGGTGCTAGTGTTGGACCGGGGCGCGGGATTCGCGCAGCTTCCGGTGGATTTTCTGCGCGAGGATGCCGGACTTGGCCTTGCGGGGTTGGCGGATCGGGTGGAAAGTCTGGGCGGCCACATCAGCTTTGCCAATCGCAGCGATGGGCCGGGTGCGCAGTTGCGGATGACATTGGATTTGAAGGAAGCGACATGAGCGATATCCGTCTGGTTCTGGCCGATGATCACCCGATTTACCGCGACGGCGTGGCGCGCACGCTGGCGGATGCGGGTGGGATTGATGTGGTGGGGCAGGCGCAAGATGGCGAGGCAGCGGCGCGGCTTTGTGCCGAGTTGAAACCCGATCTGGTGTTGCTGGATGTCTCGATGCCGAAGGGCGGGGGCTTGGGGGCTTTGGCCCTGATCATGAAGATGGACAAGCCGCCCTTGGTCGCGATGTTGACGGCCTCGGAAGATGAGGGCGATCTGATGACGGCGCTGAAGGCGGGGGCGGCGGGCTATATCCTGAAGGGGGTGGGGGCCAGCGAATTGGTCGAACTGGTGCGCGATCTGGCGGCGGGGCGGTCTTATGTCTCGCCCGGATTGGCGGGGCGGCTGCTGGTGGCGATGCGGGGCAAGCCGGTCGGCGAGCCCAATCCCTTGGCCGATCTATCGCGGCGCGAGGAGGATATTCTGCGGCTGGTGGCGACCGGGCTTTCCAACAAGGAAGTCGGCCGCAAGCTGGATATTCAAGAGAAAACCGTCAAGCATTACATGACCTCGATCCTGCAAAAGCTGCATGTGCGCAACCGGGTGGAGGCCGCGATGCTGGCGCGGGTTCATCTGAAGGACTGAGAGTTTATCAGACCATTGGCCGGTCTTACCCGCGAAGATCGCTGGGCGATGGTCCCTGATGTGGCGGGGTTTGGCGGCGTAGATTGAGGCTACGAACTCACAAACCTCATGGAGCATATCATGTCTCATTTCACATTGACCAAAATCATCGCGGCGGGCGCCGTTGCCCTGTCGCTGACCGGTGCCACCGCAGCGGCTGCGATGGTGCAAGACACTGTTCTGCCGCAGTTTTCCGCAACCTTGCCGGGGATGCCCAGCGATGACAGCCAGTTGTTGTCACGCCGGGGCCGTGGTGCCGATGATGCCGCTGGCCACACGCGCCACGGCAGGGGCAAGGACGACGGTGCGGGCCACACCTCGTTGACCGCCCCCGCACAGGGGCAGGAATTTGCCCGTCGGGGTCGCGGCGCCGATGATCCGGCGGGCCACATTCGCGGCGGCAAAGGCAAGGATGATGGCGCTGGCCATGCAGCACTGATGGTTCCGGTCGATCACAGTCTGGAATTCGCCCGTCGCGGTCGTGGCAAGGATGACGCCGTCAACCACGGTTAATTCGTTACTCCCGAACGCCAAGGCGGCCGAAGTGGTCGCCTTGGTTTTTTTGCGTGACGCCGGGTTTTGGCTACAGGTGCCCGTCGCGTTTCTGCTTGGTCGCTACCGGGTGGCGCGGATGATATTGGCCAGCCACGCCAGCACGCCGAGCGCGACCAGTCCCTCGCCGATCGGCATGAACGGGCCGATTGTAGCCTCGGGGATGGTTCCCGACATCAGCAGATACAGTGCAACCAGCAGCGCCAGCGTTCCGATCTGGTGTAGCCAGAAATGGGCCAGCGCCAGCGCGCCAGTGTTCAGCGCCGGGATCAGCCGATAGGCCAGCCCGAACAGCGTCATCAGCGTAAAGCCCAGCAGATTGATATGGGCGTGAACCGGCGATAGCGTGTGGTCGCCAGATGCGCCCATATGCATGCCCAATGCCAAACCGACCAGTAAATACAGCGCACCGATTACCAGAAACCCACGAGAAATATTCATGTTCCTGTCCCTTTGTTTGGGCGGGTTAAAATCCCGCTCGCAAAGGTTATCCTGAAGTTCGGCTTTGTGGGTTAATTTTGAAGTCGTGTTTTGGGGGCTTTGCAAACAGTTGCGGCCATCACCGTGGGGTGATGGCCGGGAAATTTTGGACGTATAGGAGGAGCGCTGGCCAAAGGCCGGATCAGACGCGACGACCCCAAAGATCGTATTCGCCGGCTTCTTCCACCGTCACCGTGACCATATCGCCGGGGGCGAGGCCCTCAAACCCCTCATCAATGAACAGATTGCCGTCGATTTCCGGCGCATCCGCCATGGTGCGGCAGGTGGCGCCTTCGTCGTCAACTTCATCGACGATGACTTGCAGGGTATGGCCGACTTTCGCTTCCAGCTTGGCTTCGGAAATGGCTTGGGCCTTTTCCATGAAGCGATCCCAGCGTTCTTGTTTCACCTCATCCGGCACATGATCGGGCAGATCGTTGGAGCGCGCGCCAGCGACGTTTTCGTATTGGAAGCAACCGACGCGATCAAGCTGCGCCTCGTCCATCCAATCCAGCAGGGTTTGGAACTCGGCT
This sequence comes from Cypionkella sp., assembly GCA_046590425.1. Lineage (GTDB taxonomy): Bacteria > Pseudomonadota > Alphaproteobacteria > Rhodobacterales > Rhodobacteraceae > Cypionkella. Next base: position 19,279 of record JBKJTI010000161.1, on the reverse strand, counting down.
TCGGTTTCGCCGGGGTAGCCGACGATGAAGGTGGAGCGCAGGGTGATGTCGGGGCAAACGCTGCGCCATGCGGCGATCTCATCCAGGGTTTTGGCGGCGGCGGCGGGGCGGGCCATGCGTTTCAGCACGCCCGGATCGGCATGTTGGAACGGGATGTCGAGATAGGGCAGGATCAGCCCTTCGGCCATCAGCGGGATCAGTTGGCGGACATGCGGATAGGGGTAGACGTAGTGCAGGCGGACCCAAGGTTTGGTCTCGCCGCCCAAATGGCCCATGGCGCGGGCGAGGTCGGTGATATGGGCGCGGACTTCGCCGCCTTTCCACGGGCTAAGGTCATGCTTGCGATCAACCCCATAGGCCGACGTATCTTGGCTGATGACTAGAAGCTCGCGCACGCCGTTTTCGACCAGCTTTTCCGCCTCACGCAGCACGGCATGGGCGGGGCGGCTCTGCAGCAGGCCGCGCATGTCGGGGATGATGCAGAACTTGCATTTGTGGTTACAGCCCTCGGAAATCTTGAGGTAGCTGTAGTGGCGCGGGGTGAGGCTGACGGCGGTGGCGGGCAGCAGATCAATGAACGGGTCCGGCTTGGCGGGGACGGCTTTGTGGACGGCATCGAGCACCGCCTCGTATTGATGCGGGCCTGTCACTGCCAGCACTTTGGGATGCGCGCCGGTGATGTATTCGGGTTCGGCCCCGAGACAGCCGGTGACGATGACGCGGCCGTTCTCGGCGAGGGCCTCTCCGATGGCCTCCAAGGATTCCGCTTTGGCAGAGTCGAGGAAGCCGCAGGTGTTGACGATCACCGCGTCGGCGCCCTTGTAATCGGGGCTGATCGCGTAGCCTTCGGCACGCAGGCGGGTGAGGATGCGTTCGCTGTCCACGAGGGCTTTTGGGCAGCCGAGGGAGACCATGCCGATGGTGGGCTGGCCGGGGCGGATCGGTTCGCTGAAGCTGGGCTTCGGGGCGAGGTCTGGGCGGAGATTTGGCGGATTTTGCGACATGGGGAAGGGTATATATTGAAACGCCGCGTGGCGGTAGGGGGGTGTCCACGCGTGGACAGATGGGCGGTTTGTGGGAATTCAAGGGGTTAGGGTGGGGGCGTTCAGGATTTGTTAAGGTTTGCCGGTGAGAGGGCGTGTTTTCTGTGGCAACGCAGCAGGGGTCATACAAAGCCGCGCCGGATTTAGCTCTAGCGGGAGTGCTTTCAGCATGAGATCAATGCCCGCAGCATCAGCACTTGCACCGTATGAGCCTGTTTGCATTATCGGGATTATCAGATTTTCGGGATTTTCGGGCCTAAGTTTCCAACAGAGTAGCTTTTACATCCAAGATCACAGAAATACCGGTTTTCGACCAGTCATATTCGATTGATCCCCCCAGCGACCCTTCGACGGCGTTGCGCACCAAAGTGCGGCCATAGCCTTTACGGTCTAATGGGTTGGAGGCATCTGGACCGCCCTGTTCGGTCCAGACAAAGCGCACTTTGTCGTCGACAATCGTACCTGACACATCCAGCACTCCGTCTTCCGACGAAAGGGATCCGTATTTCAAGGAGTTTGTCGCAAGTTCGTGCACGACAAGGGCCAATGCGGTTGCTGCATTTTCGCCAACGCCCATCCTTGGAACAGAAATGCGGATGCGCCCGGCGAAGGCGCCTTGATTGTCATATGGCGCCAGCAAAACCGCAAAGATGTCGCCAAGCAGGGCAGCAGTGCCCTGATGCCCTGGTAAAGGGCGGACCAGATCGTGTGCGCGACCCAAGGCCGTTAGCCTGTTCATCAACTGACTTGTCATATCCTCGATGCCAGAGGCGGACCGCGAGGTGATTTTAGCCAGCACCGATGCAATGGTAAGAAGGTTCTTCACCCGGTGGCTCATTTCACCGGCAAGCAGTTCGTTGCTTTCCTCGGCCTGTTTGCGGGCGGTGACGTCGAGGAACACACCCATCATCACGCGCCTTGAGATGTCTTCATCGCTGCCGCGACCCCGTGCCGAAATCCACCGAACTTTTTGTCCAATGAGGGTTCGGAAATCTATTTCATAAGGCCCAACAATAGACCGGGTCGCCAAAAAGGCAGCCTGCACGCGATCGCGATCTGCTGGGTGAATTTTTGCTGAAAGCTGGGCAAAAGTTACATCATCTTCTGCAAGAACGTCCCACATGTCGATGCCGCGCTCGTCCATGTCAAGCTTGTCTGTGTCGACATTCCATGACCACAAAGCAATGCCCGCCGCGTCAACGGCCTTGCGCAATGCGTCTTCGCTCCATTTTTCCAGTGGGTTGGCTTTGTTGTCCACGGTGCCTCTAGAGCTTGGGAGTATAAGGTATATCGCCAAAACTTAGATGATGATTGTTCAATGCCGTCAAGCTCCGAGTGCCGGCCCAATCGGGTGCGACTTTGTTATAAAGCGCTTGGGCGGTGACTGAACGCCGCATGCGAGACGGTGTTTTGCTGAGGGAGCGGTTTAACAGTCACTCCCCGCTGCCCCTTGAGCCGGGCCTCTGCTTATACCATGGGGCCCCGGCTCGAGGCCGGGGCGGCGGGGAGTGGGCGGGAATATCAGTATTTCCCCGGCACGTACAATTCCGGCGGCAGCACCGCGAGTTCATATTGCGGGTTGAAGACGCGGTTGGGGAGGGTGACTTCGTCGTGGGGGACGGGTTCGTAGGGAAATTGCTGCAACAGATGGTCGATGCAGTTCAACCGGGCGCGTTTTTTGTCGTTGCCTTCGACGATATACCACGGGGCCTCGGGAATATTGGTGCGGGCCATCATCTCTTCTTTGGCCTTGGTATAATCTTCCCAGCGGACGCGGGATTGCAGATCCATCGGGCTGAGTTTCCATTGCTTCATCGGATCGTGGATCCGCATCAAGAAGCGCATTTGCTGTTCTTCATCGGTGATCGAGAACCAGTATTTGATCACGGTGATCCCCGAGCGCACCAGCATACGTTCAAATTCGGGCACGTCGTGGAAGAATTGTTCAACCTGATCTTCGTCGGCAAAACCCATCACGCGCTCCACCCCGGCGCGGTTATACCAGCTGCGGTCTAACAGCACGATTTCGCCGCCTGCGGGCAGATGTGGGACGTAGCGCTGGAAATACCACTGGGTTTTCTCACGGTCGGACGGCGCGGGCAGGGCGACGACGCGGACGACACGGGGATTGAGGCGCTGGCTGATACGTTTGATCACGCCGCCTTTGCCCGCCGAATCGCGGCCTTCAAACAGCACGACGACCTTTTTCTTGTGGTAAGACACCCAGTCTTGCAGCTTGATCAGCTCGGATTGCAACCGGATCAAGGATTGGAAATAGACGTGACGGTCGATGCCATCGGGGTGTTTGTCTTTATAAATCTTGGAGATTTCCAGCGAAAGCTGGGCGTCTTCCAGTTCCAGCTCGTATTCCTCGTCAAAGGCGTCGGCGAGTTCGGCTTCCAGCCAGTCGAGCGCTTGCGGGGTGGGCGTATCGGTCATGCTGGCCTCCTGTTGCCGTCGCGGTAAATCAGGGCAATGTAACAGAGTGGTGACGGGCAAAGTGTTGCCAATCGGGTGACAATGGCTTGTTTGCGTGGGGGTTGCGCGTAGACTCGGGACCAAGGATCGCTGTGAGGGTAGTATGCGCTGGATCATTCGTTCGGGTATCGCTTTGGTTTTGTTGGCGATTGTGCTGGTTGGGGCGGTGTTTCTGATCCCGGCGGAGAAGGTGGCCGGGATTGCGGTGGCGAAGTTCAACGCGCTGACCGGGCGGGAACTGGTGATCTCGGGGGCGGTGCGGCCGACGATCTGGCCGCAGTTGGGGGTGACCACCGGGCCGATTTCGATTTCCAATGCGGACTGGTCGAAAGAGGGGCCGATGGTGCAGGCCGAGGGCCTGTCGATCTCGCTGGATCTGGCGGCGATGATCGCGGGGGATGTGAAGATCACCGGGGTGGAGGCGATCAATCCGAAGATCGTGCTAGAGCGGTCGGCCAAGGGCGAAGAGAATTGGGTGTTTGGTGGCGGTGGTTCTGGTGGAACGGTGTCAGAGGCGACGCCGGGGGTGGGGCAGCCGTTCACGCTGGATGCGGCCTCGGTTTCGGGGGGGGCTTTGGTGTTCGCCGACCATGCGGCGGGGGTGCGCTATGAAATCAGCGGGATAGAGGCCACGGCGACGATCCCGAATTATACCGGGCCTGCGTCGGTGGACATGGCGGCGGTGATGAATGGGCAGTCGTTCACGCTGGTGGGAGAGGTGGCTGCGTTTCAGGATTTTCTCGATGGCAAGCTGGTGGACAGCGATCTGAAGCTGGTGGCGGGGGCGGCTGAGATTGGGTTCAAGGGGCAGGCAGGGATTGCGCCCGAGGCCAAGGGCGAGGTCAGCGCCGATCTGGCGGATTTGGCTGCGGTGGCGGCTTTGGCGGGGATGGCTGCGCCGAAACTGCCGCGCGGTTTGGGGGCTTCGGACGTGCGGGTGGCGGGGGCGGTGACGCTGACCACGGCGGGATCGCTGCATCTGCGGGGCGGGTCGGTGGTGCTCGATGGCAACAAGCTGACGGTGGACGGCGATCTGACCACGGCGGGAGAGCGGGCGAAACTGTCGGCCAAGGTGGTGGCGGGGACGTTGGATCTGGCCGGGGTGTCGGGTGGTGAGGGTGGCGGCGCGGGTGGCGGGGCGCAGGCGGCGGGCTGGCCTGCGGACAAGATCGACGTGCGCGGGCTTGCGGCGCTGGATGCTGCGGTGGCGCTGACGGCGGACAGTGTCGATCTGGGGCTAGTAAAGTTTGGACCGTCGCAGATCGTGCTGACCAATGATCGGTCGCGCTTGGTGACCGAGTTGCGCAAGGTGTCGGCCTATGAGGGGGTGATCTCGGGTCAGTTCGTGGTCAATGGCCGCAACGGGCTGTCGGTGGGGGGGGATTTATCCTTTGCGGGCATGGCGTTGCAGCCGTTGCTGGCTGATTTCGGTGGCTATCAGCGGCTGGTCGGTACGGGCGATATGCGGGTGAAGTTTCTCGGTTCAGGTGCCACGGTGGATGCGATCATGCGCTCGATGTCGGGGTCTGGATCTGTGAGCTTGAGCAATGGTGAGATTTTGGGATTGGACATTGCGGGGATGCTGCGGACGCTGGACACGTCGTATGTCGGCGAGGGGCAGAAGACGATTTTCGACAGTTTGGGCGGCAGTTTCACCATGGCGGGTGGGGTGCTGCACAACGAGGATCTGGTGCTGAAATCGCCCTATATCACCGCGCGGGGCGTGGGCGATGTGGGCTTGGGCGCGCGCAATCTGGAGTACCGGATCAAGGCCACGGCTTTGGCGGATGATACCGGGGCGGGCGGGTTGACGGCGCCGCTCCTGATCAAAGGGTCTTGGGCGAACCCGAAGTTTTCGCTCGATTTGCAGGCGCTTGCCGATGAGAAGCTGGCCGAGCAGAAGGCGGCCTTAGAGGCGCAGGCCGAGGCCAAGCGGGCGGAGTTGGAAGCGGAGGCGCGGGCCAAGCTGGAAAGTGAGTTGGGCGTGGTGCAGCAGCAGGGCGAAAGTCTGGAAGATGCGGCGCGGCGGCGGATGAATGAGGCGGTGGATGATGAGGCGCAAAAGGCATTGCAGAAGCTGCTCGGTGGGGGGAATTGAACTGCTGGCGTGAGTCTGTGGCCGAATGGCGCGGTGTGCGCCTGCGTTGATCCTCGCAAGTCGAGGCCCCCGGCTCGGGGCCGGGGCGTCGTGGTTTTGTGAGTCTGATCACCGCCTACAGGCTTAATGCATCAGGCGCGAGGGCTGCTCGCGCCTGATGGCATTTTGGGTCGCGGTATCGCTTAGCGGCGGCGATCCCTGCGAGCCGACATCGGCTGGAAGGCGACGCCGACATGGGCTTCGCAATAAGGTTTGCCGGGCACCGAGGGCAGGCCGCAGAACCAGAAATCTTCGGTGGCCGGATCGCCGATCGGCCATTTGCAGGTGCGCTCGGTCAATTCCATCAGCGACAGCCGCTTGGCGCGCTTCTCGACCTCGCGGACCGAGGCCAAAGCCTCGGGGCTGATCTCATTGGCGGAGGGTTGCGGCGGCAAAGGTTGGCCTGCCGGGATGATGGCTTTGCGCATCGGGATCGGCAGGGTGGTGACACTTGCGACCGATGCGGCAGTGGCTGGCGGCACCGGGCGCGGCTCGGGTGCCACACGCTCAGGGGCGGCCGCGCGCACCGGGGCTTCGGCGACCACGGGTTTGGGCGTAGGTTCGGGGCGCGGCGGGACGGGGGCAGCCACTTCGGGCTCCTCGCCCTCTACAGCGCCACCGCCGACGCGGTTGGACAGGCCAAGGCGGTGAACCTTGCCGATCACAGCGTTACGGGTGACGCCGCCCAGCTCTTTGGCGATCTGGCTGGCAGACTGGCCCTCAGCCCACATTTTCTTGAGCGTCTCGACGCGCTCGTCGGTCCAGGACATGGCGAACTCCGGTTCAGGGGGCTTTTGCGGGCCCGAGGGGCCCTGCGTGACGGCAGACCCTATTCTAATCTTGAATGCAGCGGATACAAGGCGGACGCGGCAATATCAAGCGCTGCGTGATTCGGTTTTGGATTGGCGCAAGCAGAGGAGGCAGATCATGCATAACTTTCAGGAACAGCGGGCGGATACGTTTGAAACCTTTGCCACGGTGGGCCGGGGCGTGAAGCTGCCGAAGCTGTCGGTGGTGGTCTATGAATTCGTCGCCGAAGAGATCGATACCAAATGGGCCGCGGTGGAAAAGGCGCTGCGGGCGAAGGGTTTCAAGACCAGCCATGCCGGCGATGTGCTGCAGGCGCGGATTGGTCCGATCGCGATTGATGCCGAGACAGTGTGGCAGTGGGAGCGGCTGGCGACAGAAATCGTGCTGCCGTTCGAGTTTTATCCAGATGGCTGGGAATTGGGCGACGAATAGGCGGTTCTCACGATAAGCAAATGGGGCGGCGTTCGCCGCAGGTCTTTTGTCTCACCACCCCGGACTTCGCCGGGGCAGTTCGTGTGGGCGGCAGGTCTGCGGCGGAGTGCTGGGGGTGCTGTTGGAAGCCTCCGGCGGGGATATTTGCGCCAATGTGAAAATTGCTCTTTTCCAAATACTCCCGCCGGAGGCACCCCACATTTCAAACTGCGGATCCATATCCTGTAAGGTGACCGCCTCTCGCCTGCGGTGGTAACGCCGCCGAGCGGGGGCTCGATGCCCCCCGAGGTGGCACGGGTATTAGGTCTTAGCCGCAGTTCAGCCCATAGCTGCGCAGCGCCACATAACCATCAGAACTGCTGCTCAGCAGGCGACCGGGCGCGCAGTTGGTGGCATCCTCGATATAGGAGGCGGTTTCGGCTTCGGTCAGCGGATAGCGGGCTGGGTAGCGCAGTTGGGCTTGCCGGCCATCCGTCATCACCGTCAGCTGCGAGCCATCGGCCAAGGTGAACAGGCGGGCGATATCCGGGCGCGGACTGGTGGGGGGTGTGGGGGTGACGCAGGCGGCGAGGCAAAGCGTGGTGATCAGGGCGGCGGTTGGTTTCAGCATCGGTGTCTCCTGTTTGCGCCACGTTAACGCGGTTATCATTCTGCGGCGAGGAGCGGTCGCGGTGAGTGGGGTTTGCCGCCGATCCATGTCGCGCGGATGGCGCGGTCATCGCCGAGCATGATGGTGGGGAAGATTGCTTGCCAGATATCTGTGGCGCGGCGGGTGGCTTGTTCGATGGCGGGGGTGGAGTGCAGATCAAGGATGGTGAGGTCAGCCTCCATGTCCGGTGCTACATTGCCGATCTGGTGTTCGACATGCAGCGCGCGGGCGGAGCCTGCGGTGGCGAGCCACCAGAGTTGGCTGGGATGCAGGGCTTCGCCGCGCAACTGTGCCACTTCATAGGCCGCGGCCATGGTGCGCAGCATCGAGAAACTGGAACCGCCGCCGGTGTCGGTGGCGAGGCCGACTCTCAACCGCTTCGCGAGGGACATGTCGAACAGGCCTGAGCCTATGAACGTGTTCGAGGTGGGGCAGTGGACGAGGCTTGCGCCTGCTTCGATCAGGCGGTCTTTTTCTCGCTGGGTCAGGTGGATGGCGTGGCCGTAGACGGCGCCTTCTCGCAAGAGGCCTTGGGTCTCATAGGTATCCAAGTAGTCGCGCGATTGCGGAAACAGGTCTTTGACCCAAGCAATTTCGTCGACTTGTTCGGAAAGGTGGGTTTGCATCAAGCAATCGGGGTGCTCGCGCCACAACTGGCCCATTGCGGCGAGTTGTTCGGGGGTGGAGGTGGGCGAGAAGCGGGGCGTGATGACGTAGGACAGGCGATCCTGCCCATGCCACTTTTGCAGCAGCCGTTTGCTGTCGTCATAGGCAGATTGCACGGTGTCCCGCAGGCCATCGGGGGCGTTGCGGTCCATGCAGGTTTTGCCGGCGAAGGCGCGCAGGCCGCGCGCTTGGGCGGCGGTGAAGAAGGCGTCGACGCTTTCGGGGTGAATGGTGGCGTAGCTGCACATCGAGGTGGTGCCGTGGGCGAGCGCCAGATCGAGATAGCGGCCCGCGACCTCATCGGCATAGCTGCGGTCGGCAAAGCGGATTTCCTCGGGGAAGGTGTAGCTGTTCAGCCAGTCGATCAGACGCTTGCCCCAAGAGGCGATGATCGCGGTTTGCGGGTAGTGTACATGGGCGTCGATGAAGCCTGCCGAGATCAGGCAGCGGCCGTAATCGGTGATGCGTCCCTGCGGATAGGCGGCGCGGATTTGTTCGGCGGGGCCGACGGCTGCGATCTTGCCATCTTGGATGGCAACGGCCCCATGGGACTCGTGCCGCGCGGCATCGGGGCCGTCCACAAAGGGATCGCTTGCGAAGGACAGCACTTGCCCAAGAAGAATGTCGGTCACTGCATACTCCGCTTGCCAAACCGGGCTAGGATATAGGCTTATCGGCTTTAGGTAAATTTCTGCCTGCCCTCTGTTTCATTGAAACAGCTTTCTGTAAGCAAGTGGCAAAGGAGTGCGTCATGGCGGAAGATCTGGCAGTTATGGACGAAGATGAAGTCCACGCCGACCGGGTGGCGGCGATCCTTGATGCGGTTGAGGCCGAGGACACCGCGCGTATCACCGAGTTGATGGAGCCTTTGCATGCGGCGGATATCGCCGACGTGCTGGAGCAGATTGGCTCGGCGGATCGGCGGGCGTTGTTGGCGCTGTGGTCGGGCGAGATTGACGGCGAGATTCTGTCCGAGATTGACGAATCGATCCGTGAGGAAGTGATCGAATCGCTGCCACATTCGGTGGTGGCGGAGGCGATGCGCGAACTCGACACCGATGATGTGGTCGACATTCTGGAAGACCTTGATCTGCCGCAGCAGGGCATGATCCTGGACGCGCTGGAGGATGCCGACCGGATCGCAGTGCAGCAGGCGATGGGCTATCCGGAGGAATCCGCAGGCCGTCTGATGCAGCGCGAAGTGGTGGTGGCACCCGAGCATTGGACGGTGGGCGAGGCGATTGATTATCTGCGCGAAACGCCGCAGCTGCCGGATCAGTTCTATCATGTTATTCTTGTTGATCCTCGTGTGAAACCAACGGGTTATGTGACCTTGGGGCGGCTTTTGTCGAGCAGGCGCGATGTGAGGCTGAAGGATATTCTGGAGGATAGTTTCCGCACCATTCCGGCGACGGAGCTGGAGGCCGATGTGGCCTATATGTTCAACCAGTATCACCTGATCTCGACCCCGGTGGTCGATGCGACGGGGCGGCTGGTGGGCGTGATCACGATTGATGACGCGATGAACGTGCTGGATGAGGAACACGAGCAGGACATGCTGCGTCTGGCTGGGGTGGGCGATGATTCCAGCCTATCGGATGGGGTCTGGGCGACGGCGAAGCAGCGCTTGCCGTGGCTGGTGGTGAACCTGTTTACCGCGTCTATCAGCGCCTTTGTGATTTCGCGGTTTGAAGCGACGATTGCGACATTGGTGACTTTGGCGGCGCTGATGCCGATTGTGGCCTCGACCGGCGGGATTGCCGGGACGCAGTCGCTGGCGGTGGCGGTGCGGGCGCTGGCGACACGATCTTTGACTTCAGCCAATGCCAAAAGGGTGGTGTTGCGCGAGATGGTGGGCGGGTTGCTCAACGGCTTCTCGCTGGCGATCATTCTGGGGCTGGCGGCGTTTTTGATCTTTGGCGATTGGAAACTGGGTCTGGTGTTGGGCATGGCGATGATCACCAATCAATTGGTGGCCGCACTTGGCGGGGTGTTGGTGCCGTTGGGGCTGCATCGGCTGGATCTGGACCCGGCTTTGGCCTCGGGGACGTTTGTGACGACGCTGACCGATGTGCTGGGCTATCTGGCGTTTCTGGGGCTGGCGACGCTGGTGCTGCTGTGATGGATCTGGGGATCGACAAGGCGGAAGCGCGCAAAACGGCATTTGCGGCGCGGAAATTGGCCTTTGCGGCGGGGCAGGGGCAGGCGGCTGAGATTTTGGCTGACGTGCTGGCCGAATATCGCGGCAGTGCTTTGGCCGGATATATGGCGATGCGGACCGAGGCTGATCCGATGGCGGCGATGCTGGCACATCAGGGGCCGGTCTGCGTGCCGGTGATTGTGGCGCAAGGCGAGGCGTTGCGGTTTCGCGAATGGTCGCCGGGTTGCGCTATGGAGATGGGGGCGTTTGGGGCCTTGATCCCGTCTGAGGGGGCATGGATTGAGCCAGAAGTGTTGATCGTGCCTTTGGTGGGGTTCGATGCGCGCGGGTATCGCTTGGGCTATGGCGGCGGGTTTTATGACCGGACCTTGCAGGGATTGCGGTTGAAACGGCAAACCTTGGCGGTGGGGTTTGGCTTTGCGGCGCAGGAGTTGGCCGATGTGCCGATTGATGAATACGATCAGCGGTTGGATATGATGGTGACGGAAGTGGGGGTGCGGCGGTTTTAGCTGCGCTTGCGGCTGGCCGCTGGGGGTTTCACACCCCCAGACCCCCGTGGGATATTTGAGCCAGTCTGAAAACAAATTTTAATCAACTTGATCGGGTCATTGAATCAGGAAGTCCCTGATCGCGAATGGCGATCAGGGCGCTGATTTGAGCTTTCGATCTGCTTGATCGCCTACTTTGCAATCGTCTCTTGCCGCACGAACATGTTGCCCCAGGCGCGGTCCATCAGGTCTGGGGACATCTGATAGGGGATGCCCTCAAATTCACAAACCGCGATCATCTGATCAATCAGGAAGGTCGGCTGGTAGTTGGCGAAGTTGTTGGCGATGGTGGGGTATTTCGATTTCAGCATGTAAATCAGCGTGGCTTCGTCCAGCGGGATTTTCTTTTTCTTCGCCACCATGGCGAAGATTTTCAGGAACATTTCTTGGTTCGGGCCGTCGATCTTGATCTTGAAGAAGATCCGGCGCAGGGCGGCACCGTCGAATATCTCATTCGGGTGGAAGTTGGTCGAGAAGATCACGAGGGTGTCGAAGGGGACGGTGAATTTCTCGCCTGACTGTAACGCCAAGATATCGCGGGATTCTTCCAGCGGCACGATCCAGCGGTTGACCAGTTTTTGCGGAGGTTCGGCTTGACGGCCAAGGTCGTCGACGATGAAGATGCCGCCCGAGGCTTTCAGTTGCAGCGGTGCCTGGTAGGTGCGGGCGGTCGGGTTGTATTTCAGATCGAGCATGTCGAGGGTGAGTTCACCGCCGGTGATCACCGAGGGGCGTTCGCAATAGACATAGCGGTTGTCGTAGCGGTTGCCGGTGCGGCGCAGGGCGTTAGGGTCATCGACAGAGGACTCGGCGGAGGAATGTACGATTGGATCGAAAACGGTGATCACCTGACCGGAATATTCGATCGCGCGGGGGATGTAGATTTTATCACCCAGGGCGGCGCGGATGCCGTTCGAGATCGAGGATTTGCCGTTGCCGGGCGGGCCATACATCAGGATCGAGCGACCCGAGGTGACGGCGGGGCCGAGGTTGGAGATCAGATCGGGCGGCAGGATCAGATGGCCCATGCCCTTCATCAGCTCGGGGCGGGTGAGTTTGATGTCGCGGACGGATTGACGTTTCATCTGCGCAGAATAGGCGGCGAGCGGCACGGGCAGGGCGCCGTAGTATTCGGATTGCGACAGGGCGTCCAACGCGCGGGCTTTGCCGGCGTCGGTCAACTGATAGCCCATCTCGTTGCTGGTTGAGGTGGCGTTCAGCGTGCCTTTGGCCTCGAGCAGCCGCTGTTGGCGGGCGGCATCGACCAGTTCTTGCACCAGTGCGACGGGCAGGCTGATGGCGCGGGACAAATCAGAGACCAGATCAAGGTTCATCCGGAAGATGGTTTTCAACAGGATGTCGCGCATCATCACCGAGGTCAGGCCGGTTTCGGCCAAGGACTTTGGTTGCGGCGGGGCTTGCACCCCTAGCGGCACTTGCATGTTCATCGGCGGCACCTTTGTGGCGGTTTGGGGCGGATTGTGCCCAAGCGTTCAACAAAGGTTTTGGCCTAGAAAAGCGGCAAGAGTGCGGCCAAAAGATAGAAGATCAGTGTTCCTGACAGTGCCAGACCCATCGGGAAGTCTTTGTGCGTCCAGCTTTGCCAGTCGATCGTGGCCGTGCGAAACGGCGGGATCAGGCGGGCAAGGCGGTGGGCGGCGAAGGCCCCCAAGAGGCAGGCGGCGTAAAGGCCGAGCACGAAGCGGATGTCGGCGTAGACGAAGATGGGGGCCATGGCGGCTGCGAATTTCGCATCGCCCGCACCAACGGCTCCACCTGCGTTCAAGATAAAGCCCGCGACCAAGACGCAGGCGGCCAAGGCCCAGCCCCAGAGCCAGAGTTTGAACGATAACACGCTGACCAGTACCAAGATAAGGCCCAGCACCAGCCAGAGGATCAGCATGGCACCGCCAGCTTTGTTAGGGATTTTCATGAATTTCATATCGCTCCACGACACCCAGATCGCGATGGCGAAGCAGAACGGTAAGAAGACGAGGGCGGCATAGGGCGAGATCATATCAGCTACTCAGCGCTTTCAGGCTGCGCTCGGCGGCCTCGAAATAGGTGGGGGAAGTGTCGACGGCTTGTTGCAAAAGTTCGCGACCGACCGAGGTATCGCCTTGCTTCACTGCCGCGAGGCCGAGGGTGTAATAGAGCTGCGCCCGCTCGGTCTGGGTCATCTCGATCACCGGCATGTCGTATTTGCGTTGGCCCGCGCGGGCGAGGATCAGGTTGTTCTTGGCGGTGAACAGGCTGGAATCGTAGGTAAGGGCTTCGAGGAAAAGCTTTTCTGCCCCGGCATTGTCGCCGCGGGTCAGTTTCGAGAAGCCCCAGTTGTTATAGACGCCCGAGGGTTTGTTGGTGAGGCCCGCGGCGATGTCATAAAAACTGTCGGCTTTTTTCCAGTTTTTCTGGCTGTCGGCGACCATGGCCTCTAGCCGATAGCGCTCGAAGGTTTCAAAGGTTGGCGGGATGGTGTTCAGCGTGGCGGCGGTGGCGGTCCAGTCTGAGGTGCGCATTTGGGCGTCGGCCAGACCGACACGGTCATCGTTGGTGCCTTCGGGCGAGGCGACAATCGCGCCCCAGACCTCAATCGCCTGCGCTGGTTTGTTGGCGCGGATCAGGGATTTGGCCAAGCCGCGCTTCAGGTCGATGCGGTCGGGATTTTCAGCGCTGGATTTCTGGAAATAGGCGACGGCCTCATTCGGGTCGCCCACCGTCAGCATGATGTCGCTGAGGTTGGACTCATCGACCACATTCACCGATTTCAGCGCGCGTTTGGAGGCGGCGTCTCGGGTGCCTTGGCAGCCCGCCAAAGCAGTAGCGCCGATCAGGCACAGCGTAAGCAACGTCAGGTGGCGCATTTTGCGTCCTTTTTGGTCTACTGCTCGGTCGTCAAAGTCGGGGTCTTCAAAGCTGCGACAGCAAGACGTAAGAACCTTGGCCGCGTCGCACCAGTTTCATCACGGGTTTTTCATCCTGAATGGGATCATATACAGAGGCTTCGCTGCGCGCTATCGCGAGCTTAAGATTTTCGCGAATGGAGTCCGATTGGCCACTGTCCAAGGCGAAAGCTTGCTGAAACACCCGGCGGGCTTCACCGGATTTGCCCTGCTCCATCAGCACGCAGCCCAGGTTGTTCAGAGCGGGGACGTTGGTTTCATCGGCTTCAATCGCGCGGCGCAACACCTGTTCGGCTTGGCCCAGACGGCCCATTTTCAGATCGGCAGAGCCGATGGCAGACAGCACATCGGCGTTCATGCCTTGTTCGGATGCGGCGCGCAGATAGGCTTTCATCGCCAATTCATATTCGCCCGCTTCCATCAAGCGATGGCCGACCAGCAGGCCATCGACGCCCTGTTGGCGGCTATCGACACCGTAGGGCACGTTGCGGGGTTTTTTGCCGGATGCGGAAAGGCCGCCCGTATTGCCACAGGCGGCCAAAGGGATGCAGATCAGAAGGATAACTGCCGCGCGCGTCACTTTAGCCCCGTATGCTTGGGCTTGGTGCCCGTGGTTCAGCCGCCACCGAGGGATTTCGAGATCCCGTAGACCGATGGTCCGATCAGGATAATCAATAGCGGTGGCAGCGTGAACAGCATAGTGCCGAGGGTGAGTTTTGTCGGCAATTTGTTGGCCAATTCTTCGGCGCGCATGATGCGTTTGTCGCGCATCTCGGCGGAATACACCCGCAGGGCGTCTGACATTGAGGTGCCGAAGGTCGCCGATTGCACGAGGGTGGTGCAGAACGAGGAGATATCGGCGATGCCGACCCGCTCGGACAGGTCTTTCAGCACCTTGACGCGCTCTTTGCCGGCCTTGACCTCTTGTGCCACGGTTTCAAACTCTTCGGCGAGCGCCGGGCAAGAGTTGCGGCTTTCTTTGGCGATGCGGTTGATGGATTGGTCGAGCGACTGGCCGGCCTCGACACAGACCAGCATCAGATCGAGCGCGTCGGGGAAACCCGAGACGATCTCGGCTTGGCGCTTTTGCACCCGGCTGTTGACCCAATACATTGGAAAGTAATAGCCCAAACCGCCCGGCAGCAGGGTGGAGATAATCATCACTTGGGTGGATACCTCGGCGCCGTCATTGCCAGTGAAGGTATATAGCATCCCCAAACCGAGCAGGCCGATGCCAAGTGCCAGTTGCGCGAAGTGGAAGGTACGGACGGCGTTTTTCTGTTTGTAGCCCGCGCGCACCATTTTCAGGCGCGAGGCGGTCATGGTCTGCTCATCCTGCGGCTCCAGGAACGAGGCGAATTTTTCGAGGCGATCTGCCTTTTCGCTATGGCGCAGGTTGGCGCTTTTTGGCGATTTGCTGGCGTTTTCGATATCTTTGCGCAGGGCTTTCAGTTTGTCGAATGGCTCGGGTTGCTTCTTCAGAAGCATCGGCAGCACGGCGATAATCAGCGCCAGACCCAGCAGACCAAGCGCCAGCAACGGCCCCAGCGGGCCGAAGGTGTCGGTCAGTTGCGTGTTGATATTGTTCAGAAATTCCATGACGCTTAGACCTTAATGTTGACCATGATACGCATGAAGATGATGTTGATGACGAGAAACACCGCGACAGCAAGACAGGCTGGGATGAACACCGCCGATTTCGCGACATCATCATAGTAATCCGGTTTGATGATGTTGATCATGACGATGGCCCCGATCGGGAACATCGACAGGAACATGCCCGACCATTTCGCCTCACCGGTGATGGCCTTGACGCGGCGGAACAGCTTGAAGCGGGCGCGGATGACTTTCGACAGGCCTTCAAGGATTTCGGCGAGGTTGCCGCCCGAGGTTTGCTGGATGGTCACGGCGACAGCGAGGAAGCGCAGATCCTGGCTGTCCATGCGTTCGGCAAATGCTTTCAGGCTGTCGGCGACGTTACGGCCATAAGCGGCCTCATCCGAGATCATGCCAAATTCGGTGCCCAAGGGATCGGGGACTTCTTTCGAGACGATGCCGATGGCGGAGGCAAACGGGTGGCCTACGCGCAAGGACCGCACCATCAATTCCACCGCGTCAGGCAGTTGTTCATCCATCAAAGCGATGCGCTTTTTCGCCTTGCCGTTGACCCAGAAATACACCCCGCCCACGCCCATGCCGACGGCGACGACGACACGGATCGGCAGTGTCACTTGGGTGCCAAAGGTCAGCCCCGTGAACGCCACGCCGACCATGCCGATCATGATCAGCACCAATTGTTGCGGGCTGAAGGCGATGTTGGCCTTCTGGGCCTTTTTGGCGAGGATCGAATAGAGCGGGATGCCGCGCGAGTTGACGTGCTGCTCGGTTTCCTTGCGCAGCTGCTCCAGCACCTGTTCGCGGTTGTTGTTTTTCTCAAGCAAAGCCAAACGGTGGCTCATCCGGCTGTTCAGGCTGATGGATTTGCCGAACACCACCAGATAGAGGCCGTTCACCATCACCACGACGGCGACGAAGATCAAAACATAGATAAGCGGGGCGGCTGAAATGGTCATGATACCCTCAAATGATCGGTTCGTAGATCGAGGCGGGCAAATCGTAGCCCCATTGCTTGAAGCGGTCGGAATAGTGGCTGCGCACGCCGGTTGCGTTGAAGCGGCCAATGATCTTTCCGTTCGGTTCGACCCCGAGGCGTTCGTAGCGGAACACCTCCTGCATCGAGATCACTTCGCCCTCCATCCCGGTGATTTCGGTGATCGAGACCATGCGACGCGAGCCGTCTTGCAGACGCGAGGCCTGCACGATCAGGTTCACAGCCGATGCGATCTGGCTGCGCACGGCCTTCAGCGGCATTTCAATCCCGGCCATGGCGACCATGTTTTCAAGGCGGCTGATGCCATCGCGGGCCGAGTTGGCGTGGATGGTGGTCATAGATCCATCGTGGCCGGTGTTCATTGCTTGCAACATGTCGATGACTTCCTCGCCACGGGTTTCGCCGACGATGATACGGTCAGGACGCATCCGCAAAGCGTTGCGCAGACAGTCGCGTTGGGTGACAGCACCCTTGCCTTCGACGTTGGCGGGGCGGCTTTCCATCCGGCCCACATGCACCTGTTGCAGCTGAAGTTCGGCGGTGTCTTCGATCGTCAGCACGCGTTCGGTGTTGTCGATGAAAGACGACAAAGCGTTCAGGGTGGTGGTTTTACCCGAACCCGTACCGCCCGAGACGATGACGTTGAGGCGGCAGGAAACGGCGGCTTGCAGGTAAAGCCCCATTTCCTCGGTGAAGGCGCCAAAGCGCACCAGATCCGGAATGCCGAGTTTCTCTTTTTTGAATTTCCTGATCGAAACCAGCGATCCGTCGACCGCGACTGGCGGTACCATGCAGTTGAAACGGCTGCCATCGGCCAAGCGCGCATCGCAATAGGGGTTGGATTCGTCGACCCGGCGGCCCACGGCAGAGACGATTTTGTCGATGATGCGCAACAGGTGGCGTTCATCCTTGAAGGTGATGTCGGTCAGCGTCAGCTTGCCGTTGCGTTCAACGAAGATGCGGTTGGGGCCGTTGACCAGAATATCGTTGACGGATTCGTCTTTCAGCAAGGGTTCCAGCGGGCCAAGGCCCATCACTTCGTCGTAAAGTTCCTGGTTCAGCGTGGTGCGGTCTTCTTTCGACAAAGCCACCGACATCTCATCCAAAGCCTCGGCCGAGATCGCGGCGATTTCGGCTTTAAGGTTGGCTTCCGAGGCCTGTTCGATGGCGGCGAGGTTGAGGTTATCCAGCAGACGTTTGTGCAATTCCTGCTTCAACTCACCCAGACGTTCCTTGCGCTTCTTTTCCTTATCCGCGGCAACCGCCTCGGCAGGTGGGCGGGCGGGGGCAACCGCGGGGCGGCTGATACCGGGCTTTGGCGCAGGGGCCGGAGCCGCCGGGCGCGCGGTATTCGCGGCGGCGGGGCTGGCGCTTGGACCGGCCTCCGGCTTTTTGAAACGTGAGAACATCGTCAACCCCCAAAGTCCGAGCCTTAGCCCCTGCCGGTTTCCACGGCTTTGTTCAGATCAAACAGCGATTTCGCCAGCTTTTGGATTTCTTTGCGCAACGGGTTTTTGCCCGCATTTTCCGACAGTGGCAGGCCGTGGTCGTTGGCTTGTGTCACCTGTGCGCCACCATCGGGAAGCTGCACTTCGATTGTGATATCAAGGCTTTCCGCCATGCGTTTCACCCGGCTTTTCGCCGATAGATCGGTGAATTTCGGCGCGCGGTTCAACACATAGCGCAGCTTTTCATGCGGCAGGCCCTCGGCTTTCAACGCCCGCACCAATCGCAGCACGTTTTGTGCCGAGCGCAGGTCCAACTCCATCAGCGCGAAATAGACATGGGCGCGAGACAGCACGGTTTCGGTCCAGGCGACGATGGTGCGCGGCATGTCGATCACGACAAAGTCGAAATTCGCCCGCGCCATGTCGATGATGCGACCGATATCCTCTGGGCTTACGATATCCAGCGGCAGCATGTCGGACGGTGCGGTCAGCACATGCAGCTTGTCGTTAAAGGTCAGCATGGCGGCCAGCATGGTATCTGAATCGGCATGGCCGGTGTCGGTCAGCAGGTCAAACACCGCCTCTTTGCGCGGCAGGTCAAGATAGGTAGCCGCCGAGCCATATTGAAAATCAAGGTCGATCAGACAGACGCGCGGCGCGTCAGTTTTGGACAAGCTCGCCAGCTCCCAAGCGAGGTTGGCGGCGAAGGTGGAGGCACCACAGCCGCCTGCAAGCCCGTGGACGGGCAGCACCACTGCATCGCGGTCGCCCTTGGCTTTGAACGCCGGGGCTTTCTCGGCATGGGGTTCATCCGAAGCGATCGGCGCGGGGGTAGGGGCGGGGGCTGGTGCCGCAGCAGCAACTTCGGCGGGTTTGGCCTTGCGGATACGTTCAATGGCTTCGTGCAAAGCGCCATCCGGCAGCGGATAGGGTACGAAATCTTCGGCACCTAAGCGCAGCAGCTGGTGCAAGGCGGCGGGGCCAACTTGATCGGCAATCAGGATCACTTTGATCGACTTTGCCTTGGCGGTGCGGATGATTTCGGTGATCCGCGACAGATCGGCCTCATCTTCGGCATCGACGGCGATGGCGACGAACTCCAGCGTGGCGGATTCGGGCTGGCCGAGGAAAATCAGGGCATCTTCAAAGCCAAGATCGCCCCAAGCCTCGCCCAGTTCGTTTTCCATATCGTCGATCAGCAGGTCAAAATTCTGCACATCGCGCGAGATGGTGCACGCCAGAATAGGTGCAGGATCTGGTTGTAAGTTGGCCACGCTCGTCATCGTTTCATCGTCCCTCTCAAGACATCCCACCACTGTCCCCCGCCAAAATTAAGGCGCGATTGGGGCCAATCGGGGGAGCATACCTGGCCTTCGGCACGGCATTGTTCCCA
>JBKJTI010000134.1:0-6510 GCA_046590425.1 Cypionkella sp. | reverse complement strand
GCTGGGCCGGGCTGAAACCGGACGAGGTGCCCGCCATTCTGCAAAAGGGAGAGCGTGTGCTCTCGCGCCGGGAAGCAGCGGGCTACGGAAAATCCCAGAGCGCTGCGCCGAATATCTCGGTGACCATCATGGCGCGCGATGCCGAAAGCTTCCGGCAATCCCGCACGCAGGTGGCGGCCGACATTGCCCGCGCGGTGTCGATGGGCCGGAGGGGCATGTGAGTGCGCCGCCGCAAGTGGGAACCGGTTTCGGCGACCAAAGCACGAACGAAGGAGGATATTGATGGCATTCCATGAGGTGCGCTTCCCCGACAACATCAGCCGCGGTGCGCGGGGCGGGCCGGAACGGCGCACGCAAGTGGTCGAACTGGCCTCTGGCGATGAGGAGCGCAACGCCAGCTGGGCCAATTCGCGGCGGCGCTACGATGTGGCTTACGGCATCCGCCGCGCTGATGATCTGGCGTCCGTTGTCGCGTTTTTCGAGGCCCGCAACGGGCGGCTCTTTGGCTTTCGCTATAAGGATTGGGCGGATTATAAATCCGGCCTGCCCTCGACGCCTACAGGCGCAACGGATCAGCAGATCGGCACGGGCACCGGCAGCCTGAAGACCTTCCAGATGGCCAAACGCTACACCTCCGGCGCGCAAACATGGACCCGGACAATCGCCAAACCGGTGACCGGCACCGTTCGTATCGCGCTGGGCGTGGTGGAACAGATGTCGGGCTGGACGCTGGATACAACCACTGGCGTCATCACTTTCACCACCGCGCCAGGCAATGGCGTCATCGTCCGCGCCGGGTTCGAGTTCGATGTGCCCGTGCGCTTTGGCACCGACATGCTCGACGTCACCCTCGATATCGAACGGCTCGGGTCGATCACCTCAATTCCCCTTCTGGAGATCCGGCGATGAAGTCACTTTCCCCTGCGCTGCAGGCCCATCTCGACGAGGGCACCACCACCCTGTCTTGGTGTTGGCGGATTTCGCGCGCGGATGGCGTGACGCTGGGCTTCACGGATCATGACGCGGTTCTCAGTTTCGATGGCACAGACTTTGAGCCGGAAAGCGGGTTTGCCGCGTCCGAAGTGCGCTCTGGCTCCGACCTTTCTGTCGACGCGCAGGACGCCGAGGGCGTGCTGACGTCGGATCGCATCACGGAAACCGACATCATCGACGGGCGCTGGGACGCCGCAGAGGTCGAGTTGTGGCGGGTCAACTGGGCCGATACCAGCCAGCGCGTCTTGTTGCGCCGGGGTGTGGTGGGTCAAATCCGGCGCGGTCGCATGGCTTTCGTGGCCGAAGTTCGGTCGCTTGCCCATGCGCTGGGCCAGACCGTGGGGCGGACGTTTCAGGCGAGTTGCGACGCGGCGCTGGGCGATAATCGCTGCGGCATCGATCTGGAAAACGCCGCCTACAAGGGCACCGGCGTGGTCACCGACCTGCTGCGCGACCGGGCGTTCCTGGCGACGGGCCTGTCAGGGTTCGCGGCGGGCTGGTTCACATCTGGCACCCTCACTTGGACCAGCGGTGTCAATGTCGGGCGGATAACAGAAGTGCTGGGCCACGGCTTAACCGATACCATCGCGTCTCTGACCCTGCTGGAAGCCCCAGTGCGCGCCATTGCCGAGGGCGACAGTTTCATCGCCCGCGCTGGCTGTGACAAGCGCATCGCGACCTGCGGGACAAAATTCGCCAACACCTTCAATTTCAGGGGCTTCCCCAACATTCCCGGTCAGGACGCCGTGCTGCGCTATGCCAGCCGGGACGGCAGCAATGACGGGACGGTGCTGTGATGACCCCCGATCGCGACCGCGTTGTCGCCGTGGCCCGCTCTTGGCTTGGTACCCCCTACCATGATCAGGCAAGTCTGCGCGGGGTTGGCTGCGACTGTCTTGGGCTTGCGCGTGGAGTCTGGAGAGAGGTCGTCGGAGACGAACCCTTCCCAATCCCGCCCTATAGCCGGGATTGGGGCGAGACGGGGCCGCGGGAAGTGCTGGCGGACGGCGCGCGCTGCATGATGCCAGAGATCGCACTGGCGGACACCGGTCCTGGCGCACTGATCCTGTTTCGCATGACCCCGCACGCCATCGCCAAGCATGTCGGCATCCTGACTGGCCCAGACAGCTTCATCCACGCCTACGAACGCCTTGGCGTCGTCGAGGAAGTCCTGACCCCGATTTGGCGGCGGCGGATCGCCTTCGCCTTCCTGTTCCCCGAACGCTGAGGCACCCCACATGGCAACTCTTGTTCTCGGGGCCGTCGGCTCCGCGATTGGCGCTGGCTTTGGCGGCACCATCCTTGGCTTTTCGGGCGCGGCCATCGGCGGCTTCATCGGCTCGAGCGCAGGCTCCCTGGTCGACAGCTGGATTGTGTCTTCCCTGGCACCCGCCCAGCGTATCGAGGGCGCAAGACTCGACAGCCTGCGCATCACCTCGTCGACCGAAGGGGCGGTGATCCCGCGTCTTTATGGTCGGATGCGGCTGGGCGGCAACATCATCTGGGCCACCGATTTCCGCGAGGAAACCCGCACCACCAGTCAGGGCGGCGGCAAGGGTGGTGGTGGCCCGAAGGTCACGACCACTGAATATCTCTACTTCGCCAGCTTCGCCGTTGCTCTCTGTGAAGGGCCGATCACTGGCATTGGCCGGGTCTGGGCCGATGGCAAGGCTCTGGATATGACCGGCATCACATGGCGCTGGTATTCGGGCGATGAACTTCAGACCCCGGACCCGTTCATCTCCGCCAAGATGGGCGCGGCCAGCACGCCCGCCTATCGCGGCACTGCCTACGTGGTACTGGAGGAGTTGGAACTTACGCCCTTCGGTAACCGCTTGCCGCAGATCAGCTTCGAAGTGTTTCGCCCGCTCGCGGATCCCGACACTGCTGAGGGCTTGGTGCGCGCCGTCACGATGATCCCGGCCTCGGGCGAATTCGCCTATGCCACCGATGGGGTCTGGATGCGGCTGGTCCCGCGTCCCGGCTGGTTAGCTTGGATCGCCGCAGAACAGACCTTTGTCGTCTGGAACGGGTCGTCCTGGGAGCTGGTCGGCGAACCGGTCGATGTGTCGGATGCCGTCTTCAGCCTGGTGAACGATGCCGATCCGACCAAGAAGGCGCTGTTCTCGCTGTCCGGGATTACGACCGGCACGACCCGGACCTTCACGCTGCCGAACACCTCGTCGGAACTGGCGATCCTTGCGGGCACGCAAACCTTCAGCGGGAACAAAACCTTCTCCGGTTCGCTGACCGCGTCGGGTGCCGTGTCCATCACCGGCACCCTTACCGCCTCGGGAACAGTCACAGTTTCTGCCGCGGCGGCATCGATCGGCACGGCGATCACCGCTGCGACCTATGGGATGGGCAGGGGGGTCAATCCGACCGGCGTGACCAAGACCCTGAACCTTGGCACCGGCGGCGCTGCCGGATCGACCACGGTCGTCAACATCGGGTCGGCGACCGCAGGCGCTGGCGGCACCACGGTGGTGAACACGCCCACGGTGACCTTCGCAAATGCCGTGACACAGGTCGGCATGCCGCAGGCAAACCTTACGGCGCAGCTTTTGGGCCTCGGTGGCGCGACGGCCGACAGCTTCAACCGCCTGTCGATGAACACGCCTGCGGTGCTCTTGAACAACGCAGGCGCGGGGATCGAAGCCACCGTCAACAAGGCAGCTGTCGGGAACGACGCCGCCTTCGCATTCAAGACCGGGTTTTCCGCTCGTGCCCTAGTCGGCCTTCTTGGCAACGACAACTTCAGCTTCAAGGTCAGCCCAAATGGATCGACGTTCTTCGATGCCATCGTGGTGGATCGCACCAATGGCCAGGTGGAACTGTCGCAGCCAACTGTGCTGCCGGGGCTGAACGCCGCGCCGACCCCACCACCCTCGGGCAAGACCTCGGTCTATGCGCGCAATCGTGCCGGGGCGCCGTGGATCGATGTAATGCGTCCCTCGGGGCGGGACTTCCCGCTGCAGCCGCATTTTGGCGTCAACCGCATAGCCAACTGGTCGCCGTCAATCACGACCACGATCACTACCGAAGGCCTGCCGATCACCAACGTCGGCACCGTCTCCCATCCCACGCTCGCCGCCACCAACCTCGCGGCCAGCATGCGGCGCTGGCGTCTGACTTCTGCTGCGGTGGTAGATTCGGTGGCAGAACAGCGATCCGCAGGCTGGGCTTGCTGGCGTGGCAATGCCGCTGGCCTCGGGGGTTGGACCTTCGTGACACGCCTTTCGCTGACGACCTTGCAAGCCACCGGCATGGGCTTCTTCGGCCTCTACGGTTCCATCGCCGCGCTGGCCGTCAACCTAACTCTGGCTGCAGTGATCAACGCAGTCGGCATCGGCTTCCAGCGCGGCACCCATGCCAACTGGCAGTTGGTCACCAACGACGGCACCGGCGCGCCGACCCTGACCGACATGGGCGCGCCCTTCGCCATCGCGCTGGGCGGCGTGCAGACCCTGTTCATCGCGGCCCCACCGAACGGATCGTCGGTCTGGGTCCGGGCGGTCAATGAGGTCTCTGGTGCGGTCTTTGAGCAGGAGATCACCGCCGACCTTCCCGCCAACACGCAATTCCTTTCGCCGCGCCTCTACCTCAACAACGGCGCGACTGCCGCCGCTGTCGCCTACGACTGCGCGGGCCTCTATCTCGAAACGGACTATTGAAGGGACCATCATGACCGAACGCACCACCATCCTGCAGGAGGTCGGCCAGGCCTTCCGCGAAAACGGCCTAACCGCCGCCATTACCGCGCTGGTTGGCGGGAGCCTTGCCATCGCCGCCACTGTCACCCGCAAGGCTTTCACCAACGAGGCGATGCTGGAGCGGCTCGACCGGGAACTGCACCTCGAGCGCGAGCGAACCGACAAGCAGCGCGCTGATGACCGGAAGGCCGATGCCGACCGGCTGGAACGGATCGAAACAGACATCCGCGCGATGCGGGACGTGATGTTCGAGGCCTTCCAGCGCGGCCGAACCGACTGACGCGCGCCCAAGACCACCACTGAATCTGTCCCCCACCCGCCCCCTAGGCGGGTTTTGCATTTTTGGAGACCCACCATGCCAACCACGACCTATGCCCATTTCCGCGACGTGCCTGAATCCGCCTGGCGCTGGCCCAGCTTTTCCCCGGCCGAGATCGCCTGCCGTGGCACCGGCGCGATCAAGATCAACACCGAAGCGATGGACAAGCTGCAGTCCTTGCGCAACCGCCTCGGAAAACCGCTGATCGTCCGTTCTGGCTATCGCAGCCCGAGCCACAACCGCGCCGTCGGTGGGGCCCCGGCCTCCAAGCACATGCTGGGCACCGCCTTCGACATCGCCATGTCGAACCACGATCCCGTGGCCTTTGCTGAAGCCGCCCGCGCCGTGGGCTTCCTCGGCTTCGGAACCTATCCCCGCTCAGGCTTCATGCATATCGACCTCGGGCCTGCGCGCAGCTGGGGCGAACAGTTCCCCATTCGCGCAACGCCCTTCGTGCCGGAAGTGGCCCCCGCCCGGGAAGTCCTGGCCGACAGCCGCACGCTGAAGGGTGGCGGGGCAGCGGGCATAGCGACCGTCGGTGCCGCCGGTGTCGAAGTCGCGCAGGAAGTCTTGGCGGAAACCCAAACTGCCATCCTGCCCGTGATGACCTATCTCGACACCCTGCGCTGGGTGTTCATCGCGGTGGCGCTGATCGGCATCGCAGTCGCGATCCTCGCCCGGATCGATGACTGGAAGCGGGGCCAGCGCTGATGGGTTGGATCACAGTCCTCCTCACCAGCGGCCCGGCGCGCAAAGCGCTGGGCCTCCTGCTGGCCGTTCTCACCATCGCCCTATTCCTGCTGAACCTGCGCCGCACCGGTGAACGTGCCGGTCGGCTGGCAGAGCGCCTTTCCACATCGGAGAAAACCCATGAAATCCAACGTCAAATGCTGGACGCTGCCAGCCGCCGCCCCGCTGATCGCGATGTTTTGGCTGACCGGCTGCGCGACGGGCGGTTCTGACGATCCGGCGGTTTGCCCGCCAGTAGTAGCATACACGATCACAGATCAGGCACGCGCGGCCGACGAGATCAGGGCCATGCCGGAGGGCACGGTGGTAGTCAGGATGCTGATCGACTACGCTGTCCTGCGCGATCAGGCGCGCGCGTGCCGGTGAAATTCGGGCCGGGTGCCAGCCCAACAGGAAGCGCCAGACGCCTCGACCACGGTGCATCACCCGGCCCGGTTCACTGATTAACGGTTTCAAGGAGCGGCAGGATTTTGCTGCAGCGTGACGATGCCATAGGCAATCGCCACCTGTCGCGACTCGAAATGGGCACAATTGTGCACCCTTGTCTCTGCCTTCGCTTTGACGATGAAAACTGACATTCAAATCTGCAAAACAGGATCAAGCTGATTTGGCGTGAGCAGCAGGCTGTGGTTTCGACAGACCCAGACGGTCCGCAAACCGTTCGTCCAACTTTGCGCAAAACTCACCAAAATACTGCCCGTCTTCTGCGACCGTCCCGAGGATTGACTCGACTTG
>JBKJTI010000129.1:0-6846 GCA_046590425.1 Cypionkella sp. | reverse complement strand
GTTTTTGCCGTTTGTGATGATCTTTCTGGTCACAATTCCGTGGGTGTCGCGATTTATTGACCGCCGCGCGCGGATGTATCTGGCGGCGGTGCTACTGGTGATCGTGTCGATCCCTTTGGGCCTGCTGCACGCCAAACTGGCCCCGCAGGCTTGGTTCATCAACCCGGCGGGGTTTCCGCAGCCTCTGCCACAATGGTTCTTCTCGCTGCCGTTGTTTTGGTTCGGCGCGATTCTGGCGGCGGGCAAACGCATGGGGCTGGTCTGGCCAGTGATCGTCGCGGCGGCACTGATCAGTGGCATTTTGTACAATCGCAGCCCAGAATTTGCCTCGGTGCAGATGATCTTGGTGGCTGTGATCTTTGAGGCGATCTGGCGGGTGAATATCAAGGGCGCTTGGCCGACATGGCTCGCCGGATTTGCCTTTGGCATTTATTTGTTGCACCCCGCGACGATGCTGGTGGCGTTCAAGCTGTTTTCCGACACGGTGGACCGCAGTTTCGCGGCGTTGTTCGCATTTGCTCTGGCTTGGGCGCTGACGGCCGCCTTACAGCGCGTGCCTTGGGTCAATCGGTTTCTTTAGGCGGATTTGTTGCATCCGCATTGCCCGCTTGCCAGAGTTCGCTGAGGGATTGGCCCTTGCGACCCCAGTTGTCGGTGTCAATCTCGTCGATCACCACGAAAATATACTCGGGGTTGCGTCCGAGTTCCTTGACCAGCACGTCGGTCATTCCCCGGATCACCGCGCGTTTTTGTTCGACCGAGGCGATGCCTTTGGCGATCTCAACTTTGACATAGGGCACGGTCGTCTCCATATCGCCCGAGATGGGCGTGATCTTTGCAAGCTTATCAAACACAATTTGCGCAGAAAATAACCCTCTGGGCTGGTTTACCGTGCCAAAGCGCTTAGATCGGCGTTGGCTTGCCTATCCGCCGGAGCGCGGGTAGGGTGCCCGCCGACAAATCAGGGGGAATGCCCCCATATGAGAGGACTTCCATGTTCGTAACCCCCGCTTTCGCGCAAACCGCTGGTGCTGCTGGCGCAGGCTCGGCTTTCGCTTCGTTCCTGCCTCTGGTTCTGATCTTCGCGATCATGTATTTTCTGCTGATCCGTCCGCAGCAAAAGAAGATGAAGGATTTGAAGGCGATGGTGGATGGCTTGCGCCGTGGCGATCAGGTGCTGACTCAGGGTGGCATCATCGGCAAAGTGACCAAGGTTGGCGATGATGGCGTGCTTGAAGTGGAAATTGCCGAAGGCGTGAAGGTGAAAATGCCGCGTCACACGATTTCTCAGGTGATGAACAAGACCGAACCTGCGAAAGCTGGCTAAGCTCCGACCCCGCCTGCGTTCGAACCCGAACGATCTATGTTTAGCCCGGCCCTAACCTGAGACAAAACATCATGCTCTATTCGCCGCTGTGGAAGCGCCTTTTGATCCTTGCGCTGTGCGCCTGGGGGATTGCCGCATCGCTTCCCAACCTGTTCTACACCGAGGTCGAGGCGCATAACGACGCCGCAATCGCGATTGAAGCCAATGCAGGGGTGGCGACACCGGATGAGACGGCGGATCTGGCGAAATGGCCGTCGTTCCTGCCCTCGGCTCTGGTCAATCTTGGTTTGGATTTGCGCGGCGGCGCGCATCTGTTGGCCGAGGTGCAGGTAGCGGATGTTTATGCGCAACGCATTGACAGCCTGTGGCCGGAGGTGCGCGACGCCTTGCGCGATGTGCGCGACCAGGTTGGGGCTGTGCGGCGGATGCCGTCGGTGCCCGGCGTGCTGCGGGTGTCGATCAGCAATGCCGATGGCATGGCGGCTGCGGTTGCCAAGGTGCAGGCTTTGGCCTCACCGGTGGTCAGCCTGACCGGGGTGGGTCAGAAGGATCTGGAAGTTACCACCGAGGGCCAAGAGATTGTGGTGCAACTGTCTGAACCCGAGCGGGTGGCGACGGATACCCGCACCATGCAGCAAAGTTTGGAAATCATTCGCCGCAGGGTAGATGCGGTCGGCACGCGGGAACCTACGATTCAGCGCGAGGGCACCGACCGGATATTGATTCAGGTGCCGGGGCTGGGGTCTGCTGCCGAGCTGAAGGCGATCATTGGCACCACCGCAAAGCTGACGTTTAACACCGTGGTGGGCCGGACGACCAATCCGGCCGCCGATCCGGGGCCGCGCAACTCGTTGTTGGCCTCGTCAGATGAGAAGGATGTCTACTACATCGTCGCCGATGAGCCGGTGGTGTCGGGCGAGGAATTGACCGATGCGCAGCCGTCTTTTGATCAGAACGGCCGGCCAGCAGTCAGCTTCAAGTTTAACGTCTCGGGCGCGCGGAAGTTTGGCGAATACACCTCGGCCAATATCGGCCAGCCGTTCGCGATTGTGCTCGACGACAAGGTGATCTCGGCGCCAACGATCCAGAGCGCCATTCAGGGCGGCTCGGGTATCATCACCGGCACCTTCACGCTGGAGGAATCGACCAACCTCGCGGTGCTGCTGCGGGCCGGGGCGCTGCCTGCGAAGATGAACTTCCTCGAAGAACGCACGATTGGCCCGGAACTTGGCCAGGACAGCATTGATGCGGGCAAAACCGCGGCGATCATCGGCATGGTGGCAGTGTCGCTGTTCATGCTCGCGTCTTACGGGTTGTTCGGGCTGTTCGCCAATGTGGCGCTGGTGATCAACATGGCGCTGATCTTCGCGGTGCTGTCGGCCATCGGCGGCACGCTGACGCTGCCGGGGATCGCCGGGATCGTGCTGACCATCGGTATGGCGGTCGATGCCAACGTGCTGGTCTATGAGCGGATCCGCGAGGAATTGCGGGTGCATAAAACTACGGCGCGGGCGATTGAGATCGGCTACGAGCGGGCGATGTCGGCGATTGTCGATGCCAACATCACCACTTTGATCACCGCCGCCGTGCTGTTCTTTCTGGGCGCGGGGCCAGTGCGCGGTTTTGCAGTGGCGTTGGGGATCGGGATTGTCACCTCGGTGTTCACTGCGCTGCTGGTGACGCGGTTGATTATTGAGGTCTGGTTCAACTGGCGCAAGCCATCCGAAATCGTGGTGTAAGGAGAAAACTCATGGCTTGGCGTTTGCGACTTGCACCCGAGAAGACCAATATCGACTTTTTCAAGCATCAATGGCTGACCTTTGGCGGTTCTGTTTTGCTTATGCTGGCGGCGTTCCTGTTTTGGGGCACCGAGGGGTTGAACTACGGCATCGACTTTAAGGGCGGCACCACTTTACGCACCGATTCTTCGCAGCCGATTGATGTCGGCGCGTACCGGCAGGCGATGGACGGGCTCCCGGTTGGGGATGTTGTGATCACTGAGGTGTTCGATCCGTCGTTCCGCTCGGATCAGCATGTGGCGATGATCCGGCTGTCTTCGGTTGATGCCGATCAGGCGGTGAGTGAGACGGATTTGGCGGCGGTGAAAGCTTCGCTGCTGAAGCTGGACCCCGCGATCAAGTTTGTTTCGGAAGAAACCGTCGGGCCGAAGGTGTCGGGCGAGTTGGTCTATACGTCGATCCTTGCGATGGTGGTGACCTCGGTCGGCATCATGCTGTATATCTGGATGCGGTTTGAGTGGCAGTTTGCCTTGGGCGGCGTGCTGGCGCTGCTGCATGATGTGTTCATAACGGTGGGGATTTTCGCGTTTTTCCAGATCAAGTTCGATCTGACCATCGTGGCGGCGCTGCTGACGATTTTGGGATATTCGATCAACGATACCGTGGTGGTGTTCGACCGACTGCGGGAGAACCTGGTCAAATACAAGACCATGCCACTGCGCGATGTGATGAACCTTTCGGTAAATGAGACGCTGAGCCGGACTCTGATGACTTCGATCACCACTTTGCTTGCGGTGGGGTCGATGATGGTGTTTGGCGGCGATGTGATCCGCGGGTTCTCGTTTGCGATCTTCATGGGGGTGATTTTGGGCACCTATTCCTCGGTTTATGTCGCGAAGAACATCGTGCTGATGATCGGTTTGGATCGCAGCGAAAAGCCGAAGAATGGCAAACCGTCGGATCACGAATTCGCCAATATCGACGCCTAGATCATGCGACTGACCGAAATCACCTATGGATCGGCTTTGGCGATTGAAAGTTATGGGCCGGGATTTTTTCGGGTCGGCACGCATGTGCTGCGGGGCACCAGCCTGATCACACCGTGGGATGCCGGAGCCTGGGGCGGGTTTGATGATTTGGCCGGGCCGTTGTCTTTGGCGGGAAAAATTGATGTGTTGCTGGTGGGGTTGGGGGTTGAAGTTGCAGTGGTGCCGAAGGCGTTTCGGCTGGCGATGGAAGCACAGGGCATTGGGGTGGAGCCGATGAATACTCCGGCCGCCTGCCGCACCTACAACGTGCTGCTCGGCGAGGGCCGCCGCATCGCAGCCGCTTTGTTTGTCGTCTGACACCACGCCGCCCCGGCCTTGAGCCGGGGCCTCATGTGCGCCAGTTGGAGGCCCCGATTCAAGGCCGGGGCGGCGCGGAAATTACCAAAGCCCGTGGACTTCAGGAGCGATCAGGCGCGTGTAAATCTCACGCGCCTTTTCCATGGTCGCGGGGGGCAGTGGTGCCAGAGCGTCGGCTTTCGCATTGGCCTGTGCCTGCGCGGGCGATTTCGCACCAGGGATCACCACCGTCACGGCGTCTTCCATCAAAATCCAGCGCAGGGCAAATTCTGCCATCGTGGAACTTTGCGGTACCAGTGGGCGGAGTTCTTCGACGGCTTGAAGGGCTACGTCATAGGGCACGCCCGAGAAGGTTTCACCCTTGTCGAACGCCTCGCCATTGCGGTTGAAACTGCGGTGATCGTCGGCGGCGAACTGGCTTTGCGCGGTCATTTTTCCGGTCAGCAAGCCAGAGGCGAGGGGAACCCGCACGATGACGGCGACGTTTTGGGCTTTGGCGGCCTTAAAGAAAGTTTCAGCGGGGCGTTGGCGGAACAGGTTGTAGATGATCTGCACCGAGACGACGCCGGGGTTCTGGATGGCGGTCATCGCCTCGGCAATGGTTTCAACCGAGACGCCGTAGGCCGCGATTTTGCCTTTGGCTTTGATGGCATCGAGGGCTTCGAACATCGCCGGATTGGCGTAAACCGGAGTGGGCGGGCAGTGCAGTTGCACGAGGTCAAGGCAATCGACGCCAAGATTTTGCAAGCTGCGGTCGATGAACGCCTCAATCGCGGGGCCAGTGTAGGCTTCGGCGGTATGCGGATTCAGACGGCGTCCGGCTTTGGTTGCCACAAAGGGGCGCGCGCCTTTGCGCTCGGCCAGAACCTCGCGGATGATCCGCTCCGATCTGCCATCGCCGTAGACATCGGCAGTGTCGATGAAAGACACGCCCGCATCGAGACTGGCGTGTAGTGCTGCTTTGGCATCCTCAAGGCTGACTTCGCCCCAAGTGCCGCCGATGGCCCAGGCGCCGAAGCCAAGCCGCGTGGTGGTTTTGCCGGTGCGGCCAAAGGGGGTGGTGGATAGGGTCATGGGTAGCCTCCTGTTTGAGGGGCAATATAGGAGGCTGCTGCGGAAAGGCCATGCTGTCGCAGGGTCTTTTCGCATCGGCAGCGATGGGTTAGGGGTTGGGGATGGAAATGCAGGTAAGCGATCTTGCCGTGGCCCGAGGCGGCGTGACGGTGCTGGACGGGGTAACGCTCCGGCTGATGCCGGGGCGGGCGCTGGTGTTGCGCGGGCCGAACGGCATCGGCAAGACCACCTTGCTGCGCACGCTGGCCGGATTGCAGCCCGCATTGGCGGGTGAGGTGACGGTGGGGGCCGAGGCTGTGGCCTATTCCGCCCATGCCGATGGCGTCAAAGCGGTGCTGACGGTGGCGGAGAATCTGGCGTTTTGGGCGGCGACCTATGGCACGCATCAGGTGGCGCAGGCTTTGGAGGCGATGAACCTTGAGGCATTGGCGAACAGGCGGGCGGCGCATCTGTCGGCGGGGCAAAAGCGGCGGCTGGGGCTGGCGCGGTTGTTGGTGACGGGCAGGCCGATCTGGCTGATGGATGAGCCGACGGTGTCGCTGGATGCGGCTTCCGTGACTTTGTTTGCGGGTGTGGTGGCGCAGCATTTGGCCAGCGGTGGGTCGGCGTTGATCGCCAGCCATATTGATCTGGGGCTGGAGGCCGACGTGCTGGATCTGACGCCGTTCAAGGCACGCAGCCCTGCGGCGGGTGGCCGGTTGGGCGCGTTTGACGAGGCGTTCGGATGATCGCGCTGCTGATCCGGGATCTGCGGCTGGCGATCCGGGCGGGCGGCGGCTTTGGGCTTGGGCTGGCGTTTTTCCTGCTGGTGGCGGTGATCGTGCCGTTGGGCGTGGGGCCGGAGCCTGCGGTTTTGGCGCGGATTGCGCCGGGGATTCTGTGGGTGGGGGCGTTACTCGCGTGCCTTTTGTCGCTCGACCGGATTTTTGCGCTGGATTATGAGGATGGCAGCCTCGATTTGCTGGCAACCTCTCCGATGCCTCTGGAGGCGGTGGTGGCGGTGAAATCTTTGGCGCATTGGCTGGTGACGGGGTTGCCGCTGGTCTTGGTGTCGCCGGTGTTGGGGGTGCTGTTGAACCTTGAGGTGGCGGGATATGTCTGGCTGGTGGTGAGTTTGGCATTGGGAACCCCGGCGCTGTCGGTGATCGGGGCGTTTGGCGCGGCACTGACCGTAGGGGTGAAGCGCGGCGGGTTGTTGATGAGCCTGCTGGTGCTGCCTTTGTATATGCCGACGCTGATTTTTGGTGCCGAAGTTGTGAAGCGCGGGGCGCAGGGTTTGGCGGTAGGCACGCCCTTGGCGCTGTTGGCGGGGATCACGGCGGGGGCGGTGGCATTGCTGCCCTTTGCCTCGGCTGCGGCA
>JBKJTI010000113.1:0-2735 GCA_046590425.1 Cypionkella sp. | reverse complement strand
GAACAGATAGAACAGCACCAGATCGAGCGCCAAGAACACGCCGAGCATCAGCGTTTCCAAGAGCAGGAAGGCAATCATGTATTCCTTCACGCGGTCGGTCACCGACCAGCACGACAGGATGGTGATCGGCATCAGGAAGGTGGTCAGCATCACGAACAGGATCGAGATGCCATCAACGCCGAGCTTGTATTTCAGCCCAAGGATCCAACTGGCCTCTTCGACAAACTGAAAGCCGGAGGTGCTGGCATCGAAGCCTTTCAGCACGAACAGCGATACGATGAAGGTCGCCGTAGTGGCGATCAATGCCAGCCATTTCGCGTTATTAGCGGTGGCCTCATTCGAGCCGCGCAGAAACAGCGCCATAATGGCGGCGGCGACTGCAGGCAGGAAGATGATGATGGAAAGAAGGTAAGCCATGCTCTTAGTGCCCCACCGTAAGCGTCATCCAGGTCAGCAGGGCAGCAATCCCCAGCACCATCGCGAAGGCATATGTAAACACGTAGCCCGATTGCCAACGCCCCGCGAGTTTGGTGAAGAACGGGATGATCCCCAGTGCCACCCCATTCAGCGCGCCGTCAATCACCACCCCGTCACCCTTCTTCCACAGGAAATTGCCCAGCCAGAACGCAGGCTTCACGAAGATCACGTTATAAAGCTCATCAAAGTACCATTTGTTCAGCAGAAACAGATACAGCGGGCGCTGTTGTGCCGCGAGTTTCCCAGGCAGTTCCGGGCTGCGGATGTAGAATGTCCACGCGAGCAGGAAGCCCAACATCATCGCGATGAACGGCGAAACCTTAACCCATTTCGGTGCCCCATGCGCTGCGTGCAGCACATGATTGTCTGCGCCGAGATAGATCGCACCCTTCGGGGCCACGCCCGGCTCCAGATGCACAGGTGCTGCGGCGGCAGCTTCGGCGCCCTCGGTCGCATGGGCCTCTGGCACCGCTTCGGTCGTCGCAGCCACAGCAGTTTCAGTCGCCGGAGCAGCTTCGGTGGCAGTTGCGGCAGGAGCTTCCGTTGCGGTGGTCGCAGGAGCAACCTCAGCGGCAGGCATTTCGGCGCTCGCAGCCGGAGCTGCCTCTGCCACAGTCTCGGTTGCATGACCTTCCTCGGCCGCCTGCTCATGTGGCGGTTCCATGTTGAACCATGCCCGCATCTTCGCCTCATCGCCGAAGAAGCTGTTATACCAGACCATGCCCGAGAACACCGCACCCAAAGCCAGCACCCCCAGCGGGATCAGCATCGTCGCCGGGCTTTCATGCGCATGATCAGAGGCATGGGTGTCGCCCTTCGGCTTGCCGAAGAACGTCATGAACATCAGCCGCCACGAGTAGAATGAGGTCATGAACGCCGCGATCACCAGCAAAGTGAAGGCATAGTTCGACCCCACCCAAGCGCTTTCAATCACCGCATCTTTCGACAGGAATCCCGCAAAGCCGTAATGCGTCAGCGGAATCCCCACCCCGGTGATCGCCAAAGTGCCGATCATCATCGCCCAGAACGTCAGCGGGATTTTCTTCCGCAAGCCACCGTAATTCCGCATATCCTGCTCATGATGCATCGCGGTGATCACCGAGCCTGCACCCAAGAACAGCATCGCCTTGAAGAACGCATGGGTGAACAGGTGGAACATCGCAACCGGATACATGCCCACACCCGCCGCCACGAACATATAGCCCAGCTGCGAACAGGTCGAATAAGCGATCACCCGTTTGATGTCGTTCTGCACCAAACCAACTGTGGCGGCGAAGAACGCCGTGGTAGCCCCGACCACCACGATCATCGTCTTGGCATCCGGCGCATATTCATAAAGCGGCGACATCCGGCATACGAGGAACACCCCCGCCGTCACCATCGTCGCGGCATGGATCAGCGCCGACACCGGCGTCGGGCCCTCCATCGCGTCGGGCAACCATGTGTGCAGGAACAGCTGCGCCGATTTACCCATCGCGCCGATGAACAACAGCACCCCGATCAGGTTGGCGGCATTCCAGTCAGCCCAGAGGAAATGCAACTGCGTCTGCGCCAGTTGAGGGGCTGCGGCGAACACCTCATCAAACTTGATGCTGTCGGTCAGATAATACAGCGCGAAAATCCCCAGCGCGAAGCCGAAGTCACCGACCCGGTTGACCACAAACGCCTTGATCGCGGCGGCATTGGCGGACGGCTTGCGGTAGTAGAACCCGATCAGCAGATACGAGGCAACGCCCACGCCCTCCCAACCGAAGAACATCTGCACCAGATTGTCCGAGGTGATCAGCGCCAGCATCGAAAAAGTGAAGAACGACAGATACGCAAAGAAGCGCGACCGATAGCTTTCGCCATGCGCCCAGTTCTCATCATGCGCCATGTAGCCTTGCGAATAGAGATGTACGAGGGCAGAAACCGAGTTCACCACCACCAGCATGATCGCTGTCATCCGGTCCAACCGGATGCCCCATTCGGTGCTCAGCGTGCCGGATTCGATGAAGCGCAGCACGGTGATGTGCTGGGTATCGCCCTGAAAGGTCAGGAAAATATACCACGACAGGATGGCCGCGATGAACAAGATCACCGTGGTGAGCCACGTCGCCGCCGTCTCGCCGATCAAGCGCCAGCCGAAACCGCACAGGATCGCGCCCACCAAAGGTGCAAACAGAATAATCTGCGCGCTGAGTTGCATATCCATGATCTCAGCCCTTCATCACGTTAACATCTTCGACATCAATGGTGCCGCGGTTGCGGAAGAACAC
>JBKJTI010000083.1:0-20020 GCA_046590425.1 Cypionkella sp. | reverse complement strand
GCCCGACCGCGACGGTCTGGATCTGATGCGCGAAATCCTCCAACTGCACCCCGGCCTGCATGTCGTGGTGATGACGGCGCATGGCTCGATCAACAAGGCGGTCGAAGCGATGCGGGCGGGCGCGCATGAGTTTCTGGTCAAACCGTTTGACGAGGCACGGCTGCTGAATGTCGTGGGCAATGCCCATAAAACGGCGCTCACAAAACCGCGCGTCAAAGCCGCCGCGCCCGTGGCTGTGCCGCCCACTGCCGCTCCTGTGCCCGCCCCGATCGGCAGCGGCTTCATTGGTTCGTCGCAAGCGATGGCCGCCATCCACGCCACCATCGTCTCGGTCGCGCGGTCAATGGCCACGGTGTTCATCACCGGCGAAAGCGGCACCGGCAAAGAACTGTGCGCTTTGGCAGTGCATAGCAATTCCCCGCGTGCCAACGGCCCGTTTATCGCGCTGAACTGTGGCGCGATCCCGCAGGATTTGCTGGAATCTGAAGTGTTCGGCCATATGAAGGGCAGTTTCACCGGGGCGATTTCCGACAAACCGGGGGCCGCGACGGCCGCGGATGGCGGCACGCTGTTTTTGGATGAAGTCTGCGAAATGGCCCCGGCGCTGCAAACCAAACTGTTGCGGTTTTTGCAAACCTCGACAGTGGTGCCGGTGGGGGCAACGCGGCCAAAGAAGGTCAATGTCCGCATCGTCTGCGCCACCAACCGCGACCCAATGGATGCAGTGCGGCGCGGCTTGTTCCGCGAGGATCTGTTTTACCGGCTGTTCGTGGTGCCGATCCACATGCCGCCTTTGCGCGAACGTGGCGATGATGTCATTGAAATCGCCGAAACCGCCCTTGCACGCTTTGCGCAAGAGGAAGGCAAGCAGTTTGAAGGCCTGTCGCCCGAGGTGCGGGCGCTGTTCCGCCGTCTGCCGTGGCCCGGCAATGTGCGACAAGTGCTGAACGTGATCCGCAACGTCGCCGTTCTGCATGATGGCGGCGTGCTGACCTCTGCCATGCTGCCCGCCAGCCTGCCGCAGCAGGCGCAAGATCTGCTGATCTCGCAGCGCCCGGCCCATCCAAGCGAGCCGCCGAGC
The DNA here is from genome assembly GCA_046590425.1 of Cypionkella sp. GTDB lineage: Bacteria > Pseudomonadota > Alphaproteobacteria > Rhodobacterales > Rhodobacteraceae > Cypionkella. The sequence goes on along the minus strand of JBKJTI010000083.1, from coordinate 18,939 downwards.
CAACCCGAACCGCTTGGCCTCGACTCGCTGCTGGGCCGCCCCTTGGCAGAGATCGAGCGTCTGGTGATCGAAGCCACGCTGGCCCATCACAACGGCTCGGTGCCGAAAGCCGCAAGGGTACTGGAACTGTCACCCTCAACGCTCTACCGCAAGATTGAGACCTGGACCCAGCGCTAGGGCGATTTTTTAAGTAAAAAATCGGGAACGATTTCTGTGACAGAAATCGGTTGCGCTGTGGGCAAGTGTTAACACTTCCTAAACAACCCCCCAGTAACCCATTGATTTATAACGGCGCAAATTCTGTCCACGCGTGGACAAGCCGCAAATCAAGCAAACTGCTCCACAATCAATCGCTCCTCCAGCCCATGCCCCGGATCAAACAAAATCCGGTGCCGGATCGCAGGTTCTGACCGGATTTCCACCGAAACCACATCCGTCACCGGCCTGCTGTCCGCATCCGCCCGCACGGGCCGTTTCGCGGGCTCCAGAATATCAAACCGCACCACGACGCTCTTGGGCAGCAAAGCCCCCCGCCATCTTCTCGGCCGAAACGCCGCCATTGGGGTCAAAGCCAGCACGTCAGACCCGATCGGCAGCACCGGCCCATGCGCCGAATAATTGTAAGCGGTGGAGCCTGCAGGGGTGGCGACCAGCACGCCATCACAGACCAACTCTTCCAACCGCACCACCCCATCCACCGAGATCCGCACCTTCGCCGCCTGCGGCCCCGCCCGCAGCAAGGACACCTCGTTGATCGCCAGAGCCTGCGTGACCGATCCATCCACCGACACCGCCGTCATCGCCAGCGGATGAATCACCGCCTCCTCCGCCACCGCCAGCCGCTTCGGTAGCAGATCGGCCGAGAAGGTGTTCATCAGAAACCCCACCGTGCCGCAATTCATCCCATACACAGGCAGCCCCAGCGGCTGCGTCTCATGGAGGGTCTGCAGCATGAAGCCGTCCCCCCCCAAAGCCACCACCACATCCGCAAGCTCTACCGCAACCTGCCCATGCAAGCCCACCAGTTCCGCCAGCGCCTCTTGCGCCGGAGGGGTCGCGCTGGCCACAAACGCGATTTTCTTGAACACCACCCCAGAATCCTTCTGCCTGAAGCCGCAGCCTTGCCTTTGCTGCCGCCAAACTCAACCCCCGGCGGCGCTTTCGATAGCGGTAACAAGTTTCCTATAGTGAACAAGACGGCGTAACCGACCCGTTCCACGTCGTTTCTTGCCTTCCCCAACGGCCCCCCTTGGCCTAGAACCGCTGCAAATCGGCCCATCACCGCAGGAGACGCCATGACCGCCCACCGCGATACCGGATTTTTCACCGAAAGCCTTGCCAGCCGCGATCCTGAGCTTTTCGGCTCGATCACCAATGAGTTGGGGCGACAGCGCCATGAGATCGAGTTGATCGCTTCGGAGAACATCGTCAGCCGCGCGGTGATGGAAGCGCAAGGCTCGGTGATGACCAACAAATATGCCGAAGGTTATCCGGGCAAGCGCTATTACGGCGGCTGCGAATTTGTTGATGTGGCGGAAAATCTGGCGATTGACCGGGCGAAACAGCTGTTTGGCTGCAACTTTGTCAACGTGCAGCCGAATTCGGGATCACAGGCCAACCAAGGCGTGTTTCAGGCGCTGATCAAGCCCGGCGATACCATTCTGGGGATGAACCTGGCCTCGGGCGGCCATTTGACCCATGGCGCGGCGCCGAACCAGTCGGGCAAATGGTTCAATGCCATCCAGTACGGCGTGCGCCAGCAAGACAGCCGCATCGACTATGATCAGTTGGAAGCCTTGGCGCTGGAGCATAAGCCGAAGCTGATCATCGCAGGTGGCTCCGCCGTGCCGCGTCAGATCGACTTCGCCAAATTCCGCGAAGTGGCTGATAAGGTTGGCGCATATCTGATGGTGGATATGGCCCACTTTGCGGGTCTGGTGGCAGGCGGCCATCACCCCTCGCCCTTCCCCTACGCTGACGTTGCCACCACCACCACGCATAAAACCCTGCGCGGCCCGCGCGGTGGTATGATCCTGACCAACAACGAGGACATCGCCAAGAAAGTGAACTCGGCGATTTTCCCCGGCATCCAAGGCGGTCCTTTGATGCATGTGATCGCGGCCAAAGCCGTGGCGTTCGGTGAGGCTTTGCGGCCCGAGTTCAAAACCTATGCCGGCCAAGTGATCAAGAACGCACAGGCCCTTGCGGATGAGTTGATGAAAGGTGGCATCGACATCGTCACCGGCGGCACCGACACCCATGTCATGCTGGTCGATCTGCGCCCGAAGGGTGTGAAAGGCAACGCCACCGAGAAAGCCTTGGGTCGCGCCAACATCACCTGCAACAAGAACGGCATCCCGTTTGACCCGGAAAAACCAACCGTGACCTCTGGCGTTCGTTTGGGCACTCCGGCAGGCACGACGCGCGGCTTTGGCGAGGCTGAATTTCGCCAGATCGGCAAATGGATCGTCGAAGTGGTCGATGGTTTGGCCGCCAATGGCGAGGACGGCAACGGTGAAGTTGAGGCTGCGGTGAAAGCCCGCGTTGAAGCCATGTGCGAAAAATTCCCGATGTATCCGGGGCTGTAAGCTTCTGGAGCCAAACAAACGGCGCAGGGAAACCTGCGCCGTTTTTCTATGCAGGCTGACAGTCCGACTTTGCCGTGCTAAGACGCCCGCAATGACGCCAAATCCCAATGACATGTCCCCTACCACTCCCCGCCTAGAACGCCGGCTTGGCGATTGGGCCCGCGCCCGGCTGCCGTTCGGGATGGCAGAACTGGTGTTATTCGTGCTGAAGCAAGGCTGGGCCTGTCTGTTTGGTGGGCTGTTGCTGCTGGCGATCCTGCTGAGCAAGGCTGTCTGGCACCCCGATTGGCCACTGCAGCGCTATGACGCGTTGTTTCTGTTCGCGCTGTCGACGCAAGCCGCCTTCCTACGGTTCAAGCTGGAGACTTGGGAGGAAGCCCGCGTCATCCTGCTGTTCCATCTGACCGGGACGGCGATGGAGTTGTTTAAAACCCATGCCGGATCATGGAGCTACCCAGAGCCCGGCCTGTTCAAGCTGGCCGGTGTGCCGCTGTTCTCGGGCTTTATGTATGCGTCCGTCGGCAGCTATATGGCCCGCGTCATCCGCATTTTTGAGATGCGTTTCGCCCCCTATCCGCCGCAAGGCTTACCTTTCTGCTGGCGGGCGCGATCTATGTGAACTTCTTTGCCCACCACTTCCTGCCCGACATCCGGTTTGTGCTGTTCGCAGCTACTCTGCTGCTGTATGGCCGCACCCGGATCTGGTTTCGCATCTCCCACGCCGAATGGTGGATGCCATTGCCTTTGGCGGCACTGCTCTCCAGCGTTGCCCTCTGGGTCGCCGAGAACATCGGCACCGCAACGGGCACATGGCTTTATTCCGGTCAACACCCCGAGCACTGGGTCAGCTTTGCCAAGATTGGCTCGTGGTATTTGCTGCTTTATGTCGCCTTCGCCACGGTCACTTTGGTTAGCCGTTCCGCGCTGCGCCCCATCCGATAAACGCTCAGATAAAGCCGCGCCAACGCAGCACGGCAAACAGCAAAGTCGCAACGGCCAGAATCGAGAACGCCACCGAAGCCGCGATGCCCAGAACCGCGCCCTTACGGCGATCAAAGCCGTCAACACCGTTCAGATGCCGCACGCAGGTGTCATAGGCCTGTGCCACCGCCTGCTGATCGACCTGCGCCCAAAGCTTGGGGTTTTGCGCCATTACCGCACCAGTCTGCAGAACGTCCGCCGCGGCCCGCACTCGACGCGGCAACAAACGCCCGCCCTTGCGCAGCTTTTCGCCAAGGCCGGTGCCGCGCACCCGCAAACGCTGCTCCATCAGACCCGCCACGCGGTCGGCCATCTGCTGAATAGGCACTCCGGTCATGTAGCACTTCCTTTTGACTTCGCCGGACCTTATCGCTGCCACGCCAGGGCTTCAACTGGTCTGGCCGAAACTCTCTCCACGCGCTATCAAAGCCACATGCTTGCGATCACCACCTATCCCGCCACCGCGCCCGACTTGGGCTTGCCCGATCTATTGATCGTGCATGGGCTGTTTGGCTCTGCCCGCAACTGGGGCGTGATTGCCCGGCATCTCGCCGACACCCGCGCGGTGCATGTGGTCGATATGCGCAACCACGGCCAAAGCCCACGGGCCGCGACGCAAAGTTACCCCGATATGGCAGGTGATCTGGCCGAGGTGATCCTGTCGTTGGGCGCGCCGATGGATGTACTTGGCCATTCGATGGGCGGCAAAGCCGCAATGCAACTGGCGCTGACACAGGCTGACCTGGTGCGAAAACTGGTGGTCGCAGATATCGCACCCGTGGCCTACAGCCATGATCAATCGCAGCATATCGCCGCGATGCGCGGGTTGGATTTGATCGGTTTGACCGCGCGCAGTGAGGCGGATCGCCGCTTGAGCGTGTTCGTCCCGGACGCTGCCCTGCGGGCGTTTTTCCTGCAATCCCTAGATCTTAAGGCACAGCCCCCGGCATGGCGGCTCAACCTCGATGTGCTGGAGGATCAGATGCCACTGATCGTGGGCTGGCCGGGCGCGGTGGGGCAGTTTGAGGGCCACACGCTGTTTCTGACCGGCGCAGAGTCGCATTACGTCAAGCCAGAATACCGTGAGACGATCCGCCACCTGTTCCCGAAATCGCATTTCGCCAAGCTCCCCGGCGCGGGGCACTGGCTGCACGCCGAACGCCCGCGCGAATTTGAGCAGGCGGTCCGGGTTTTCCTCAACGCGTAGCGCTTAGTCCAACGGGCGTTTCATCCGCAACAGTAGCCCGTCTTTGCGAATGAACTGGTGATACAGGGCTGCCAGCACATGTCCTGCCACCAGCACGATAATGATGGGTCTGAACAATTCATGAAGCTCTGCTGCAGTGGCCACACCGCCATACCATGCCAAAATCCCGGTGCTCGGAGCCAGCAGCATCACGCCATAAAGCGCCCAATGGCCCCAATGCGCAGCAGCCATCATCAGCGCTGGTTCGGGCGGAGCCTCTGGCGCGCCACGGCTGAACCGCAAAGTCAGTCGCCACAGCGCAAACACCAGCACTGCTGCGCCCGCAGCGATATGCGCCCAAACCCAGAGCGTCATATCGGGGGTTCGCCCCTCTTCAAAGGCATCCCAAGCGCCGCCCATGTCTTCGCCAAAGATCAGTTGAAACAGGATCAAGACGGCCACCAGCCAATGCAGTGCAATCTGGCTCGTCGAGTAGCCCTTAAGCTGCGCCATGCGGTATCCTTTCAAAACAGTCAAAGCCGATACGACACGCGCGGGGCGTACCGTCTCACCTTATGCCAGTTGTTTCGCAATCAGCCACGACACGGGCAACGCCAGCAGAAAGCCAACACCGGCAGCCAGCAAAATTGGCTTCAACGTCACAAATCCGGTGGTCAAAGCGATGATCACGCCCACCCCCATCAGGGTCGTCGCAGCCATTGAGAATAGTATCATCATCAGGCGAGGCATGATCTGGCTCCTTGCAGTGTCTGCAAAAACAACCTGTCACGTGAGCGATCGAGCCGCCTTGATACGGATCAAGCTGTGGCGCTGGGGGCACCTCAGCTTGCGGCAGATAAAGCAAGATCAGACTCGAAGACTAAGCCCTGCTTGACCTGCCGATTGCTCCGCCCGATCCAACAGGCGTTGCAATGCGGCACCACGCGCAAAATCAGGGTCGGCGGCGCCCTCGCCCCTTATCGCGGCGATGAAGCGTTGGTAGATCGTCGCCAACACGGGCGCGTCGACGTCGTGCCAGGTGCCTGTTTGCAGATCGGCCTGAAGGCAGGCGCGCAGGGTACTCACGTTTTTCTCCCAGCAGACCTCCAACCCGCCTTTGTCGCCATAAATCCGCAAGCGCAGATCGTTCAGATGGCCCGACGCAAACCGCGTCGCGGCCACCGTGCCCAAAGCGCCGTTCTCCAGCACGATCTGCATGGTGGCGCTGTCATTGGCGTTCAGCGGGTATTCGCCAATCTGATCGCCGGGGGCTTTGTGGAAGGTGGCGAGACGGCACGAGACTTCCACCGCCGCTTGTCCGGCGATAAATGTCGCAAAATCAAGGATGTGGATGCCGACATCACCCAGCACGCCTTTGGAGCCGTGCTGGGTGGACAACCGCCACAGCCATTGGCTTTCCTTATCCCAATGGCCCCAAGCCGGTTGGGTCAGCCAGCTTTGCAGGTAGCTGGCTTCAAAGTGCCGCACCGTGCCGATCGCACCTTCGCGCACCATCGCGGCGGCTTTTTGCAGGGCGGCCACGTTGCGGTAGCTGAGGTTGACCATGTTCACCACACCCGCCTTGGCGGCAGCGTCGGCCATCGCATCGGCCTGCGCTTCTGACGTCGCAAGTGGCTTTTCGCACAAAACATGCTTACCCGCCGCCAGAAACGGCAGGGTGGTGGCATAATGTGCGGCATCCGGCGTCACATTGGTGACAGCATCAAACTGGCTCCACGCAATCGCGTCCTCAATCGAGGCAAACCGCCCGGCGATGCCATGGCGATCACAGAACTCCGCCAGTTGCGCGGGCCTTGTGTCGATGCCACCCACCAGTGTGACACCTTCAATCGCCTTGAAACTGTCGGCGTGGTTGGCCGCCATGCCGCCGGTGCCAAGGATCAGAATTCGAACGGGAGCGCCCATCACCGATACCCCGCCTCGCCATCATGGTGAAGCCGCGGCCCGCGCTCGGTGATCGGCTCCAGCGCCTTATCGACCGGAGTGTTTGGTGCATCACCGGGGTTGGCAATCCGCACGTTCGGATTATACGCCCATTTCACCGCGTTCGAGATCACCCGCTGGACGTTGGCATCGTGGTAGGTCGGATAGGTCTCGTGCCCCGGACGGAAGTAGAAGACGTTGCCCGCGCCGCGCTTGTAAGTCAGGCCAGAACGGAACACTTCGCCGCCCGCAAACCACGACACGAACACGGTTTCCAAAGGTTCCGGCACACCAAAGGGTTCGCCATACATTTCCTCATATTCCAACTCAAAATGATCCGGCAGACCCGCCGCAATCGGGTGCTGACGGCTGGTGACCCACAGCCGTTCGCGCTCGCCCGCTTCACGCCATGACAGGTTGCACGGCGCGCCCATCAGGCGTTTGAACGGTTTGGCGAAGTGGGCGGAGTGCAGGAAGATGATGCCCATACCGCCCCAGACGGCGTTGCAAACACGCTCGACAATCGCATCGTCCACATCGCCATGCGCCGCGTGGCCCCACCAGATCAGCACATCGGTTGCCGCCAGCTTCTCAACCGTCAGACCGTGTTCGGCATCCTGCAAGGTCACAGTGCTGGCGTCATGCCCCGCTGCGTTGAGCGCTTGGGCAATCGTGCCATGCATCGTCAGCGGGTAAACCTCTGACACAACTTTGTTTTTCTGTTCGTGGACGTTCTCGCCCCAAACGGTGACGCGGATGCTCATGGCATGCTCCTTCTCTAAGCTGCCGCGCCCCTACGCGGGGGCGCGACGGATGGTTTTTCATAATTTCAGCGGATCGGTTTGCCGTTCTGATCGAACTTGTGCAACTGGCCGTCCTTTGGCGAAAGCGAGACGGTATCGCCGACCTTCATGGTCAATTTGCCTTCGCGCCGCACGATCAAAGGCTCATCCGAGCCGACTTCAACGAACAGATAATTGTCGCTGCCCAAATCTTCGGCATGAACAATCGTCCCCGTCCACAAGCCCCCCTCGACCACGTCGATATGTTCCGAGCGGATGCCCAACGTGGTGCAACCATGATCGACGGCAAACTTGCCAGTCAGGAAGTTCATCTTCGGGCTGCCGATGAAACCCGCGACGAAGATCGAGTTCGGGCGTTCATAAAGTTCGGCGGGCGAGCCCACCTGCTCCAACCGGCCATCGCGCAGCACGGCGATGCGGTCGGCCAAGGTCATCGCCTCAACCTGATCGTGGGTGACGTAGATCATCGTCACGTCCGACATCGAGTGGTGCAGCTTGGCGATTTCCAATCGGGTTTGCACTCGCAGGGCAGCATCCAAATTCGACAAGGGTTCGTCAAACAGGAACACCCGTGGGTCGCGCACAATTGCGCGGCCAATGGCGACCCGCTGACGTTGCCCGCCGGACAGTTGCTTCGGCAGACGCTCCAGCAGGTGATCAATTTGCAGCAGCTTCGCCGCCTCCATCACCCGCTTTTTCATCGCCTCGGGGCTGGCTTTCGCCAGTTTCATCCCAAAGGCCATGTTGTCGTAGACAGACATATGTGGATAAAGCGCGTAGGATTGGAACACCATGGCGATGCCGCGCTGGCTGGGAAGGACGTTGTTGACGCGTTCATTATCAAACAGCATGTCGCCCGAGGAAATTTCCTCCAGCCCCGAGATCAGCCGCAGCAGCGTGGATTTGCCACAGCCCGAGGGCCCGACAAACACCATGAATTCGCCCTTCTCGATGGTCAGGTCGATGCCCTTGATCACATCCACCGCGCCATAGGACTTCTTCACGTTCTTCAGTTCAATTTTTGCCATTTTTTCAGCCCTTCACGCCGCCTGCGGTTAGACCCGCGACGATTTTGCGTTGGAAGATAAGAACAAGGATGATCAGCGGGACGGTGACGATGACAGAGGCTGCCATGATCGGGCCCCAAGGAATTTCCTGCTGCGACGCGCCGGACAGCAAAGCAATCGCCACCGGAACCGTTCGCGTAGACTCGGACGAGGTGAAGGTCAGCGCGAACAGGAATTCATTCCACGCGCCGATGAAGGCGAGCAGGCCGGTGGTGACCAAAGCGGGCCACAAGAGCGGCAGGAACACCTTGGTGATGATGATCCAAGGCGTTGCACCATCGACGATTGCGGCTTCCTCTATCTCGACCGGAAGATCGCGCATGAAGGTGGTCAGCACCCAGACCGTGAACGGCAGCGTGAAGATCGTGTAAGACAGGATCAACGCGAAGGGCGAGTTGAACAGGCCCAGATAGGTGATCAGCTCGAACAACCCGGCCAAAACCGCGATCTGCGGGAACATCGACACCGCGAGGATGGTCATGAGCAGCAGACCCCTGCCCCGGAAGCGCACGCGGGCGAGGGCGTAAGACGCCGTCACCGCGAGGAACAGTGCGAACACCACCGTTGTCGTCGCCACGAACACCGAGTTCAGAATATTGCGCGGAAACGTCGCCCCGCCCAGCACCGCTTTGTAGTTCGCCCAGTCGAAGGCTTTCGGGAAATAATTCGCCTCAAACAGCGCCGTCCCGGTCGCGAAGGATGTGACAATCGCGTAGTAGAACGGAAAGATCGAGAACACCACGATCACCACGACCAGTGCGTAGAAAGCCACGGATTTCAACAACTTATTATTGGTCATTTGCCGCCCTCCCCGGACAGATCGACCTTGCCGAGCCAGATATACAGCGACACGAAAATTGCCAAAATCGCGAACAACAGCGTCGACTGCGCCGAGCCATAGGCGAATTTATCAAACTCGATCAGGTTCTCGCGGCTGATCACTGACATGGTTTTGGTCGATGCCGAATTGGGTGTCAGCACATAGATCAGATCGAAAATCCGCAAAGCATCCAGCATACGGAAGATCACCGCCACCATCAGTGCCGGGCGGATCAGCGGCAGAGTGATTTTGAAGAACACTTTGATCGGATTGATGCCGTCGATCTTGGCCGCCTCATAGATATCGCGCGGCACCATTTGCAGACCCGCCAGACACAGCAAAGCCATGAATGGCGTGGTTTTCCAGATGTCCACCATCAGCACCGCATACATCGCAGTATCAGAGTTGGCGGTCCATGCGATCTTGCTGGAAATCAGCCCCAAATTCAGTGCCATATCGTTCAGGATGCCGTATTGGTCGTTCAGCATCCAGGCCCACATCTTCGCGGAAACGATTGTGGGGATTGCCCATGGGATCAGGATCGCCGCGCGCACAAAACCGCGGCCCTTGAACTCAGCGTTCAGCACCAAGGCGACGATCAGCCCGAGTATCGTTTCGCACACCACAGAGGCCACCGAGAATCGCACCGTGTTCCACACCGCGTTCCACCATGCCGGATCGACCAGCGTGCCTTTGTAGCGCACCGTGCCATTCGACAGAGTTTGCACCCGCAGATAATTGTCAAAACCGATCCACTTGCCGCCATACAGATTGTTCAGCGAGGTGTCGGTCAATGAGAACCAAACCGTTCTCAGCAGTGGATAAGCTGCCACGCAAAACAACGCGATCAGCATCGGTGCCAGAAACCAGATCGCGGCACGCTGGCGCTGCTTTTGCAGGCTCAGGCCACTTTCCCGCCCTATAGCGGTCTTTGAAGCTGTCATGAATTCCCCCCCTAAGTCGGCTCCCCTCGGGGGCCGAGCGTAAAAGATGGGCGGCGGTTGGCATTATGCTCTGCCGCCGCCCATCCTCAAGGCGTGCCCGTTATCGGGAGGATTACCAGGCGTCGCCCTTCAGGTCGGTCAAATCGGCTTCCAACCCGGCAAGGTTGTCGGCAGCCGAGCCATTGCCCGACAGGGTTTCATGCACCGCCGACCAGAACTTCGAGGAGACCTCGTTATACTTGCCAAGCGTCGGAGCAGAAGGGCGGGGCACGGCGTTCAGGAACACGTTCTTCCACTGCGGGATGATCGGTTGCGCGGCACCAATATCGGCGTCATCATACAAAGCCACGATGGTCGGCAGCGCCGATTCTGAGATCGCCCGTGCCTTTTGCGCCTCGGGTCCAGCCAGATACATCACCAAGCTGATCGCCACTTCCTGATGCTTGGAATATTTCGACACAGCTGCGTTCCAGCCGCCCAACGTCGCCGCAGATGTATCACCCTCTGCGCCCACTGGCAGAGTCGTTACATCGAACAGACCCTTGACCGCCGAATCGTCGCCATTGCCCAGTGTGTAGGCATAGGGCCAGTTGCGCATGAATGCCGCATTGCCGGTCTGCCAGACGCCACGGGATTCTTCTTCGCCGTAAGCCAGAACGCCCTCGGGCGAGATCGTACCAACCCAGCCTTTCGCGGTTTCCAGCGCTTTCGCAGCTTTCTCGTTGTTGATCGAGATCGTTCCATCGGCCTCAACGATCTGGCCGCCGCCGAAGGATTTCACCCATTCCAGCGCATCACAGGTCAGGCCTTCATAAGCGTTGCCCTGCCACACATAGCCCCAGAAATCGGCCTTGCCTGATGCCCGCTCACCCTCTTGGATTTTGGTCGCAGCCGCTGTCAACTCGTCCCAGGTTTTCGGCACCGCAACGCCGTATTTCTCCAGCAAATCCTTGCGGTAATACAGCGCAGGCGCATCGGTGAAGATCGGCAAAGCCACCAGCTTGCCAGCCACGGTTTGCGATTCGATGATCGAAGGGAAGTGCGTCGGGGCCAGATCTTTGGCTGCTTCGCTCAGATCAACAAAGTGATCCGCAAGCTGCGGTGCCCAGATCACGTCGGTCTGATAGACGTCAATGTCGGTCGCCCCAGCCGCCAGCCTCAGCCGATACTGGCCGAACTGATCCGAAGTTGAGGCCGGCATTGGCACGATCGTCACAGTGTTGCCGGTGGCATCTTCCCACGGCTTCACCAGCGTTTTGAAATTCTCCACAGCTTTGCCGACCGAGCCGGAGACGTAAAAGATTTCTTCCGCCATCATCGGCGTGCCCAGCGCACTGATCAGCGCGACAACACCAGCCGACCGCAATGCACGGCTCTTGAATCCAACAGACATGGATTTCCTCCCTATAATTTTGATCGCGCCCGATCGGCGCTGCCCTGTCTAAAACGCGTCTTTTCCGGTTCTTGCGACCCGGCCTCCCGAAGCGTTTGCATGGCAATAGCCCAAAACTGTCCATTTCGTCAACGATTCGCGCTTCAAAGCGCTTTCAAATTTTCAAATCAAGCCCGCTCGAGCGATTGAAAATCTATTGCTACCCTCTCAGCCTGTAGTTGCTGCAATGCCGCATTTTTCTGCGGCGATGCAGCATTTTTCATGTCGAGAAGCTACATTAACTTATTGTTAATTATGTATATTTAACAAGAATGGCCTTGGTGCGAAGGCAACGGCGCCCCTATAGTCAATCTGCGACGATCGAACTGCAAACCTGCGCCCAGCCCGCTAAAAGCGATGTGAATTTTCTCCAAATCCGGGGGAATCCACGCCCTACCTTCTATTGGGCGCGTGTCGCATTCAAAGCAGTCTTTCCAGCCGAATGGGCTTGGGTTTGCGTCTGTAAAGGCGCATGATGCTAAGGGCCAAACGGATGGCTGCTGCTTGTAAGGAAAACCAAATGGCCAAGGGCATGAGCAAACCCGGCAAGAACGTGAAAAAGCCGAAGAAAGACAAGGCCAAGCCCGCCGTGGCGACGCCCAGCACGAAGAACTCGGTGGTGATCAACACCAACGGGCCGAAAGACTAAGCGGGTCTAAATCCTAGAGATCGTGCTCTGGCACCTTACCCGAAGGTGCCAGATAAGGTCGTGTTACATCTCGCAAAGTGGCGTCCAGCGCCTCGATCTGCAGGGCAATCGCGCCATCCCCCGCCAAGATCAGCGTCACCAACCCGGTGCCATCCGGCCCCGGCGTGAAGCTCATATCCAGCAGCGACAGGATGGTATCTTTATCTGCCCGATCAATGCCTTGGCTGCGCACGGCCAGCACGTCTTCAAACACCAGCAGGCTTTGCACCCGCTCAAACGGTTGCCCCACCTTCTCGGCGGCCTCTCGGTATTCCCAGCGGAAGCGGTTCAGCATCAGTGCGAACCGCCGCTTTTGCCGCACCAGCGACATCTCGGTGATCGGAAACACCGCGTCCTGCAGCAGCGCCGCGATCACCGTCAAACCTTCAGCATCCTGCGCTAACAGCCGCAGCGGCACCTCATCGCCATCTTCAAACCGCGCATCGCTCATGCCTTGATCCGCTCGATCTGCGCGCCAACGCCGCGCAGCTTTTCCTCAACCCGCTCATAGCCGCGATCCAAGTGGTAAACCCGGCTCACCACCGTCTCACCCTCAGCCGCCAAGCCTGCGAGGATCAGCGACACCGAAGCGCGCAAATCCGTCGCCATCACTCGTGCGCCGCGCAGTTTTTCCACGCCGGTGACGGTGGCATGACCGCCATGCACATCAATCTTCGCGCCCATCCGCACCAGTTCCGGCGCATGCATGAAGCGGTTCTCGAAAATCTTTTCTTCCAGAACCGACGTGCCGTCGGCGGTGCACAAAAGCGCCATCATCTGCGCCTGCAAATCGGTCGGGAAACCGGGGAACGGTTCCGTCACCACATCCACCGCTTTGACGCGGCCATTCTTGCGCGTCACCTTCAAACCGCGTTCGGTTTCCACCACCGAAACCCCCGCCGCATCCAGCTTTTCGGCAAAGGCTCCGACAAGGCTCATCTTGCCGCCCAGACATTCGACCTCACCGCCGCAGATCGCCGGCAGCAGCATATAGGTGCCAAGCTCAATGCGATCTGTGACCACAGGATGCGTCGCGCCGCCCAGACTATCCACGCCTTGAATGGTGATCGTCGAGGTGCCCTCACCATCAATCTGCGCGCCCATCCGGCGCAGACAAACGGCAAGGTCGACAATCTCCGGCTCGCGCGCCGCATTCTTCAGCACGGTCGTGCCCTTCGCCAAAGTCGCCGCCAGCAGCGCGTTTTCCGTCGCGCCAACCGAGACAAACGGGAATTCAACAACCGCCCCGCGCAACCGCCCGCCCGGAGCCTTGGCATGGACATAGCCATCGCGCAGGTCCAACTCGGCCCCCATCGCCTCAAACGCCTTCAGGTGCAAATCGACCGGGCGCGCGCCAATCGCACAGCCGCCCGGCAGCGACACCACCGCATGCCCATCGCGCGCCAACAGCGGCCCGAGTACGAGGATCGAGGCGCGGAATTTGCGCACAATCTCATAATCGGCCGTGTGGTTGTCGACCTTATGGCTCGACATCGCCAAGACCAGACCGTTCTGCATCGAGGCGACTTCTGCACCCAAAGACTGCAAAAGCTGCGTCATCGTCGCGATATCCGACAACCGCGGCGCATTGGTCAGCGTCAGCGGTTCTTCCGACAGCAGCGTCGCCGGCATCAACGTGAGGCAAGCATTCTTCGCCCCCGCAATCGGGATCACCCCGTTCAGCGGCCCATTGCCCTTGACCAAAATCGAATCCATCTGCCCGCCTCACTCGTTTTTGTTGTTGTCGTCGATGTTGTTGTCGTCGATGTTGTTTTCGTCGATAAAGCCCGTATCCGAGCCATGCGAATCCGCCGCCGATCTTGCCCGCGCTTGCGCCTTCCTGCGGCCCATATTCGCCTTCAACGCCAGCTTCAAGCGGGCCTCCCGCTCGGTCTCGCGTTGAGATTTGGGCTTCGCATGGCCAATGTCATCAGGTTTTTCACGCATCAGACCTTCTAATACAGTGCGCCCCGACCGTCCAGCAACCGCGCACAAAAAACCACCAATTTGCTCTTGCACCCTGCGGCGAACGCGTCTATTCAGCCGCCACGCCAACGGTTCCAGACGGTTCCGCATGCACCCGGCGCTGCAGTAGCTCAGTGGTAGAGCACACCCTTGGTAAGGGTGAGGTCGAGAGTTCAATCCTCTCTTGCAGCACCATCACATCCCCTTGATCTAAAAGAAATCACTTGATTGTATTGGCTTAGTGCCGTTCTTGGTGCCAGAGACGGTGCCAGAATGGAGTTTGTGATGGCTTCGAAGCGGCGACACTGGAAGGAAAAAGACGGTCGGTTCTGGGCGCGTATCGCTGTTCCTAAAGCCCTTCAAACAATACTCGGGAAATCAGAACTGATCGAGGCTCTAGGTGGCGACCGCCGCATCGCTGATCGCAACCATGCGGCTTCAGTTGCGCGGCTGCAGGAACGGATCGCGCAGGCTCGACATTCGCTCGAACCAGCGACAACTGCAGCCGTCGCAGTGGCCTCCCGTCAGATGATCTCCCCCGCTGACTATGACAACGCTGCATGGAGCCGTTACACACGCACCAGCCAACTGAACGAAGTGAAGCGCGCAGCTATGCCGACCTTTGCCTCAGTTCAGGCCGAAGATGAGCGGGTTCAGAGGTTGATCGCTGCTGGCGAAATCGATAGCAGCAGTCCATTCGACATGATCAATGCATACACCGATTATGAGTTGATGCTCGGCGCTCGGGGCCATGACGTGAACATCCGCAGTCGTCGCCGAGCGGCCCTGCGTTCTGCGCTCGCCGCCGGCGAAACTCACTTGGTTGATGACTTGGTTCGACTACACGTCGATACCAATGGGCTGTTTGTCGAGCCGGGCACTGCAGAATGGCAAAACTTAGCCAGCTACATCATCCGTGGTGAGATCGAGGCACTGTCGCGCAGCTTTGAACATGACCGAGGTGACTATTCAGGCCGACCCACTGACCCTGTCGTCAAAGCACCTCCTAGCGCGGCGCAGCACGTTACCCCAGTCCCAATGAAGAGGCTTTTCCACGACTACATCGCCAGTCGCCAAGCGATCGGCAAACATCGCGATGGCGGCGCGAACTGGGATCACGCGATAGACGCGCTGATCAAGTTTCTTGGTCACGGTGATGCGCGAAGAATTACCAAGCGTAACTTGTTGGATTGGCGAGATACGTTGATGACGTCTGGAAAGGCTGCCAAGACAGTCTCAGACAAGTATCTTGCAGCTGTTCGCGCGGTGCTAAGATGGGCATTTGAAAACGATCGCTTGGAAACAAATCCAGCTGAATCAGTTCAACAAGAAGTCCCAAGAAAAGTGCAGTTTAGGGAAAAGGGCTACACCACGCCGGAAGCTGTCAAAATCCTAAAAGCGTCCATCGGCTATAAGCCGGTATTTGCAAGTAACCCTTCAAATCGAGAAAGCGCGCACATCACTGCCGCCAAGAATTGGGTGCCAATTCTCTGCGCTTTTACTGGCGCCCGCATCACCGAGATGACCCAACTCCGGAAGGAAGATATTAGGCAAGAAGGAGGCCGCTGGATTCTGAGGGTTGCACCAGATGCTGGTTCGGTCAAAACCAGCCAATACCGAGACGTGCCACTGCATCCGCAGGCTGTTGCCCTTGGTTTCACCAACTTCGTCAAATCCGCAAACGCCGGCCCTCTTTTTCACGGAGCCACAGCGCCCGACAAATACCTCGCCAATGCTCGAGTCACGGGCGGCAGGCTTACGGAGTGGCTGCATTCCTTGAACCTCGTCCCTCCAGGCGTCGCACCGAACTACGGCTGGCGTCACCGTCTCAAGACCCAGTGTCACGAGCTCGGCCTGTCCGGCAGAGTTCTCGACGTGATCCAAGGCCACCCTGGAAAGACTGCCAGTGACGCCTACGGTGATGTCACAATTATTGCGAAACTCAAGGTGCTCGACGCACTGCCTGATTATGATCTGGCAGACTCTGGATGCGATGCTTGAGCAAGGTGCCGGGCTTGAGGGCATTTTCGCCAAAGGGTGAATACTTAGCAAACCTTCGTAGCGCGTCAGCAGATGTATCTCTTGACGATCGGGGCGGGTTGCCTGTGTCCGAGGTCCAATGGGCACTTGGCGGCCTTCTGAGCGCCTCTGGTCAGGCGTGCCGGTCTATGTGGTGCGAGCGCTTGCCGCCAGCCGCACGCGCGAGACCGATGGCAGCGAGGGTCATGGCCACACCGAAGACGGCATAGGTCGCGAAGCCGATGCGAATGCCCCAGCCGTCGGCAAGGGCTGACATCAGGAAGGGAAACACAAAGGCGCCGATACCGCCTCCGGTTGCCGCAAAACCTATCGCCTGACTTTGCGTATGTGGAAAGCAACTGCCGAGCAAGGTGATGACAGCCGGGTAGAAGATCGAACAACCAAGCCCCGACAAAAGCACCATCACCATTGCAATCGCCTGAACGAAGGGTCCGGTTGCGACAAAGCCGAGCAGGCTGAGCATTGCTATCGTGATTGTGGCAAGCACCGAAAAGCCGATCAGCAGTAGATCCTGCCGCACACCGTAATATAGCAGAGGCACGCCAAATCGGCCCGCAAGCAGCCCCGCCCAGAACAGCGACACCAGAAGCGCACTTTGCGCTGCGGGATAATCGAAGACGGCGACGAAATACTGCGCCACCCAGTTTGACACGCCCAGTTCGACGCCGACATAGGAGAACAGCGCCAGAAACGACAAATAGTAGGCCGGATGGGTGTTGATGCGTCGAACAGTCTGACCTGCTTCCGGATTCGCGGCTTCCGACGGCACGTCCATCGGGATCAGGAGGAATAAGACGGCGAAGACTGTGAACATGGCCGACATCAAGTGATAAACCGCAACCCAGTCAAGATCCGCATGCAAGAGCGCGGCAAGAACCAGCGGGCCCAAAATAGCCCCCAGGGCAAAGGCACCGTGCATCAAGTTCATCGGCCGCCCGGACTTGGCGGTATCAAGTCGCAGGGTCGTCCAGTTGACGGTGATCTCGACAAAGCCCTGACCAATTCCAATCAGAGCGCCGAGGAATACGTTGATCGCCGGGCCGGGCGTGGAGCCGAAGAACAGCAACCCCACCGCCGCGATGGCAAGACCGATGACGATAGTGCTCCTTGGCCCTAGATACCGGATGGCGTAGCCTCCGATAAAAGTGAAGCTGAAATAAGCGATGGCGTTCGCGGCAAGGACAAGACCCGCGACGAAATAGCTCCAGCCAAAGCTGGTCAGTATCTTGGGCAGGGCGGCGCCGATGATCGTCATCGACATGCCGAAGATCGTGAACACGGCGAAAAGCGCCAGAAACAATGACCGATGGCGCGGGTCTACAAGGGGCATGACGAACTCGAGTCAGAGCGCGGGGAAATCGTTTCCGGGGTCTATCGCAAGATCACCGGAAGGGAAATCGTAATGCTCTGGCATCGCGCCCTGAACTGAAGCAGCAGGCGTGGAACTCAGGCTAGATACGACCAGATGACTGAAACGCCGAATTGACCAGAGGCCCCCGCAGAGAGCAGGAGCGAGGCGCTGAGCGAGCCTCGTCTTTGGGCTACATAATTTGAGTCCAGCTCATTAGAAGGCTGTAGCGGCGGCCTGGGCGCCCCCATCGACCCATTAAGTTGAACACAGATCGCCCGTCCGGTGAGTGCAGCGAGCAGGCAGCGTGCATGTCTTGGTCGATTGCCATATCGTTGCGATGCTCCTCGACTTCGCCGACGAAAAACTGTCAACTTCGATTGCGATGCGAGCCATGCTGCAACGAGAATTCATACCGCAGGCAGATCTGGCCATCACCAGCAGGAGGCGACGTGCCCATCAAGATCCTTCACACCGCCGATTTGCATCTCGACTCCCCACTTTCCAGCCTCGCCTTGCGCAACGAGAATTTGCAGGCACGCGTCATCATTGCCTCTCGGAAGTCTTTGGAAAAGATGGTCGATTTCTGTGTGGGTGAGGGCGTGGTCGCTTTGCTAATCGCAGGAGATCTTTACGATCGTGCCGAGCGCAGTGCCAAGACCGCCGCCTATCTGACGATCCAGATGGAGCGGCTGCGCGCGGCAGGCGTGCAGGTGTTCTACATCAAGGGCAACCATGATGCCGAAAATCCGATCACCGGCGAGATTGCCCTACCTGCCAATGTGCATGTCTTCGATGGCCGCAGTGGCAGGGTGCAAGTCGCACCCGATGTATGGGTGCATGGTGTCAGCTTTCGCGACAAGCATGCGCCAGAAAGCCTTGTGTCGAAATTCGGGGCACCAGAGCCGGGCGCAGTGAATATCGCCATGCTGCACACGTCGCTGACCGGTTCCGCAGGACATGATCCATATGCGCCCTGCGCGGTTGCTGACCTGACACAGACCGGGTTTGATTATTGGGCGCTGGGGCATATCCACAAACGCCACGTTCATGCGACTGCCCCTTGGGTGGTGATGCCTGGCAACCCACAGGGGCGCGATATTGGTGAAGCCGGGCCGAAGTCGGCGACATTG
>JBKJTI010000340.1:0-24640 GCA_046590425.1 Cypionkella sp. | reverse complement strand
GAAATACTACGCCGCTGGGAAAATTCCGGGCGGCTTTTTCAAACGCGAAGCACGTCCGAGCGAGAAAGAGACGCTGACCTCGCGTCTGATCGACCGTCCGTGCCGCCCGCTGTTTGTTGAAGGCTTCAAGAACGAAGTTTTGGTGATGGCAACCGTGCTGAGCCATGACCTTGAGAATGACCCAGATATCGTCGCAATGATCGCCGTTTCGGCGGCTTTGACGATTTCTGGCGTGCCGTTCATGGGGCCGATTGGCGCCGCGCGCGTTGGTTTCTCGGGCGGTGAATACAAGCTGAACCCGTCGGTTGATGACATGCATCAGCTGCGCAACAACCCGGATCAGCGGTTGGATCTGGTTATCGCTGGCACCAAAGACGCCGTGATGATGGTGGAATCGGAAGCTTATGAGCTGACCGAAGATGAGATGCTGGGCGCGGTGAAATTCGGCCATGCCGCGATGCAGCCGGTGATCGACCTGATCATCGACTTTGCCGAAGATTGCGCCAAAGAGCCTTTCGACTTCCATGCGCCGGATTATTCCGAGCTGTATGGCCGCGTAAAAGCGGCTGGCGAAACCCAGATGCGCGCGGCTTTCGCTATTCGTGACAAGCAAGAGCGGACTTCGGCGATTTCGGCGGCTGTTACGGCGATCAAAGGTGTGTTGTCGGACGAGGACAAGGTCGATGCAAACCTTGGTTCGGCGATCAAAAAGCTGGAAGCCTCGATCCTACGTGGCGACATCATCAACGGTGGCGCGCGAATTGACGGGCGTGACAACAAAACCGTGCGTCCGATCGTGTCGGAAACCGGGATTCTGCCGCGCACCCATGGTTCGGCTTTGTTCACCCGTGGCGAAACCCAAGGTCTGGTTGTGACCACTTTGGGCACCGGCGAGGATGAGCAGATCATCGACGCTTTGCATGGCAACTCGCGCTCGAACTTCCTGCTGCACTATAACTTCCCTCCCTATTCGGTGGGTGAAGTTGGCCGTGTCGGCTCGCCCGGTCGCCGTGAGATTGGTCATGGCAAACTGGCATGGCGCGCTTTGCAAGCGGTGCTGCCGGCTTCGACCGACTTCCCCTACACCATCCGTTTGGTGTCGGAGATCACGGAATCGAACGGGTCGTCCTCGATGGCTTCGGTCTGCGGTGGCTCTTTGTCGATGATGGACGCGGGCGTTCCGTTGAAGTCGCCGGTGGCTGGCGTCGCGATGGGTCTGATCTTGGAAGACGATGGCCGTTTTGCCGTGTTGACCGATATCTTGGGTGATGAAGATCACCTCGGCGATATGGACTTCAAGGTTGCAGGCACCGCCAACGGCATCACCACGATGCAGATGGACATCAAGGTGGCTGGCATCACGCCGGAGATCATGGCGCAGGCTTTGGCTCAGGCCAAAGACGGTCGTTTGCATATCCTTGGTGAGATGAACAAGGCGCTGTCGGCTCCGCAAGGCTTCTCGGAATACGCTCCGAAAATCGAAACCCTGCAGATCCCGACCGACAAAATCCGTGAAGTCATCGGGTCTGGCGGCAAAGTGATCCGTGAGATCGTCGAACTGTCGGGCGCTAAAGTGGACATCAACGACGACGGTATCATCAAGATCGCCTCGTCGGATGCAGCGTCGATCAAGAAGGCCTATGACATGATCTGGTCGATCGTGGCAGAGCCGGAAGAAGGCCAAGTTTACACCGGCAAAGTGGTGAAACTGGTCGATTTCGGCGCATTCGTGAACTTCTTCGGCAAGCGTGACGGTCTGGTGCACGTGTCTCAGATCGCCAACAAGCGCTTGAACCACCCGAACGAAATCCTGAAAGAGGGCCAAGAAGTGAAGGTCAAGCTTTTGGGCTTTGACGATCGCGGCAAGGTCCGTCTGGGCATGAAGATGGTCGATCAGGAAACTGGTCTGGAAATCACCGAGACCAAAGACGAAGCTGCAGAAGCGTAAGCTTCAGCCAAGATTGCAAACGGCGCCGGACTTTCCGGCGCCGTTTTGCATTGGCAACAGTTGGCTTGGACGGCTGTCCTGCCCTTGGCCAATTTGCTGCGCTGGGGTATGAGGTGGCGAACCGCGAATGTAGGTATGAATAGGTCCGATATGCTGCCGATGTGGAAAGTTAAGCGTGAAGTTCTGCGTGCCAAGGACCATGTGCGATTTCCGTTTATCGCATTATCTGCACCCCTGCGGCGGAGCTGGCATGATTTGCGCAAAAGCCAGATGTCGCGATACACGACCGGGCAGTTGGCGGCTGGGCCAAATGTGGTGCTCTACCTGCTGTATCAACCCCAGGGGCTTCTGGCGTCATCGGTTGAGACCTGTCGGTACTTCGCGGCAAAGGGCTTTTCAGTCTTTATCGTCTCAAACGCCCCGCTTGGCGATTCCGACCGTGACATGCTTTGCGAACACAGCTTTGGCGTGCTGGAGCGTGAAAATTTCGGCTATGATTTTGGTGGCTACCGAGATGGCATTCTGCACCTGCTGGATGCCGGTGTGCAGATGAATAAGCTGCTGATCATGAACGATTCCGTTTGGTTCCCGACCTTTGCGGGGGAAGATTTTCTGGATCATGTTCTGGCGGCGAAAACCGATCTTTACGGCGCGGTACTTTCCCAGCGCAAGCAGCACATGGAGCAGCGTCATCTGCAATCGTATGCGGTTTCTTTCGGCAAGAAGCTGTTGGCAAGCGTCGATTTTGCGCAGTTTTGGCGTAAATTGTTGCTCAGCAGCAATCGCGAATGGACCATTCGCAACTGTGAAGTGCAGTTGAGCGTGCATTTTCGCAAGCTGGGCTATTCGCTTGGCGCGCGCTGGGGATTTGAAAGCTTGGGTTCTGTACTCGATCAACTTTCTGATTTGGAGCTGAAAGATCTGCTGCGGCTGGAGGCTGAGTTGGAACGCAAGCGCGCACCAACGATCAACGCTCTGATCGCAACTTATGGTAGTGAAACTTGGCGATCCAAGGTGACCGAGTTTGTCGACTCGCGCAAGTTTCGCAAGCAAATCATGCTGTTGCATCCAGCGGCTTTGTCGCAGATGAATTTCCCCTTCATGAAAAAATCGCGGGAGCCTTTCTACAGCGTGCTGAGGCCGCTTTATGCAAAGTGGCTGGCCGATAAATGCCAACCGACCATGCTGAAAGAGTTAGCAACGTGGGATTGAGGACGTAGGGCGGCATCTGAATGGATGCCGCCCTATGCAGCTTACTTCGGTTGTTTTGCAAACCGCAGATACGGCAGTTTGATATCCAGCGCGCCGAATTTCTCGGTGGCTTGCTCGTTGTTCAGGCTGAGGGCTACGATCACATCTTGCCCGGGTTGCCAGTTGGCCGGGGTGGCAATCGGCACGCCGTCGGTGGCTTGCACGGCATCCAAAGCCCGCAGGATTTCGGCGAAGTTGCGGCCCACCGACATCGGATAGGTCATCGACAGGCGGACCTTTTTATCGGGCCCGATGATATAGACGGTGCGCACGGTGGCTGTGTTGGCGGGGGTGCGGCCCTCGGTGGGCAGGTAGTAGTCGGCGGGCAGCATGTCGAAGGCTTTGGCGACGGTCAGGCTGGTGTCGTCGATGATCGGGAAATCAGCGGGCGCGCCACCAAAGGCCTCAATATCGCGTTTCCATTTGCCATGGTCCGCCACCGAATCGACCGAAACGCCGATCACCTTGGTGTTGCGCTTGGCCCATTCGGGGGCGAGTTGGGCGACCGCGCCGAATTCGGTGGTGCAAACCGGGGTGAAATCGCGCGGATGGCTGAAGATGATGGCATAGCTGCCAGCCAACCAATCGTGGAAATGAATGGTGCCAGCGGTGGATTCGGCGGTGAAATCCGGTGCAATGTCGTTGATGCGGATAGACATGGTTTCTCCTGCGGCTGTCTGATGGCCTGATGTAAGCGATTTGGAACGGAATTTCACTATCCCCGGTGTGCCTGACATCAGAAGGGAAGGAAATTCTGCTAGATTGGGGTTCGTGTGGAAAGCCGCCTTGGTCTAGGGGGCCTGTTTCGCGACATTTTCTGTCGGGCGTGCGCTTGTGCAGGCTGACTAGCGCTGCCATATTATGATCAAATTCAGGAGGCTGGCATGATCATCAAGCGTGATTTCTATATCAACGGCAAATGGGTTGCCCCGGTTGCACCGCGCGACTGCGAGGTGATTGACCCGTCCACCGAGGAGCCCTGCGCGGTGATCTCGTTGGGCTCCGAGGCGGACACCAATGCGGCAGTGGCTGCGGCGAAGGCGGCGTTCCCGGCTTGGGCGGCGACCGCGCCTGCCGAGCGGCGCGAGGTTGTGGTGAAGATCTTGCAGCAATATGAGCTGCGTCTGGAAGAACTCGCCCATGCGATTGCGATTGAAATGGGCGCACCGATTGATATGGCCCGCAGCAGCCAAGCGCCGTGCTTGCCGTGGCATGCGACGAACTTCCTGACGGCGTTTGACGCACTGGAATGGGTGCGCCCCTTGGGCCCGCATGCGCCAAACGACCGCATCGCGCTGGAGCCGATTGGCGTGGTGGGCCTGATCACGCCGTGGAACTGGCCGATGAACCAGATCGCGCTGAAGGTGATTCCGGCGATTCTGGCGGGCTGTACTTGTGTGCTGAAACCGTCCGAGGAAAGCCCGCTAAACGCGCTGCTGTTCGCCGAATTCTGCCATGACGCCGGAGTGCCGCCGGGGGTGTTTAACTTGGTGAATGGCGATGGTCTGGGCGTCGGCGCGGTTCTGTCATCGCACCCGGATGTCGAGATGATTTCCTTCACCGGATCGACTCGCGCGGGGCGGGCGATTTCTGCCGCCGCTGCGCAGACACTGAAACGGGTGACGCTGGAACTGGGCGGCAAAGGGGCTAACCTGATTTTCGCCGATGCTGACGACAAAGCGGTAGAGCGTGGCGTGCGACATTTGATGAACAATTCTGGCCAAAGCTGTAATGCGCCCAGTCGGATGCTGGTGGAACGTCCGATCTATGATCGTGCCGTCGAGATTGCGGCGCAGGTCGCCGATTCGATCAAGGTCGGCTCGGCGCACGACGCAGGCAAGCATATCGGGCCAGTGGTTAACAAACGCCAATGGGACCAAATTCAGGGCTTTATCCAGAAGGGCATCGACGAAGGCGCGCGGCTCGTGGCTGGTGGTCCGGGTCTGCCGGAGGGCTTTAATCGTGGATACTACGTCAAACCAACGGTGTTCGCCGATGTGGTGCCGGGGATGACGATTGAAAAGGAAGAAATTTTCGGACCTGTGCTTTCAATCATTCCTTTCGATACCGAAGAAGACGCGGTTCGCATCGCCAATGATACCCCCTATGGCTTAACGAACTATGTGCAATCCAGCGATGGTGCGCGGCGCAACCGGATGGCGCGGCGTTTGCGCTCGGGCATGGTGGAAATGAACGGCAAATCGCGCGGGGCGGGATCACCCTTTGGCGGTGTGAAAGCCTCGGGTCGGGCGCGTGAGGGCGGGCATTGGGGGTTGGAAGAATTCCTTGAGGTCAAGGCGATCTCGGGTTGGAATTCGGATTCGGATCTGGGCTAGGTTTCGGTAACTCCTGAAACGCCGCCCCTGTCCGGGCGGCGTATTGCATCTTGCGCAGAACAGAAACTTGACACATGTGTCGATTCGGGTTTTGCTGCGGTAGCCACAGCAGGAGCCAACATGACCTCGCATCCCCGTTTGCTTTCGCCGTTGCAGTTGCGCGGCCAGACCCTGCGCAACCGAATCGTGTTCGGTGCCCACACCAATAATATGGCGGATCAGGGCCTGCCGGGTGTGCGGATGGAGGGATACTTTCTGGAGCGCGCCTTGGGCGGGGCGGGGATGATCGTGACGGAGCCTGTGCCTGCGCATCGCACTGGTGTGCTGACGCGCGGAAATATGCTGCATGAGTCAGACGATATTATTCCGCATTTTCAGCGGATTACCGAAAAGGTGAAAGACGCGGGCGCGGTGATCTGCCAGCAAATTTACCATGTCGGCGCGCATGGAGATTCGGATCTGAGCTTTGCGCCGCACTGGTCACCTTCAGGCGGGCCATCGTATCACGACAGCGACGGCTCGCATAAAATGACCGAGGCGGAGATCGAGGAACTGCTGGCGGCGCATCTGGCCGCAGCGGTGCGGGCGCAGAAATCGGGCTTTCAGGGGGTAGAGGTTTGGGCGGCATACCACTCGCTTTTGGATCAATTCTGGACGCCGTGGTCGAACCAACGAGATGACAAGTGGGGCGGTTCACTGGAAAATCGGACGCGGTTTTCGCGGACTTTGATTGAAAATATTCGCTGGGCCTGTGGGGAGGATTTCATCATTGGTATGGCGGTCAGCTATTCAACCGCCTACTCGGCGACGTTATCCGCTGAGAATTTGTGTGAAATCATAGCTTTGCATGATGCGACCGGGCATGTCGATTACGTCACGGTGGGTGCGGGCAGTTATCTGGAGTTTGACGCGATCATTCCGCCGTTTACCCACGGGGAAAAGCTGACCACGCCAATGACTGCGCAGCTTAAGGCACTGGTGAAGCATGCGAAAATCACCTCGGAAGCCGGGGTACGCACGCCGGAGAATGGTGAGCAGATCATAGCCTCGGGTGAGGCCGATCTGGTTTCTATCGTGCGCGGGCAGATTGCTGACCCGCATCTGGCGCGCAAAACCACCGAAGGCCGGGCGGAGGATATTCGCGGCTGTATTTCTTGCAATCAGATGTGTTGGGGGCGGCGCAGCCGGGATTATTGGATTTCCTGCTTGGTTAACCCCTCGGTGGGGCGTGAGTTTGAGTGGGGGGGAGATCGGTTTCAAGCGGCGGTTTTGCCGAAGTCGGTGCTGGTGGTGGGGGCCGGCCCGGCTGGGCTGGAGGCAGCGCGTGGCGCGGCAGAGCGTGGTTTTCGCGTCGAAATCGTGGAGGCTTTGTCTGTGATCGGTGGACAGTTCCGGCTTGCCGGGATGCAACCGCGCCGCGCACAGATCCTAGAGCTGATGGATTGGTATGAGCGGCAATTTACCAAACTGGGCGTGACATTGCGTCTGAACACCTTTCTGGATGCCGATGAAGTCGCAGCACATCCGGCGGAACAGGTCGTGCTGGCGACAGGCTCTTTGCCAGACGAAAAAGCTTTTCAGCGCTGGCTGCCGCATCTGGAAAGCTTGCCGGGGCACGAGCTGGGCGGCGTATGGTCGCCCGAGGAGGTGATGCGGCGCGAGGCCCGGTTGGGCGATACTGTGATCGTTTATGATGAGGGCTCAAACTGGCGCGGGGTTGGCACCGCTTGGGCCTTGGCCGAGGCAGGTAAGCAGGTGACGATTGTGACGCCGGAGGCCTTTGTCGGCAAGGAAATCGCCCGAACCGCTGCGGATGGTGCGGCACGGCGTCGGATGGTGCAGTTGGGAGTGGTGTTCAAAACCGAAGCCTGCATCGCGCGCTGGCATGGCAATGGCGCGACCGTGGTTAATCTGCTGACTGGCGACAAGGAGGTTATTACTGCCTCGGGTCTGGTGATGGCGACAACGAACCGGGCGTTTGACCCGTTTCCCGAAGGTTTTGCGGGCAAGCAGACCTTGCGGATTGGTGATTGTGTGGCACCTCGGCTTGCAGCCTACGCATTTCACGAGGGCCGCAAACTGGCGCTTAACCTTTAGCCCACCCGGGCAAAACTGTTGGCAGAAGATAGCGCCCAGGCATCGCGGAAATGCGGTGAGGACGCGGGGTCGGCGAGCAGTTGGCCGGGTTTAAGTTGCTCATATTGCTCAGCAAACGAGATCACCTTGTCGGACGAGGCGCGACGCTGGAAATGGTGCGGGCGCAGCTCTTGCGGATGGGCCAGCCCTGCGGCGGCGACAAGTTCGGCCAAAGCGTGCAGCGTATTGTGGTGGAAATTCGCCACCCGTTCCGCCTTGTCCGGCACCACGATGGCGCGCTGGCGGGCGGGGTCCTGCGAGGTGACGCCGGTGGGGCAGAGCCCTGTGTGGCAGGCTTGCGCCTGAATGCACCCGACCGCGAACATAAAGCCGCGCGCGGCGTTGCACCAATCGGCCCCCAAAGCCATCACTTTGGCCATATCGAAGGCCGAGGTGATCTTGCCGGACGCGCCGATCTTAATTTTGTCACGCAGACCGACACCAATCAAGGCATTGTGCGCGAAGGACAATCCATCTCGCAGAGGCATGCCGACATGATCCATGAACTCCAACGGAGCAGCGCCAGTACCGCCTTCCTTGCCGTCAATCACAATGAAATCCGGGGCGATGCCAGTCTCTAACATCGCCTTGCAGATCGCCATGAACTCCCACGGATGGCCGATGCAGAGTTTGAAACCGGCGGGCTTGCCACCGGATAATTCACGCATCCGGGCGACAAACTCCAACAGGCCAGCCGGGGTTGAAAACTCGGAATGGCTCGCGGGCGAGACGCAATCCTGCCCCATCGGCACGCCCCTGATCTGCGAGATTTCGGCGCTGACTTTCGCCGCAGGCAGCACCCCACCATGGCCGGGTTTCGCGCCTTGCGACAGTTTCAATTCCACCATTTTGATCTGCGGATCGGACGAAGCCTCGGCAAACAATGTGGCATCAAAGCCGCCCGCCAGATTGCGCGCACCAAAATAGCCCGAGCCGATTTCCCAGACCAGATCGCCGGCAAACTCGCGGTGATAGGGCGAAACGCCGCCCTCGCCGGTATCATGAAAAAAGCCGCCGGAGTGCGCGCCACGGTTCAACGACCGGATCGCATTGGCGGAAAGCGCGCCGTAACTCATCGCCGATATGTTCAAAAGCGAGGCCGAATAAGCGCGCGGGCCAAGGCCGATCTCGACCCGCATCGCGTCAAGTGCGGCGGCAGGTTTCGGCGCAATAGAGTGGTGCAGCCATTCGTATTGCTCTTGATAGACATCATACATCGTGCCGAACGGGCGTTTATCCAGCTCTTTCTTCGCCCTTTGGTAGACGATGGCACGTTTGTCACGGGGAAAGGGCGAGCCGTCTTTATCGCCTTCAAAGAAATACTGCCGCAGTTCGGGGCGAATATCCTCTAAAATGAAGCGCATATGCGCCACGATCGGATAATTGCGCAGGATGGCGTGGCGGGTTTGCCGCAGATCATAGATGCCCAAAGCCACCAGCCCCAGCATTGCCACGGTCAGCAGTTCCAGCACATCGGCATAGGCCAGCCAGCGCTGGCTGAGCCCGGCAAAGATCACGGCGAGCACGACACACAGAGTCATTACAGAATAGCGCGGCTCGAACGGATAGCGCAGAAAGTGCATCATGATCCTTTGGGCAGCCTTTTTGACCGCCATCTAACGCCCAATAAATTTCCGTCAGGTTAACGCCGGAATGTCACAAAGTCTTGTCACACTAAAACGGCATTGGTGCACTGAAGTTGACCCAGGCTTTGGTCTCGGGATGGTGCAGCGACAGGGATTCGGCGTGAAGCATCATGCGCGGAAATTCGCGAGCCTTTCCCGTGGCATAGATCGGATCACCCAAGATCGGGCAACCCTGCGCCAGCATATGCACGCGCAACTGATGGCTGCGCCCGGTGAGGGGAAACAGGCGGACGCGAGTGGTATTCGGGCTGCGCGATATCACCTGCCAATCGGTCTGCGCAGGGCGGCCGTTGGTGTGATCGACCATCTGGCGCGGACGGTTCGGCCAATCGGCGCAAAGCGGCAGGTCGATATGGCCGTGATCCGGCGTTAACAAGCCGTAAACTTCTGCGATATAGGTTTTCTTGGCGCGCCGCTTTTCAAATTCCTGTCCCAGAAAGCCCTGTGCTTGTTTGGTGCGGGCAAAAATCATCACGCCAGAGGTGTCACAATCCAGCCGATGCACCAGCAAAGTATCCCAATGCGCTGCTTGCAGGCGTGAGGTCAGGCAATCCTCGCGCCCTTCCAGCTTGCCCGGCACCGACAGCAGGCCCGCAGGTTTGTTTACCACGATAATTTGCGCATCTTGATACAGGATATCCATCGGCACGTCGGGTGGCTTATAGATAAAATCCGGGATCATACGATACTGTGGCCTACGGCTTTCAGGCTGGCGGCAAGGTGGCGGATATGGGCGGGGCCAACCTCGCAGCAGCCGCCGACGATGCTGGCCCCAAGGGCGATCCATTCCATCACGAAAGCAGTGTATTTCTCGGGCGAAAGGTCGTGGCGGTGGGTGTAATCGGGTGCGGCAACGGCATCGGGCAGCGGCAGGCTGGAGATTTCGCTGAAGCCATTGGCATAGGCCCCGAAGGGCAGGCCCATGGTGGAAAGTTCGCGCAGGGCGGCCAGCATCGCCTCGGGCATCGAGCAATTTGCCAGCACTGCGGCAGTGGGGTGTTCGGCAATCAGATCATGCAGGCCAGCAATCGGCTCACCCGAGCGCAGGCGACTGCCGTCGCGATCATGCACCGAGACCGAAAGCCAGACCGGAAGCCCTGCGGCCTGTGCGCCCTGCAGCGCTCCGCGTGCTAGGTCCAGCGAGGACATGGTTTCCAGCAGGATGACATCGACATGCGGGGCCAAGATACGGGCTTTCTCGGCGTAGAGCGGGGCAGAGATCGAGACGGGCGGCGTCAGATCAGGGCGATAGGATTCGCCCAATGGTCCCATAGAACCGGCGATCATCCCGCGCCCGGCTTGCGCTTTCGCCTCATGTGCTTCCATCAAAGCCCGCAGATGCAAGGCGTGATAGAGCGAATCCAGCCCAACACCCTCCAGCCGGTCATGCAGGATGTTATATGTGTTGGTGGTGGCCACCGAAGCGCCGGCGGCGAAGTAATCGTCGTGGATGGCTTTCACCAAACCGGGATGGTCGATC
The DNA here is from genome assembly GCA_046590425.1 of Cypionkella sp. Classification (GTDB taxonomy): domain Bacteria; phylum Pseudomonadota; class Alphaproteobacteria; order Rhodobacterales; family Rhodobacteraceae; genus Cypionkella. The sequence continues at coordinate 13,843 of JBKJTI010000340.1, read as the reverse complement.
ATCACGCGGGTGGCCCAGAGCGGCGTCCGTTCATCACCCGAGCGCGCGACCAATTCCTGGCCCATGCCGCCATCGAGAAGGGTAATCTGCATCATTCACTCCGTGATCAACCGGGCCGCCAGACCCGCGAAAAGTACTGCTGCGACCTTGTTCAACAGGCCATGCGTGCGCCAATAGCATGGCCCGCGCGCCCTGCCAAATAGCCATAACCGACGGTGATCATCGTGCCGGTGATGCCAAAGATCGTCCCGAGCAGCAGGATCTGCATCCAGACCGGGCCAAGGGCGGGGTTTACGAATTGCGGCAGGAAGGCCAGCATGAACAGGATCGGCTTGGGGTTCAGCATGTTGGTCAAGGCACCCTTGCGGAAGGCTGCCCAGCCAGTGCGTTGGCCTTTGCCGGGGGCAATATCACCGCTGTCGCGCCAGGATTTCCAAGCGATATAAAGCAGATAGGCGGCACCTGCGTATTTGATGGCAATTAATGCCCCCGGGTTGGCGGCGATCAGCGCTGAGAGGCCAAGCGCGGATAACGCCACATGCCACAATGCGCCAAGACCGACGCCAAGACCCGCCATCACGCCCGCACGCGGCCCGCCTTGGATGCCCGAAGCGGTGGCGAAGAACACATCCTGACCCGGTATAAGGTTCACCACCAAGCCGCCGCCGATGAAGGCGAGCAGATTATGCAGGCCGATGCCGTTGAGGATATCCCACATGGGTGCACCTGATTAAGATGTTGTAATATCGTAATAATCACCCTTGTCCTCAACGCACCAGTGCTGGGTTATGGAGAGCCCGGTTTCGCCCTCCAGCGCGCCTGCGGCGATGCTGATGCGCGATTCGTCCACAGGTTCCCAGAACAGGCTGGAGCCGCAATTCTCGCAAAATCCGCGCCGGGCTTGGGCAGATGATTGGAACCAGCGCAGGCCAGCGGTCTCGGTCAGCCGGAAGCGATCAAGCGGCACCGAAGTGGCGGCCCAGAAATGCCCCGACGTCTTGCGGCATTGCGAACAATGGCAGGCAAACACGTCGCGTAACGGCGCGTCGGCTTCAAACCGCACCTGACCGCACAGACAGCCGCCCTTCATTCAGCGCCCCGGAACACTTCGGCCAGCAACGGCACCAGCCAATCCTCATCAGCCTTGGTGAAGGCGGCGGGGGTGTCGCTGTCTATGTCGAGCACGCCCAGCAACTTGCCCGCGCCGTTCCACACAGGCAGCACCAGTTCGGATTTTGTCGAAGTCGCGCAGGCGATATGACCGGGGAAGCCATCGACATCCGGTACGTTCTGCACTTGGCCTGTACGGGCGCAAGCGCCGCAAACGCCGCGCGAAAACGGGATGACAAGGCATCCGTGGCCGCCCTGATAGGGGCCAATTTTCAATAGGTTAGGCTCGGTTACCCGATAAAAGCCCGTCCAATCGGCGAAGGGGTGGGCGTGGTGCAGCTCACAGGCCACGGTGGCCATCAGTGCCACAGTATCGGTTTCGCCATGCGTCAGCGCGCGGATGCTGTCGGTGATGTTTTGCATATCAATATCCCAAAGCGCAGCCGTCTTTGCGCGGGTCAGACGCGCCGATCAGGATGCCGGTGTCGTCGATCAGAATGCTTTGCGCGCCGCCAATCGGCTCGGGCGACAGCGACACCTGATGCCCCATCTGCGCCAGTTCGGCACGGACTTGCGGCGCGTAACCGCTTTCCACCAGCATGCCTTCAGCCCCGGAGAAACAGCGCGGCGCATCGATGGCGGCTTGGGCTTGCAAGCCGTAATCGACCAAGTTTGTCACAAACCGCGCGTGACCACAGGGCTGATAGGCCCCGCCCATTACGCCAAACGGCATGATAACCTTGCCATTTTTGCGCAACATGCCCGGAATGATCGTGTGCATTGGCCGCTTGCCGCCGCCTGCTTCATTCGGATGGCCGGCTTGCAGGCTGAATCCCGCCCCGCGATTCTGGAAGTTGATGCCGAATTTCTGCGAGGCGATACCCGCGCCAAAGCCCCAGAAGATCGAATAAATCAACGACACTGCCATGCGGTCGCGATCCACCACCGTGATGTAAATGGTGTCTTTGTGCACGGCCTCGGTCAGCGGATCCGCCGCCGCCTTCGCGCGTTTGGGGTCGATCAGTGCCGCGAGTTTGGTGGCGGTTTGCGGCGACAGCATATGATCCAGCCGGGGGGTGGCCTCGGCGATGAAGCGGTTGCGGGCATCGTAGGCCAGCTTGGCGGCCTCGGCCTCGATATGCGCGCGCGGGGTGCCGAACGGATCCATCGCGGCAAGGTCGAAGTGCTTGAGGATGTTCAGCATCAGGATCGCGGTGGCACCCTGGCCGTTTGGCGGATGCTCGACCAGTTCGACACCCTTATACGCGCCCGAGATGGGGTCGGTGTAAGCGCAGGCGGTGGCTGCGAAATCTTCCAGCGTGTGCAGGCCACCCATGGCTTGCAGCGAAGTGACCATGTCTTCAGCGACTTCGCCTTCATAGAATCCAGCGCGACCTTCGCGCGCAACCCGGCGCAGCACTTCAGCTTGGCCAGGCGCGCGGAACATTTGGCCGATTTGCGGGATTTTACCATCCAGCAGATAGAACTTGCGGGCATCACCGCTGAGTTCTGGGCCATCCGCCGCCCAGTCGAACGCCACGCGAGGGGCAACCGGAACGCCCTCATCTGCATAACGAATCGCAGGCGCCAAGACCCGGTCGAGGCCTAGTTTTCCCCAATCGGTGGACAGATGACAAAACGCATCCATCGCGCCCGGCACCGTCACCGGATCGACGCCGCGCAGGGGCACGGCATCCAAACCACGGTCGCGCATCGCTTGCGCCGAATACGCCTTGGGTGCGCGGCCCGAGCCGTTCAGCGCAACAACGCGCTCTTCGCCAGCGGGCTTGATCAGGGCAAAGCAATCGCCGCCGATACCCGTCATCTGCGGCTCGCATATCCCCAGCAAAATAGCACCTGCGATGGCGGCATCCACCGCGTTGCCGCCGGCCTCTAGCACCTCAACCGCGACTTTGGCGGCCAAGGGATGCGAAGTGGCGCAGATGCCATTGCTGGCATAGGTCGCCGAGCGGCCCGGAGCCTGAAAGTCGCGCATAGAAAAACCCTCCTGTTGGCCACAAGCCTAGGGAGTTGTTGCAGGACTTCCAAGAGAGAGATGAACCTCGACGCCACGAACTGGGCGGGGGCATTGTCCGCAGCGCCGAGGGAAGCTTTATGCAGCTACAGGTCCAATATCGGCATTATCGGCGGCTGTATTAGGGGGAAATTTTGGCAAACAGGCGGCAGTTCTGACGAATTTGCAACAATCGCACATTAGGCAGGCGATTGTTGCGTGTCTAAGCGGAAACTGAGCAGGTTGCGCCCGGCTTCGCGACGATAGATGAGGTCTTTTGAGAGGCTTCGAATCAAATGCCAGCCGAACCCGCCTTCGGGCAGATCAGCAAAATCCCCCAGAGGAGCGAGCACACCTGCAGGCAGTTGCCCACCGGGCATCGGCACGCCCGTGTCGGAGATCAGGCACAGTAATTCGTGCTGCCGCAGTTGCAGCGAGATTTCGATTTCACCATCATGATGGGCATAAGCATGTTCAACGATGTTGTTCAACGCCTCTGCCAGTACGATTTCAGCGGTGCCGCGACCGTCTTCGGGCAGGCTGCGCAGCAAAAGCGTGTCGAGCAGCGCGCGCAAGCCATCGCGCACGCCAGCCTGTCGGCCCGGAATCGTCAGGCGGGTGCTGGAGGAGAATTCGACTGCTTTGGCATCCATCGGCCGCAAACCGTCGGGAAGTTGATCGTGGATGGTGAAAATACTGTCCATCCGGGTCAGCCGGAAAACCTTTTGCACCGTGGCGGTCAGACCCGAGAGTTCCAGTTTCCGATCCGGCCCCAAAGCCTTCATCACCGCAACCACCGCGCCCAGACCGCTGCTGTCCAGAAATGCCACCCGCGACATATCCAAAACCACCCGCAGCGACGGCGCTTGGGTTAACTCGCGCATCCGGTCTTTGAACTGGATCGCCCCTGCGGCGTCGATACGGTCGCCCAAAGCGCTGACCACAATCATTTCGCCACGTTGTTCTGCCACAAGCTGCATCTGCTTGGCCCCTTTGTTGGAAAACTGGGGTCAGGTTAGCGCCAAGAGGTTACTGATCGGTAAGCGGCAGCGGATAGAGGGCAATTAATTCAGCTGGAATTGCAGCGGATAGCGGCCATTCTCAAAATCGCCGAACAGATCGGGCAGATCGGGATGAGTTATCGGCTCACCCGTCTCATCCGGCACAAGATTTTGCTCGGAGACATAGGCGACATAGTAGCTTTGATCATTCTCGGCCAGCAGGTGATAAAACGGCTGATTGCGCGAGGGGCGGGCGTCTTCCGGAATCGCGTGATACCATTCCTCGGTGTTCGAAAACATCGCATCCACATCGAACACCACACCGCGAAATGGGTGCTTGCGATGACGAAGCACCTGACCGATGTGATATTTGGCCGCAGTTCTCAGCATAGCATATGTGCTCCCATATAGGGTTAGTAATCCGTTGCGCGGGCGGTGTCTATTCCACAGGCGCGCTGTGGGGGAAACAGTCTGTGTTGGGCTGCGGCCTAGTCTGGCTGCATCTCGCCGATCCGAAAATCCGCCGAAACCGGGTTTCGCACGGGATTGTCATGTGAAAACGCAGACATGCCCATTTCATCTGCGTGGATTTTCTCGTATCCTTTCGACAAAACAAAAACGCGAGGGGCAAATGAGCAGAACTCTCCGTGCGTCGATCCTGTTGTTGGCCCTTGCATCTTGCGGGGGTGGAAACTCATCGGCGCCGAACAATATGGATGACGCCTGCGCGATTGTGCGGCAGCGTCCGGCGTATTTCAGCGCCATGCGGGCGACCGAGCGGAAATGGGGCGTGCCGGTGCATGTGCAGATGGCGGCGATTTATCAGGAATCGAAGTTCATCGGCAATGCGCGCACCCCGCACCAATATGCGCTGGGGGTGATCCCGATGGGGCGGCAATCCTCGGCCTATGGCTACAGTCAGGCGCTGGATGGCACTTGGGAAGAATACCAAAAGGAACAGCGCCGCCGGGGTGCCAAGCGCGACCGGATCGGCGATGCGACGGATTTCATGGGCTGGTATATGAGCCAGAGCAACCAGAAGCTGGGGATATCGCTGGCCGACGCCGAAGCGCAGTATCTGGCGTATCATGAGGGGCGCACGGGCTACGCCAAGCAATCCTATCTGGACAAGCCTTGGCTGGTCGATGTCGCCGCCGCGATTGGGCGGCGGGCGACGATGTATCAGGAACAGCTGAGCTATTGCCGCCGTTAGCGCCCGCCGCGGCGTTCGATCTCGTCGGTGATGTTGAACAGGCTGGCGCTGTAATTGCCGCCGGTTTTCAGATCGCCCAGGATCACCGTGGTTTGCTGGCCGAGATCATCGGTGATCACCCATTGCCGCAAGGTGATGGGCTTGGCTGTGAACACCAGTGCGATCTGGCCGTATTCGGGATGCTGCGGATCTTGCGCCACGACTTGGGTGGCGTTCTTGTCCTCGGTATGGGCGACGACGGTTTTGGCGCTGCCAAGATTGACGTTGGCGGCGAGGATCAGGTTCAGGGGCGTACGCTTCAGCGGGTACTGTTCAGGCGCTTGGTTTGACTTCGCATCGAAGATCGCGACGTTGCCGCTGGAGGCCAGCACCAAGGATTTGTTTGGTGGCGCGTATTCAAACCGAACCCGGCCGGGGCGTTTGATGATCAGCTTTCCCGTCGCGATCGAGCCGTCGGCGTTGACCTGGGTAAAGGGAGTTTCCACCGAAGTCAGGCTGTTGAGATAGGCGGACAGATCGTTCAACGGGATTTTATCGGCCCAAGCGGGCACAGCCAGAAGGATCAGGGCGAGCGGGGCGAGGAGGGTGCGAAGAGGTTTCATGACTTCTATATATGGCATCAGAGGCGCGGCTGCACCCCCCTCGCGTTCACTTGGCGGAGAGGTGCCGAAGCGGGTTTCGGGGGTGGTCCCAACTCGGGACCATTGTTTTCTAAGGGAAACATTAAGGCAAACAGGGTATGGTTAATTGTTTGTTAACGCGCACCGGTTCAAATGTTGAAGCCTCCGGCGGGGATATTTAAGCCAATGTGAAATTTGGCAGTTTCATCTTGGCTTAAGTACTCCCCGCGGAGCGCTTGCGCGATTTCACCCGCAGCGCCTCTTGCCCGTGGGGCGGTTGCGGTTACAATGGCCGCGACCCCAGCCAAGGACGCCAATATGTCGATCAACGCCCCGGAAACCCAGATTGTCACCCATTGGAAGATCGCTTGCGATGGCGGTGAGGCGGCTTTGGGCCATCCGCGCGTGTGGCTAACCATCCCCGAGGAGACTGGGTTTGTCGAATGTGGTTATTGCGACAAACGGTTCGAGATCGACCGCGCCCATGCGCATGACGATCACTGAGGCCTAAACGGTTGCGCGCCCGGATTTTGTTGCGGGCGATCACCGCTATCATCTGCCTGCCGCTGCTCTATTTCGCTGCCGGATTTGTTGGCGCGGTGATCCCCGGTAGCAGCACAGATTTGTCCCCCGGCACCGATGTGCTGATCGGGCTTGCCCGCGCGCCGCTTCACTATGACTTTCTACTGCCGATGTCGCCTGAGTTGCGCGCACGTTATGGCTTTGCCGCAGGCGCGGGCGTGCCTGTCGATGCGCCGCAAGCCGAGTGGTTGCTGGTCGGCTGGGGATCAGAGGCGTTTTACACCAGTGCTGGCAGCTACGCCGATATGAAGCCGGGGGCGGTTTGGACGGCGATGACTGGCGATAAAGCCGTGCTGCATCTGGACGTGGCGGGGGATGTCAGCGGGGTTGAGGGGATCAGCTATTTCACCCTGTCGGATGCGCAATATCAGGCGCTGCTGACCAGTCTAGAGGCGGATTTCCAGAGGGATCAGACCGGGGCTCCGTTGCCACTGACGGCACATTTCAATGATCACGACGCGTTTTTTGCGGCGAAGGGCGATTTCAGCCTGCTGTATCCCTGCAATGCCTGGGTGGGCGAGACCCTGCGCGCGGCGGGGGTGCCGTTTGGGATTTGGACGCCGACGCCGCAGGCGGTGGAACTGTCTTTGCGCTGGCATCAAGGCTAGAACGCCAAGCCCGTTCGTGGCAATACTGCGCCCTGTAGCGGAAAAAGGGGCGGGCAGATCATGGCATTCGGCAAGGGCAATCACCTGCATCTGATCGACGGCTCGGCGTTTATTTTCCGGGCCTATCACGCTCTGCCACCCTTGACGCGCAAGTCGGATGGCATGCCAGTGGGAGCGGTGGCGGGGTTTTGCAACCTGCTTTGGGGCGAGTTGACAGCGACCCGCAAGGAAACCGCACCCACGCATCTGGCGGTGATTTTCGATGCAGGCTCGATCACCTTCCGCAATGAAATCTATGACAAGTACAAAGCCAATCGCCCGGAATTGCCGGAAGATCTGCGGCCGCAGTTTGCCTATACCCGCAAGGCCACCAAGGCGTTTAACGTCGCCTGCATCGAGCAGGATGGGTATGAGGCCGACGACATTATCGCCACTTTGGCACGGCGGGCGCGCGAGGCGGGCGGGTCGGTGACGATCATCTCCTCTGACAAAGACCTGATGCAGTTGGTGGGTGACGGCGTTGATATGCTGGACCCGATGAAGAACAAGCGGCTTGGCATCGACGAAGTGTTCGAGAAGTTCGGCGTCGCCCCCAATCGGGTGGTGGATGTGCAGGCTCTGGCCGGGGATTCGGTGGATAACGTGCCGGGCGCGCCGGGCATTGGCCTGAAAACGGCGGCTTTGCTTATTCAGGAATATGGCGATCTGGAAACCCTGCTGGAGCGTGCGGGCGAGATCAAGCAACCCAAGCGGCGCGAGGCTTTGGTGGAGAATGCAGAATTGATCCGCATCTCCAAGCGCCTGGTGACGCTGGATGCGCATATGCCGCTGGAAGGCCTGCTGGATGATCTGGAACTGGCCTCGCCCGAGCCGGATGTGGTGATGGCCTTTCTGCGCGAGATGGAGTTTTCGACTCTGACCAAGCGCGTGGCAGAGCGGCTGAAGATCGCAGCACCCGCAGTGGATGATGGCTTGGCCTTGGCTGCGGTGAATGATGCCGAGAATGCGACGGAAGCGCCTGCGGTACCGTTCGACGTAGCCCTGTATGAGAAGATCGACACGATGGCTGCGCTGCAGACCTGGATCGCGCGGATTGTCGATGTGGGGTATGTGGCGGTGGACACCGAGACCACCTCTCTGAACGAAATGCGGGCGGAGCTGGTGGGGATTTCTCTGTGCGTTGAAGCCGGGAAGGCCGCCTATATTCCGCTGGGGCATAAGCAGGGCGGCGGTGATCTGTTTGGTTCGTCGGAACTGGTTCCGGGGCAGTTGGAGTTGGAGGCGGTGCTGGCGGCGTTAAAGCCAGTGCTGGAGGATCCTGCGATTTTGAAAATTGGCCAGAACATGAAATATGACTGGAAGATGTTCAAGCGTTACGGGGTGGAGGTTGGCCCGTTTGACGATACGATGCTGATGTCTTCGGCGATGCAGGCGGGGCTGAACGGGCATGGCATGAACGCTTTGGCTGAAAAGTATCTGGGGCATGTCTGTATTCCGATCAAAAGCTTGCTGGGCGCGGGCAAGGCGCAGGTGACGTTTGATCGGGTTGGCGTCGACGATGCGGTGAAATACGCGGCTGAAGATGCGGATGTGACCTTGCGGCTGTGGGCGTTGTTCAAGCCGCAACTGCACCGCGCGCGGGTAACGACGGTGTACGAGACACTGGAGCGGCCGTTGGTGCCGGTGTTGGCGCGGATGGAGATGGCTGGGGTTCAGGTGGACCGCGATACTCTCAGCCGCATGTCGAACGCCTTCGCGCAGAAGATGGCGGGGCTGGAGGCGGAGATCCAAGCGGTGGCGGGGCAGCCGTTTAATGTGGGCTCCCCCAAGCAGTTGGGTGAGATCCTGTTCGATAAGCTGGGTCTGCCGGGGGGCGAGAAGGGCAAGACCGGGGCCTATGCCACCGGCGCGGATGTGCTGGAGGATCTGGCGACTGAGCATAAGTTGCCGGGCCTGGTGTTGGATTGGCGGCAGTTGGCGAAGCTGAAATCGACCTACACCGATGCGCTGCAGGATCATATCAATGCGGAAACCGGCCGGGTGCACACCTCGTATTCGATCACTGGGGCGGTGACCGGGCGCTTGGCCTCAACCGATCCGAATTTGCAGAACATTCCGATCAGGTCTGAGGAGGGGCGGCGTATCCGCGAGGCGTTTGTGGCGCCGAAGGGCAAGGTGTTGGTGTCACTGGACTACAGCCAGATCGAGCTGCGGATTTTGGCGCATGTGGCGGATATCGCTTCGCTGCAGCAGGCGTTCAGGGATGGCATTGATATTCACGCTTTGACGGCGAGTGAGATGTTCAACGTGCCGCTTGCAGAGATGACCTCTGATATCCGGCGGCGGGCGAAAGCGATCAACTTTGGGGTGATATACGGCATTTCGGGGTTCGGTCTGGCGCGGAATTTGCGGATACCCCGCGCCGAGGCGCAGGGGTTCATTGACCGGTATTTTGAGCGGTTTCCGGGGATCAAGGAGTATATGTCCGATACCGTCGCCTTCGCGCAGAAGAACGGCTTTGTGCAAACCCTGTTTGGTCGGAAAATCCACACACCCGAGATCAACGCCAAGGGGCCGGGGGCGGGGTTTGCCAAACGGGCGGCGATCAACGCGCCTATTCAGGGCACTGCGGCGGATGTGATCCGTCGGGCGATGATCCGGATGCCCGCAGCGATTGAAGGCTTGCCCGCGAAGATGCTGTTGCAGGTGCATGACGAATTGCTGTTCGAGGTCGAGGAAGCCGCTGCCGAGGCGCTGATCAAGGTGGCGAAGGATGTGATGGAGGGGGCCTCGCATCCGGCGGTGCAGCTGAAGGTGCCGTTGACGGTCGAGGCGGGCATGGGGGCGACTTGGGCCGCGGCGCATTAGGGCGAAGGCTGGGGGCTCGCCCCCCCAGACCCCGAGGATATTTAAGCACAGAGGATGACCGAGGTGATCCACAGCTGGGTAGAATTGAAGGCTTTTGCTTTGGGCATGGACTTGCCCGAGATCACGTTGGCTATGCCTTGGGGGCATGAGGCGTTGAAGGCTTTTGGCAAGATGTGGTGCTATTGGTCTTATTATGAGGATGCGGCGGTGTTCAAAGCCAGCCGCGATGAGAGGGAAATGCTGATGGCGGCGGATCCGGAGACGTTCTTTCTGCATCCGCATTACGCGCCCTACAATCTGGTTTTGGTGCGGGGAGGCTGCATTGATCCGAGCTGGGCGCGGGCGCGGTTGCTGCAGCAGTGGCGGAATGCCGCGCCGAAGCGGTTTTTGAAGGACTGGGACGCGCGATGATGCAAGCGGCCCCGGCTCAAGACCGGGGCCGCGTGGGGAAGCCGGCGCGCGGGGTATGCGGAGCCGGAAGGCCTTAGATCGCCCTACGTTACGCCCGATCAATGCGGAGTTGGTAACAGTTGTTGCGGGCCGATCTGATGTGGACATAGGTGATGCGCGGGTCGGTCAGGCGGGTTTCGGCCTCGGCGGGGATCGTCGCTGTTGGGACGACAGCGCCGGTGCCATAGACGATGCGGTTCTCGGCGGAATAGCCCCGGATGATGTAGTCGGGGGAGGCGAGGATTTCGGGGATATCGGCGCCGCCACCCGCTGCGCAAGCATCGGCGCAGAGGAAGACCGGTCCGAGTTCGGCGTAGGGCTGGGCTGAGGGGAAGGGGCGGTGAGCGAGGATCAGCATGCCTGCGCCTTCGGGGATCATTTGCAGGCAATGACGGCAGGGATTGCCTGCGCCATCAGAGATATGGTGCTCGGGTTTTTGGCCGTTGGCGTCGGAGCCGCCGGCTTGGTAGGCGCGGGCGGTTTCGGTGGGGATGGCGGTGAAGCGGATCATGGGAGCCTCCGGGTTAAGGTTGGCCCAGATAGCGCCGCGATGAGGTGTCAGGCGACCCGAAACCTGCGGTTAACGCATTGGCGTTAGGCTTGATCTGCGTGCACCCGGAGAGAGCTTTTGATGATCGGTATGAGACGCAAGCCGCTTTAACGCTGGATCAGCGGCCCCATCACTCTGCCGCCCAGGATGTGCAGGTGGTAATGCGGCACTTCCTGCATACCATGCGGTCCTGCATTGGTGATGGCGCGGTAGCCTTGACCGGGGGCGACGCCGACGATTTCGCAGACCTTGGCGCAGGCGCGGTGGAAATCGAGGATTTCCTCGGCCGAGGCTTCGGCTGCGAAGTGATCAAACGTCGCGTAGGGGCCTTTCGGGATCACCAACACATGCACCGGGGCATGCGGGGCGATGTCGTGGAAGGCCAAGCTATGCTCGGATTCCAGAACGGTCTTGTTGGGAATTTCGCCACGCAAGATGCGCGCGAAGATGTTTTGCGGGTCATAGGCATAGGTCATCGGTCAATCCACGAACAGATAAGCTGTGGCGGCGATTTCGCGCGCCTTCTCGGGCGAGATATCAAGGAATTCGGCCAGAGGCACGGTGTTTTCGTCAATGCTGGCACTTTGGCGGACCCGCAGCAGGTTGGGGAATCCGGCGTCACGGATGCGGTCGCCTTCGAACTTCACATCATACCGGATGGTGGGCAGCAGGCGCTCGATGGTGTCTTTGGGGGTGGAGTCAGAGGCGAGGCCGACGCGGATGGCATGGCCGATCAGGTAGTCATCAGTGAAGTCGCACTCGATTTCCAACAGGCGGACCTTGGCCTTGTCGTTGTAGAAATCCTGCATAAGATCGACATTGGCGGGGTCGATGCAGATCACCAGCTGATCGGTTTGCCAATAATCGAACAACACCCGCATCAGGGCGCGGCGGTGGCGGGTGCGCTTTTCCAAGGTGGATTGGATGCCGCCCAGATCGGGCAGCGGGGTCGAGGCCTCATTGAACAGATAATCGAGCGCGGGCAGGTTGGTGACTTGGCGCACCCGTTCGACCAAGCGTTTGGCGACATGCCATTTCTTGCAGGTGACCATCATCAGGGTGCGGTGGCGGCCCAGCGAACTTTCGGTTTCCCAGAACCGCGGCGCAAAACGGCGGCCCACCCGGCCCCGGCCCGAGATGAATTTGAACAGGCTGCGGCCTTCGTTCGAGATCGCAAAACGCACGCCTTTGGCGGCGTAAAGCTTGCCGAGGCGGTCTTTCAGATCGGCAGCGTCGGGGCTGATTTTGCGGGCGAACAGATAATCTTGGCTGATCAGAAGGTCGTAATTGTCGTTATAAAACGTCACCGGCATGCCGTAATCGGTGAACATCAGGAAGGTCAGCGTGCGGGTGCGGAGTTCGTGTTCCGGGATCAGATGCCGGACGATAGTTTGAAAGAACGTCTCGTCGGGAATCCAGGTTGTGCGGAAAAACCGCATCACGTCGCGGCGTTTCTTGGTGAACTCCAGAACGGATTCCACGGTGCGGCGACGCAAGCACCACCATTGGCTGCCGATCTGCATGGCGATGTCGGCGGGGACGTGGCGAGTCAGGCCGAGCTTGTCTTGCCATTTCATCGAGGCGTAAAACAGCGCCTTGTGGGTGCGCTCATTGAAGAAGTGACGGTAGATCAGGCGTTCTTCCTTGATGCCGGTCTTGATCCAGTCAGAGTTGAAGAAGTCGAAACTTTCAATGTAGTCGACTTCCTCGCGGTCGAGGAATTTGTGCGCGAATTCGGCGGATTTGATCGGCATGCAATCGCCGGACAGCATGTAAAAGTGGGTGGCGCGGGGGAAGGCATCGACCGCAGCTTCGACGGCCATCAGGGTGGCCTCAACCAGCGACCATTCGCCCCAGCCGCATTTTGCGCGGCGTTTGGTGAAGGTGACGTTGGGGTTTGCAGTCAGCACCGAGCGGATTTTGTCGAAATCCGAAGGCTTGGCGCGGCCATCGAAGTGTATGGCAACATAATCTCCCACCGCTGTCAGCCGCTGGGCCTGAGCGATGATCCCCTCAGGATCCTTGTGGCAAAGCAGGATGTAGGCGATTCTGGCCATTTGGTGAACATTAAACCCTTGAACGCGTCATTGTTTCCCTGAATACCTTGAAGACACATTGAAAAGACAGAGTTTGTTTGCTTTTTTGTGCTGGATTGAGTTTGTGCGGCTTAAGGCGCGGACGTTTGGGAGAGTGCGGATGGGTTTCCCCGGAACTTGGATGACAGAGTCGGAATCGGTGGTCTACCGGGTGGTGCCGAAATGCGCGTGCTCGACCATCGGGCAGATCATGTTTTACTCGGATCATGGCAAGTTTTTCGATGGCGATATCCATGATGCGACGGGGGGCATGCACAAATGGGCTATTGAGGCGAGCCAGCCGCTGATTGAGCGCAACGTCAAGACGCATAAGTCCTACGCCTTTACCTGTGTTCGCAACCCTTACACCCGGATTCTGTCGTCGTTTTTCGATAAGATTTGCGGGATTCAACGCAACGGCAAGCGCTATCGCGGCAATCTGGTGCCGCTGCTGGTGCAGAAATACGGCGTGCAGGTCGGCGGTGACGATGGGCAGGGTGAGTTCGATCAGATCGAAAGCTTCCGGCGGTTTTTGCTGTTTGCGCGCGACAGCATCCGGTTCAAAAAGCCGATGGAGCCGGACATTCACTGGTCAGCGATGGCGGGGCATGTCTCGACCTATATCGTCAACGGCGGGCGCTATGACAAGATTTTCTTCACCGAGAAATTCGACGAGGGCATGGGCGCGGTGCTGAAGAAAATCAAGGTAAAACATAAGGTTGATCTGAAGAAGATCCCGAGGTTCAACGAGA
>JBKJTI010000207.1:0-4845 GCA_046590425.1 Cypionkella sp. | reverse complement strand
ATCTGAAGGCCCATCTCGGACTGTCGGAACGGCGGGCGTGCCAGATTGCTGGGGCGGACCGGAAGATGGTGCGATACCAGTCGCATAGGGCGCCTGACACGGCGCTGCGGGGCCGACACCGCCGATGAAAAACCCGACCCCAAGGAGGGCGCATGATGCACCACGCGCAAATCGCCCAGCGCGCGTTCAACACGCCCCTGATGGTCGACCCGGCCAAGGCGCTGGCGTTTCTGTCCGGAATGGGTCCGCGCATTACAGGGCGGGAGATTCCGGTTGATGCCCTTTGCCCGGACGACGCTCGGGTCGGAGCAACCGCTGCTGGAATCCGAACTGCTGGGCTATGGACGCGATCCCTTGGCCCCGATCAAGGATGCGGTCACTGCGGATGGCGAGGTGGTGATCCCTATTGATGTCGAGGCTTTCGGGTTCTGGCTGAAGGCGGCCCTCGGTCAACCGGTCACGACCGGCACCACGCCCAAGACCCACACATTCCAGTCGGGCAACTGGACCCTGCCAAGTATGGCCATCGAGACCGCCATGCCCGATGTGCCGCGGTTCGCCATGTATTCCGGCTGCGCGCTGGATCAGTTGTCATGGCAGATGCAGCGATCCGGGCTGCTGACAGCGACTGCCCGGCTGGTGGCGCAAGGGGAAACCATCGCCGCTGCGACGGCTGCTGGAACACCGACTGCGCTGGGCCTGCAGCGCTTCGGCCATTTCAACGGCACGGTGAAGCGCAATGGCAGCAGCTTGGGCAATGTCGTCTCCGCTGAGATCACCTATTCCAACAACCTCGACCGGATCGAGACCATCCGCGGCGATGGCCGCATCGATGGCGCCGACCCGACCATGGCGGCCCTGACCGGTCGGATCGAGGTGCGGTTTTCGGACAGCACGCTGGTGACCCAAGCCATCGATGGCAGCCCCTGCGAGTTGGAGTTCGTCTACAGCCTCGGGGCCAATGCCAGCTTCACGTTCACAGCGCATGCCGTCTATCTGCCGATCCCACGCATCGAGATCGCCGGGCCGCAGGGCGTGCAGGCCAGCTTCGACTGGCAGGCGGCGAAGGCCACCAGCCCCGCCCGCATGTGCACCGCCGTCCTCATCAACACCCTTGCAGGATATTGATCATGATCCGACTGAACCTGACCGCCACGCCGGAATGGCTGGACCTTGCGCCCGGCCTGCGCCTGCTGGTCGGCCCCCATACAACAGCGCTGATGGTGTCCGCCCGCGCCGATCTGGCGGTAGAAACACTCCCTGAGGGTGCGACCCAAGAAGAAATGGCGCTGGCAATGGCCAAGTCCGTGGCCCGTCGCGCTGTGCTGGATTGGGAAGGTGTCGGCGATGACGCGGGCAAGATCACCGTCCTCCTCGCCAGCGGCCCGGCGCGCAAAGCGCTGGGCCTACTGCTGATCGCCCTCACCATCGCGCTGTTCCTGATGAACCTGCGCCGCGCCGGTGAACGGACTGGTCGGCTGGCAGAACGCCTTTCAACATCGGAGAGAACCCATGAAGTCCAACGCCAGATGCTGGAAGGCGCCAGCCGCCGTCCCGCTGATCGCGATGCTTTGGCTCAGCGCATGCGCGATGGGCGGTTCTGATGCCCGGGCGCCCTGCCCACCTGTGGTGGAATACAGCGCCGCGGATCAGGCCCGAGTTGCCGACGAGGTGGAAGCGTTGCCAGATGGTGCCGTCATCGTCCGGATGCTGAGCGACTACGCTGTCATGCGTGACCAGGCGCGGCTGTGCAGGTGAAAAGTTCGATAGGGAATGCTGCCTACTGAAGCGGAGGCCATGGCAGTGATAGCGACGCAGAGGGCAGTGAAGGGCCTTTCGCTGCGTCCTGGGTGAGAGTCGGCGAGGTGCAGTGAGCTGCCTGTGCAAATCTGCGACCGCAGGGCACCCACCCAGTCGCAACCGGCAAAACCCTGGGCCACGCCCAGATCAGAAAGGAACGTCTTCAGGCTCCATAGGCGCGGCCTCCTCGGCGCGCTTCACATCCAAGGTCAGGTACTGATCTTGGTCGAGATGTAGTGCCGCGGTGTCCCGCTGGCTCCGCTTCTTTCGCGGGCTGAAGAGATATCTGGGCTGTTGGACCTTGTTAAGATGGAACTTGAGGCGTTCATGCACGCCACGAAGCCGCGACACCGGATATGCGAGATCCCGATCCTTGCCGCCTATGTTTTCCTGTCGGCGCACGATGAACTGGTCTTTGTAATTTGCTAGGCGGATGAGGTCAGCTTTGGTTTCGCCCAGAAGATCGGCGACGTCCCCCTGGGTAGGGCGCTGGGAAAAAGGAGACCTCTCGAGAGCATAAATCTCGTACGGGGGCGGCTTCCTACTGTGCAGCACCAGCAGGCTCCCTCGGGGAAAAGGACTCCAAGAGCTTCAATACGCGGTTCGCGACGATCAGCTTACCGCGCTTCTGCACGGGCTCGCCTTCTAATTCCTCAGCAAAGAACATGAGCTGTGACATCCGCACCCCGAGCTTTTGACTGTATCGCTCAAGGACCTCAATCGACACTGGCTTGGCATTGCGCTCGATCTCCGAGATCATTGACTGCGACAGCCCAAGCTCTTCGGCAAGCTCTGTCTGCGAGAACCCATGGTATAGGCGGATCAGGCGAAGGGCGTCGTTGATCATCGGCCGCTTCACATCAGACATCTTTCCCTCCAATCGGCTATTTTCGAGGTCGCCGCTCACTCCCGGTCCGAAAACCAGAACCAAAAACGAACAACGTAGTATGTTGCCTGGCCCAGCAGAACAATGACTCGCCAGAGCCACCCTTGGTTCCTGCCAGACCGGCGGCGCCGCCGCTGGTGACGATTTTTCTTGTCCATCCTGAAATTCCCCTTCTGACCCACCGGCGAAAGTGCCGGCGCCCATCGGGAAGAAGGTCAGTTCAGCGACGTTTTACCTCGAACATGCCGCACCCGTGCCCAGCGGGTGCGGCGCTCGTCCGCGGTCCCTGCCAGCTACGGGATTGAGACGGAGACCATCGGCCTCCACAGGGCTCAAGGCCCCAACTCAAGACGGGTTCTGCTCCTCGGATGAACAATCCTCACACTGCCCTGATTCACGATTCGATTGATTGGGTCAAATGGCAAATCACAATTGGTGATAATTTACCATGAGCACTGGAGGGCGGCAGATCACGCGCTTTGTTGGTCTCCGGCCTGAACCACCAACCGTCCTTGAGGCCCACTGCAGCGAACGGCCGTTCCCCGCCCCACTGTTGTTGCCTGCACTCTCGCTGCGCCCCACTATAGCATTCACTTTGTTGAAACAGGCTCTGCAGGCCGACCGCCCGGTATGGGCAGATCGTGGCGGGTCAACCACGTAAGTGCCGGTTTCACTTTCCTATGGCAATGCAAACGTTAGCAAACCGCCAACCGTTCTGCGCGCACACCCTCATGCGGAGAATAATCGCGCCAATCTCCGCATATCCTGCGGCGTAAAATCTTGCGGATGCGGCGAAAGGAATGCATAATCGCCGCACATAGCGCGGAGTTTGCGATGTACATATGGGAGAGACCAGACTGGCCGACATTGACCTGGCGCGATGGCAGCATCGCGACACCGCTGGCGGCAGTGCGGCACGATCAGGGTCGACTGATCGGCCGGATGGAATCCCTTGGATTCAAGCTGCGCGAAGAAGCGGTGCTGCAGACGCTCACGCAGGATGTGCTCAAGACCAGCGAGATCGAAGGCGAGGCGCTGGACGCCACACAGGTCCGCTCATCGCTTGCAAGACGCCTTGGCATCGATATCGGCGCCCTGCCCCCGACCGACCGCAACGTTGAGGGCATCGTCGAGGTGATGCTGGATGCGACAAGGAACTACACCGCACCCTTGACGGCGGAGCGTCTGTTCGGCTGGCATGCCGCCCTGTTCCCTACGGGGCGCAGCGGCATGACACGGATCAGCGTCGGGGATTGGCGCGACGACAGTTCGGGGCCCATGCAGGTGGTGTCGGGACCGGTCGGCCGAGAGCGGGTGCATTTCTCGGCCCCTCCGGCCAATAGGGTCGGCGCGGAGATGGGCGCGTTCCTGACATGGTTCAACGCACCTTTGACCACCGATCCGGTGATCAAAGCGGCTCTGGCGCATCTGTGGTTCGTGACCATTCACCCGTTCGAGGATGGCAACGGCCGCATCGCCCGCGCCATCGCCGATCTGGCGCTTGCGCGATCCGAGGCCAGCCCGCAACGGTTCTACAGCATGTCGGCGCAGATCCGGATCGAACGGTCAGACTATTATGATGAGCTGGAGCGCACCCAGAAAGGCGTGACGGATTGGCTGACTTGGTTCCTTGCCTGCCTAGGGCGGGCAATCCACGGCGCCGATGGCGTCCTGGCAGCAGTTATCGCCAAGGCCCAGTTCTGGGAACGCGCCGCAGCGCTGGCGCTGAACGAGCGCCAGATCAAGATCCTGAACCGACTGCTTGACGGTTTCGAGGGCAAGATGACATCGTCCAAGTGGGCGACCATCGCGAAGTGCTCACAAGACACCGCGAACCGCGACATCGCGGCATTGCTGGATCTGGGGCTTCTTCGCAAAGGGGAAGCTGGTGGCCGCAGCACGAGCTATGAGCTTGTGATCTGAGGAGGTCGCAGCAGGGCTCCATGCCACTCTGTAAACGTTGACATGGCGTTGACACAAAATTCATAAGCAGAAACCCGACTGTTTAGGTCGGGTTCTATCTATTTGATAAGGCGTGTAAGTTTGGTTGCGGGGACAGGATTTGAACACTGTTTCGCATTGTCGCGGGCAGTCAATACTCCCAACTTAGAATGCGAGGCATGAGAGATTGTCATATTGATCCGTGCCAATGACGCATC
>JBKJTI010000067.1:0-4621 GCA_046590425.1 Cypionkella sp. | reverse complement strand
CCCGGCGCTGGTGGCCAGAACCGGGTCCAGCACGAAGGGCATGTTGGGCAGGGCCGCCGCAATGGCCTCGACGATGCTGGCGTTGGTCAGCATCCCCAGTTTGGCCGCGCGCACTGGACCTGCGGCGCGGATCTGGGCGGCCACCATCGCCGCGGGCACCGGATGAATGATGCAGCCGCCCGTCGCATCCTGTGCTGTCACCGCCGTGGCCGCCACCCACGCCGCGATCCCGTGATCGGCCATCACCGCGAGGTCACGCGCAAGGCCAGCGCCGGTGGAACTGTCCAGGCCCGCGATGATCAGCACGCTCATTGCCCGTCCGCCAGCAAGGCCAAAGCCGTGGCCCCGCGCCCCCGCAGAACCTGCGCGCCGCGCCACGCCCGCAGGCCGGTAGAGCAGCACAGCACGACCCGGCCCATTGGGATCGGCCAATCGGCCAGATCGCCCGGTGCCACCACTTGCGCGCGGGGCAGGGTGCGCACCGTGCCAGCCGGGCGCAGGTCGATCACTGTATCTTCGCTGCCGATCTGTGTGGCGGCGACAAAGCCGAAACCGGATGCCTCGGCGGCCCCATCAAATCCAAACCCGCCAAAACGCCAACTTGCCATGTCCAGCGTGACGATCCGGCCCAAAGGCGACGGCTCCAGCCCGATCAGCACCGAAAGCGCCATCTGCGCCTGCAACGCCCCAAGCACCGCCACGGCTGGTCCCATCACCCCGGCACTGGCACAACTGGCGGCCTGCGCGGGCAGGTTAGGGAACACGGCGCGATAGCTGGGGGCCGCCGCGCAGAACCCGCCCGCATAGCCCGCCCGCCCGATGACCGAAGCCGAAATCAGCGGCCTGCCCGCCGGAAGGCACAGATCGGACAGGGTATAGGTCACCGCAAAGCTGTCGGCGGCGTCCACGACCAGATGGGCGGCGGCAATCAGACCGGGGGCATTGGCCGGATCGAGCCGGTCAACAATCGCGGTCGTCTGACCGTCGGGGTTCAGCGCGCGCGCACGGGCCGCAGCGGCAATCGCCTTGGGCTGGCCGATGTCGGCGACGGTGTACAGCGTCTGGCGGTGGAGGTTGGTCAGTTCCACCCGATCAGGGTCGATCACGGTCAGCCACCCGACCCCCGCCGCTGCAAGCGCCGGGATCACCGTGCAGCCCAGACCCCCGGCCCCGACGATCAGCACCTGCGCCGCCGCCAGCCGCGCCTGCCCATCCACCCCGATGCCCGGCACCTGCATCTGGCGGGCATAGCGGGTCATGTGGCACCCCCGGCGGCCTGAACCCATAGGCGCGTCTGCGCCTCGGGGTCGGGGGCTGTCACCAGATCGGTAACCACCGCCGCCACATCAGCCCCGGCGGCAAACGCTTCGGCCAGGCGCGGCAGGGTAAGGCCGCCGATGGCCACCAGCGGAATATCCCCGATCCGCGATTTCCAGCGCGTCAGCTTTTCCAACCCCTGCGGCCGCCATGGCATCTGTTTCAGCAGCGTCGGCCAGACCGGACCCAGCGCGATATAGGTGGGGTTCAGGGCAAGGGCCCGGTCCAGTTCCGCGCGATCATGGGTCGACACCCCCAGCAGCACCCCGGCGCGGGCAATGGCGGCGGTGTCGGCGCTGTCAAGATCCTCTTGCCCCAGATGGATGAAGTCCGCGCGCTGATCCAGCGCCGCCTGCCAGTGATCATTGACCACCAGTTGCGCGCCGTGCCGGGCACAGATGGCCAGCGCCGCCGCGATTTCCGCGGAAACCTGCGTCTTGTCGCCCTTGAACCGCAACTGCACCAGCCGCACGCCCATAGGCACCAGCCGGGCAATCATCGCGACATCGGGCAGCACCGGGTAAAATCGGGGCAGGATCATCGCAGCCCTCCCAGCCCCAGATTGGCCATACCAAGAACCGGGGTCGATGGCACCGCCATATCCCGCGGCGGCATCAGCCCCGCCTCAAACGCCAGCCGCCCCGCCGCAACCGCCTGCCCGAAGGCGCGCCCCATGGCCACAGGGTCGCCCGCCTTGGCAACGGCGGTGTTCAGTAGAACCGCATCAAACCCCATTTCCATCGCCTGCGCTGCCTGACTGGGCGCGCCGATCCCGGCATCAATGATCAACGGCACGCTGGGGAAATGCCCCCGCATCGCGGTCAGCGCATCCACGTGGCGCAGCCCCCGGCCAGACCCGATGGGCGCGCCCCATGGCATCAGCACCCGGCAGCCCGCATCGAGCAGGCGTTCGGCCACGATCAAGTCTTCGGTAGTGTAGGGAAACACCGCAAACCCATCGGCGCAAAGTATTCGAGCCGCCTCGACCAGCGCAAAGGGGTCAGGTTGCAGCGTGTCGGCGTTGCCGATCACCTCCAGCTTGATCCAGTTGGTGCCGAACACCTCGCGCGCCATCTGCGCCGTGGTGATCGCCTCTTGCGCCGAATGGCAACCGGCGGTGTTTGGCAGAATGCGCGCGCCGGTGGCCTGCAAGAGCGGCCAAAAGCCGTTTGCGCCGCCGCCATTTGCGGTTTCCCGGCGCAGGGATACCGTGATCACCCCGCAGCCAGAGGCCGCAATGGCATCGGTCAGTACCAGAGGTGAGGGGTATTGCGCCGTTCCGAGCAGCAGGCGCGACGATATTTCTACATCATAAAGCCGCATCTCAGCCCCCTTGCATCGGGGCCAGAACCTCGACCCGGTCGCCATCATGCAGCGTGGTCGTGGCACGGGCCGAGGCGGGGATGAAACCGCCGTTCAGCGCGGTGGCCAGCGCCGCGCCGCCAAAGCCAAGCGCCATCAGCGCATCGGCCAGATTTGCGGCGGCGACTTCGGCCGGGATGCCGTTCAGAT
The DNA here is from genome assembly GCA_046590425.1 of Cypionkella sp. GTDB lineage: Bacteria > Pseudomonadota > Alphaproteobacteria > Rhodobacterales > Rhodobacteraceae > Cypionkella. The sequence continues at coordinate 1,792 of JBKJTI010000067.1, read as the reverse complement.
CAATGCGCAAGGGCGGGCTCCTGTCGTGACTGGGTGAGGATATCGGCCAGTTGCCCGGCCAGCGCCGGGGCGGTTAGAAAGCCGTGGCGATACAGGCCATTCACATGCCAGCGCCCGCCCGCCTGTGTCAGGCGCGGCACATTATCGTCAAAGGCGGGGCGCAGGCCGCTGCCCATCTCGACAATCGCCGCCTCGGCAAAGCTAGGATGCAGGGCGAAGACTGCCGACATCAGCTCACTGGCGCTGCGCAGGGTGATCGGGCCGGGGTCATCGCTTTCCAGCATCGTCGCACCGACCATGAACTGCCCGCCTTCGCGCGGCACGACATAGACCGGAAAGCGCGGATGCAGCAGTCGGATCGGACGCGACAGCGCCACCTCCGGGCAATGCAGCAGCAGCATTTCGCCCCGCACGGCGCGCAAGCCGGGCAAGCCGTCACGCGCCGCGATGCCCCGGCAGTCGATATCGGCCTGATCGGGCGCAAGATGCGTGTCATACCGGATGGCCACCCCGCGATGGCACAAACCATCCACCAACGCCCGCAAGGCCTGGCGCGGGTCAAGATGCGCCTCGTCCGCATAGTAAAGCGCGCTGGCAAAGCGCCCCGCCAGAGCGGGTTCAAGCTCTGCAATCTGGTCGGGACCGATGCGCGCGTGGCCGATTGTACGGGCGGCGAACCGGTCGAGTTCTGCCCGGTCGCGGGCCGGGGCCACGACCAGCGTGCCATGCCGCACGACGCCGGGCACCCGTGCGGCCCACCAGTCGGCGGCAACGGCTCCCAGCCGCGCCACCTCGGGCGGGGCACTTTCGCCCTCGACAAAGGGGGCCAGCATCCCCCCCGCCCGCCAGCTTGCGCCCGCACCCTCCGGGCCGCTGTCCACCACCTGCACGGACAGACCGCGTTCGGCCAACACGGTCGCGGCGCACAGCCCCGCGACCCCCGCCCCAAGAATGGTGATCATTCCGCGACCTCTGCGGCAGGCAGATAAACCTCGCCCTTCTCGCGGAACTTGGCCGCCATCGCCGCCATGCCGTCCTTCTGCGCCTCGGCGCGGATATCATGGCTGATCCGCATCGAGCAGAATTTCGGCCCGCACATCGAACAGAAATGCGCGGTCTTGTGCGCCTCTTTCGGCAGGGTTTCGTCATGCATGCTGCGCGCGGTTTCGGGGTCAAGCGACAGGTTGAACTGATCTTCCCAGCGAAACTCGAACCGCGCACGCGACAGCGCATCATCACGCGCCTGCGCCCCCGGCAGGCCCTTGGCCAGATCGGCGGCATGGGCGGCGATCTTGTAGGTGATCACGCCCACCTTCACATCGGCGCGGTCGGGCAGGCCCAGATGCTCTTTCGGCGTGACATAACACAGCATCGCGGTGCCAAACCAACCGATCATCGCAGCACCAATGGCGCTGGTGATATGGTCATAGCCGGGGGCGATATCGGTGGTCAGCGGCCCGAGCGTATAGAACGGAGCCTCGCCGCATGTGGCCAGTTGCTTGTCCATATTGGCCTTGATCTTGTGCATCGCCACATGGCCCGGCCCTTCGATCATCATCTGACAATCCTTCGCCCAAGCGATCTGCGTCAACTCTCCCAGCGTTTCCAATTCGGCAAATTGCGCGGCATCGTTGGCATCGGCGACCGAACCGGGGCGCAACCCGTCACCCAGGCTGAAGCTGACGTCATACGCCCGCATGATGTCGCAGATTTCGTCAAAATGGGTGTAAAGGAAGCTTTCGCGGTGGTGATGCAGGCACCACTTGGCCATGATCGAGCCGCCACGGCTGAC
>JBKJTI010000255.1:0-14744 GCA_046590425.1 Cypionkella sp. | reverse complement strand
TATTGGCTGCGGCGCGAACCCTCATGCACCAGTTTGGTGCGCGTTTTCCAGTCTTTGGTCATGGCGAAGACCCTCCGGTCCAAAGAAAAACCCCGAAACCAAAGGGCTTCGGGGCTGCTGACCCGGACCCTCTTTAGCGGATTGTTTAACGTGGCCCGCAATTCGGAATAAAGCACCACGGGGGCTGGATAGCGCGGTGAGCCGCAGAGGTCAACGGTGGGCGGCAGAATTTGCGCGCTTTGCGGTGAAAAGGGCGTAGGCTGACCGGATTATCGCAAAATTTTCCACGAGGTGATTCCGATGTCAGGATATGGCTATCAGCCCAAGCCGATGAATTTGATGCCGGGCAAGCTGACGCTTTCGCCCGAGACCATGGCAATCATCGCCGAGATTGAGGCGAAGATGGCGGCGCGGGCCTGGATGGAGGCGATGCAGGCCCCGAAATGGGAGCAACTGGCGCCGATGTTCCAGCTTTCGACGTTGCGTCCGGTGGTGGTGGGTCCGGTGGCGGGGGCTCCTGCGGCATGGCTTGTGCCGCTTCCTGCCGGGGCAGGACCGACTGCGCCGAATCCGGGGCCTGCGACGCCCCATGCGGGCGAGGCCAAGGACGTATTGGAGGCGGTTTACAAGCTGCCGATCGTGCAAAAGCAGGTCGGGCTGGTGCAGGATGAGGCCAAGCGGCAGTGGGGGGTGTTGAAGGGCGAGTGGAAGGCGGCCCCATCGGGCGAGAAAGTGCTGATGGTCAGCAGTTCTATCGTGGTGGCGGGGTCGTTTATTGCGCCGATTTTGGCGGTGCGCGATACGCGGTTGATGGCGTTCGGGCTGATCAAGGACAAATGGCTGCCAGTGCCGGGCTTGGATGGCTACAAGATCAAGCTGCTGGATGAGGGCGCGGGGGTGACGATGCCGCTGCCGGTGCCGGGGCTGACGGTCGAGGCCGAGTCGCAGTTTTTGCAAAGCGGGGGGAAGCCGACCACGATCATGTTCCAGTTCGATCTGATGGAGTTCTGGGGCAAGAATAAGTAGCCGTTACGCTGCTGTAACCCCGCATTCATGGCTTTGTTGCAGCCTTGTGCCAGCCTTTTGGCGTCATGAGGGGGCTTAGCCATGTCGGATCAGGCGGTGTTCCGAGTTGATGTGGGCCGCGCGGGGCTGCGGGTGGACCGGGTCGCTTTGGCCTCTGCCTTGGCGGCTTTGCCAGCGGGGGCTCCGGTGGTGGTGATGATCCACGGTTATCGCTTTGCGCCCGGCGCGCGGGGTGGGAATTGCCCGCACACCCATATCTTCTCGATGCAGCCGCCGGTGCAGGATTGGACGGCGATCTCTTGGCCGCGGCATCTGGGCCTGAGCGGCGGGCGGGCGCTGGCAATTGGCTTTGGCTGGCCCGCGCGGGGTCGGTTTTGGGGCGCTTGCGTGCGGGCCCGCGTGGCTGGGCGGGCCTTGGCGGAACTGGCAGCCTTGGTGCAATGCCTTGATCCGGGACGGGCGTTTGATGTGATCGGGCACAGTTTGGGCGCAAGGGTGGCTTTGGCCGCCCTGCCCTACGCCGAGGCAGGCGATCTTCGGCGGTTGATTTTGCTGGCGGCGGCGGAGACGCGGCGTCTGGCGTTGCGGGCGATGGCCTCGTGCGCGGGCCGCGCGGTGCAGGTGGTCAATGTCACCACGCGCGAGAATGATCTGTTTGATTTTCTGTTTGAGTGGTTGGCTGGCGCTGGTCTGGATACCGCGATTGGGCAGGGCCTGCGGGAAACCCCGGCGAATTGGCTGGATCTGCAGTTGGATCAGCCCGCGAGTTTGGCGGCATTGGCGCGGTTGGGCCATGCTTTGCCAGAAGCGCCGGCGCGGATCAGTCATTGGTCGCCTTACCTGCGACCGGGGGCTTTGGGGCTGTATCGGGCGATTTTGGACGGTTCATTGCCGCTTGGGGTGTTGCGAAGTGCATTGCCCGAGCGGCGCGATCCGCGTTGGTCGCGCTTGCTGGCGGGATGGCGCTGGCCAATGATTTGGCCCGCGCAGCGGGTTTAAGCCGAGGCGTAGCCTTCTTGCACGGTGCGCACCAAGGCGGTGCGGATCAGGTTGGAAATCAAGGGCAGCAGACCGAAGTAGAGCAGCCAGGTGGTTTGCGAGGCCTGTTGAATCAGCGCCTCATTCGCCAAGACCATGCCGAGGTTGTAAATCACCATCACCCGCGTCAGCACAGCATCGGTGCCGCGCATTTCCGGCTGTGGCCAGCGGAAGCGGTTGATCGCGTAAGAACCATCCACCACATCAATGATGTAAAGTGCTGCCGCGAAGACGAAATACAGGCTGAGGAAGCGCTGGCAGAGCAGTGGCTCGGCGGACCAGATCAGCAGTGCCAGCACGCCGGGGCCAGCGAGCATAATCAGGGCCACGGTGACCGGGGCTGAGACATGCGCGCGGGTGCGGGTGATCATCAGCCGCGATTTCATCGCCAGACGCAGACCCATGCCCAGCACAAAGGCGACCATGAAGGTGGTGCTGGCATCATTCAGCCAGATCCGCAGCAAGGGCCATGCGAACAGGATCAACAGGCCGGGCAGCAGGATTTCAACCGGAAACGGTGTGGTGCGGCGAAAGCTGCGGAAAAGCTGCGCGACGCTGTCCAGTGTTGCTTCAAACATTCTGCATCCCCCGGTTGACCGCGTTCTTTCTCAAGCCGCAATCGGGCCGGGGTTGGGCTGGATTGTGGAGAAGTTGCGGCAGTTAACCATGTGGCGGGGGCAGAACGGTCAGGTGTTGTCGGTTGGCGCGTCAGATTCCACCGCATAGCGGCTGAGCACGCCGCTTTGGCTGATGAAGAACAGGAACAGGGCGGCGGTCAGGCCGAAGGTTTTGAAATTCACCCAAGCGTCGGTCGACAGCGTGCGCCAGACCAGTTCATTGGCGATGGCGAGGCCGAAGAAGAAGGCGCACAGGCGGCGGGTCAGGATCATCCAGCCCTCAGCGTGCAGCGGCAGGGCTTCTTCCATCACCAGCTTCAGATAGGATTGCCCGCGCAACAGGCCGATGCCCAAGGTGATGCCAAAAGCCAGATACAGCAGGGTCGGCTTCATTTTGATGAAACGTTCATCCTTCAACCAAACCGACAGACCGCCCATGACGATGACGAGGATCAGAGTCATCAGCTGCATCTTTGACAGCGTGCCGGTGAGTTTCCACAGGATCGCGGTGGTGGCGATGATCAGCAGCACAAACACGGCGGTCATCAGGATGAAGCCGGAATAATCGGCGCCAAGGATGTGGTAGGTTTTGTCTTTGACAAAGCGGAAGCCCGCGAAGAACAGCACGATGGGGCCAAGTTCCAGGCCCAGTTTGACCATTGGATTCAGTTTTGTCGGTTTTGTCGTCGTTGTGGCCATTGGTTCACCCCGCCCATTCCATCACGACTGCTCCTAACGCAATCAGCGCCATCAGACCAGTGCGGACGAGGCCAACCTTCTCGCCCAGCACAAGCCAGCCGATCAGGGCGGCAAACACGGTGGAGGTTTCGCGTAAGACCGCCGCCTCGCCGACGCGGTCAAGCCGGGTGGCAATCATGATCGAGCCGAACGAGAAATAGGCGGTGAAGGCTCCGATCAGCCCGCGTTTGAACAGCGGGATGGCTTGGGTTCTGGTCAGGGCAGCGATGCGGCGGGTCATCAGGGCGGGGATGAAGATGCCGTCGAGCATGAAGAACCACGCAAGGAAGGTGAACGGGTCGGCCGTGGCGCGGATGCCCCAAGCGTCATAGGTGGTGTAGATCGCAACAAACGCGCCGGTGGCGGCGGCGAACCACAGGGCCGAGACGAGGGTATCCCGTTCGGCGGTCAGGTGGCGCAGGTTGTAGACGGCCAAGCCAAGGATGCCCGCGACCAAGAGGCAGACGCCGAACCATTGTAGGGGCGCGTAGGTTTCGCCGAACACCAACCCTGCGCCGATGACGGTGAACAGCGGGCCAGTGCCGCGCACGACAGGGTAGACCACCGTGTAAGCGCCACGGTCATAGGTCATCGCTTGCAGCAGTTTGTAGACCGCGTGGATCACGAAGGCCCCGGCGAAAATCGCCCACATATGGGGCTCGGGCCAAGGCACGACGAACAAAGCGAAGGGGGCTGCGATCACGCCATAGGTCAGGTCAATGACTGCGCGCGAGAGCCAAGGGTCGTGCTTGCCCTTTTGCAGCGCGCCAAACAACGCGTGCAGCACGGCGGCCAAGAGTGCCAAGGCCAAAGCGAGGTGCTGGCCGGTAGGGGTGCCTGCGATGGAGACGAGCCAGTTTGACATTATTCACGCTGCGCTTGGGGCCAGCCGCCGGGGCCAGCCCCGGACCCCGGGATATTTGAACACAGAGGATGACCTAGTCGGGTTGGCCGACAAGGGCGCGGGCGAAATCGTCGGGGTCGAACGGCGCGAGGTCGTCGATCTGCTCGCCGATACCGATAGCATGGATGGGGAGGCCGAATTTGTCGGCGAGGGCGACGAGGACACCGCCTTTGGCCGTGCCGTCAAGTTTGGTCATAACGAGGCCTGTGACATCAGCGATCTTGCGGAAGATTTCGACTTGGTTGATGGCATTTTGCCCGGTGGTGGCGTCGAGCACGAGAATGGTGTTGTGTGGGGCCGTCGGGTCTTTCTTGCGGATGACGCGGACGATCTTTGACAGCTCCTCCATCAGGTCTTGGCGGTTTTGCAAGCGGCCGGCGGTGTCGATCAGCAAGAGGTCAGCGCCGTCGGCCTGGGCTTTGGTCAGCGCGTCAAAGGCGAGGCTGGCGGGATCCGAGCCTTCGGGCGCGGTCAGCACGGGGACGCCCGCGCGGGTGCCCCAGACTTGGAGTTGTTCCACGGCAGCGGCGCGGAAGGTATCGCCTGCGGCGATCACGACGGATTTGCCTGCTGCTTTGAATTGAGAGGCGAGTTTGCCGATGGTGGTGGTTTTGCCGGAGCCATTGACACCGACCACCAGCACGACCTGCGGCTTTTGTGGGTAAAGCGGCAAGGGCCGGGCGACCGGGGCCATGATGCGGGCGATTTCAGAGGCAAGGGCGTCGCGGAGTTCCGAAGTTGAGATGCGCTTACCAAAGCGGCCCTCGGCGATATTGGCGGTGACACGGGTGGCGGTATCGACGCCCATGTCGGCGGTGATCAGCATCTCCTCAAGACTTTCCAGCATGGCGTCGTCAAGCAGGCGGCGGGGCTCGTCGCTGCGGCCAATCAGGCGCGAGATCAGGCCGGGTTTGCCGTCGGGTTCGGGCGTGGTTTCCGGTTCGGTCACCAAAGCCTCCAGCCCCTCAGCGATCTTGTCGGAGGAGCGGAACATCCGGTCTTTCAGCTTTTTGAAGAAGGACATGGGGTTTTGGCCTTTGGCTTTGGTTTCCTTCACCTAAGGGATTTATCGGGTCGGGAAAAGGGCGGGTGCAGCCAAAAGCCTAGCAATACGAGGCCAGAGGTCGCCAATAGAGCATCGCTCCGCCCAAAATCAGGGCTTGTCCGCCCCAATAGGCGGGCCAAAGCGCAAGCGACAAGCCGCGCGCTGTCTTCCCGGCGGGGTATACGAACAGCCGCAGCGCCAGCAGCAGGTCAGACAGGATGAACAGGGCTGCCCCGATTTGCAGCACTGTAGCCCCAGCGTTTTCAGGGTGTGGCAGCAAGAGAAGGGCTGCGAAGCCCATCAGACCAATCACCACCACATAACCGCGCATGGGCCAGCGCAAGGGGCCGGTGCGGGGAGCGAGCCAGATCTCGGTGGACACCAACAGAGCGAGGAGGGCGATCAGGCTGGCGAACATCGGGCCCGAAGGGGCGGCAGGCGGAAGCGGCACGCTTTCGGCAATGCATTGCGCACGCAGCCAGAACGCGGCCACATAGGCGAGATGGCCTGCGGCGAAGGCGGCCATTCCGACCAGAAACGCGGTCTGGCTGCGTCGGGTCAGGGCGAAATCGCCCAAGGCGCCGAAAGCGAGGCCGAGGCCGATCAACCAAAAGCTGCTCGCCGGATAGCTAAGCGCCACGACGGCAAGCAAGCCGGTCGATGCGGTTTTCATCATGGCTCCGATCGGGCTGACCTGATCGCGCGGGGTGGCGAATATCCAGTAGAAGAGAAAACAGATAGAGGCCAAGAGGATGAGCAGCAGGCGCGAGTCGGCTGGCATCTGCGGCTCCTTGGCTCTGGCCCAAGTTGATACTGGCCCTTGTGATTTCTCCTGTTAGATTGCCGGCTATGCAAGCTTTTAGCTCACGTCCCCTGCCAATGGCGCTGTTCGCTCTGGCCTCACTGCTGCCCCTAGCGCTGTTTGGCGCGGGTGTGGTTTGGGGTGGTTGGTGGGGCATAGCGGGGCTGGTCTACATGACAGGGCTTGCGGCACTATTGGATCAGATCAGCGATTGGTTTCTGGGCGATGCGCCAGAGGGGGCGGAGTTTCCGGCGGCGGATGCTTTGCTGGTGGTATTGGGCGTGGGCGCGCTGGGGTTGATGCCTGCCGCCGTTTGGGCGGTGGCGGGGGACTCTGGGCTGACAGTCGGCGCGCGGGTGGCGGTGTTCATCGGGGCTGGGCTGTGGCTGGGACAGGTGGCGAATCCGGCGGCGCATGAGTTGATCCACCGGCCAGGGCGCGGGCTGTTTCGACTGGGCGCGCTGGTGTATTGCTGGCTGCTGTTTGGCCATCACACCTCGGCGCACCGCTTGGTGCATCATCACCATGCGGCGAGTGCGCAGGACCCGAACACGGCACACGCGGGTGAGGGCTATTATGCGTTCTTGATCCGGGCATGGGGAGGCAGTTTTCGCCGAGGCCTGGCGGCGGAGGATGCGTTGCGCCAGCGCGGCAAGCTGGGCCTGCAAAAGGCGGGGCTGCATCCTTATGCGGTGTATATCGGCGTGGCGGGGCTTTGTCTGGGCCTTGGCTACGCTATAGCCGGGGTTTGGGGAGCATTGGCTTGGGCAGGCTTGGCGGCGCATGCACAAAGCCAGTTGATGCTGTCTGATTATGTGCAGCATTATGGGCTGACGCGCGCGGTCCGGGCGGATGGGCGGTTGGAGCCGGTTGCAGCCCGGCACAGTTGGAACGCGCCACATTGGTTTTCTGCGGCCTTCATGCTGAATGCACCGCGGCATTCCGACCATCACGCCCACCCGGCCCGCCCCTACCCTGCCCTGCGGCTGCCGCGGGCCGAGGATGCGCCACATCTGCCTTGGCCGCTGCCGCTGGCCTGTATGATCGCGCTGTGTCCTCCGCTGTGGAAACGCGCGATCCGGCCGCATCTGAAGCGCTGGCAGTAGCGGACACGAAGCTGTCACTGGATTTCTCGCCGGGCTGCGGGCAGGATCGCGGCAAGTTAGATTATCATGCGCCACAGATTTGTACTCGCCTTCCTTGCCGCGGGCAGGATCGCGGCAAGGAAGATTATCATGCGCCACAGATTTGTACTCGCCTTCCTTGCTGTCGCCGTTCCCGCATTTGCCGAAGTGCCTTATCCCGCGAACCCTTCGATGACTGGGGAGGCGTTTGAGGCCTATGTCACGGGCAAGACGCTAACCTATGCGCAGAATGGCACTGTGTATGGCACCGAGCAGTATAAAGCAGGTCGCAAAGTCGTCTGGGCTTTTACCGAAGACGAATGTCGTGAGGGATATTGGTACGATAAGGCGTCTTACATTTGCTTTGTCTATGAAGACCCGAACGACCCGCAGTGCTGGCTGTTTTTCATGGAGAGCCACGGCCTGAAGGCGATGTTTGTCGGAGAAGGCGTAGGGTCTGATCTGTCGGAAGTGGCGCAAAGTGCGGGGCCTATGGGCTGCATGGGGCCGCAGGTCGGGGTTTGATCTGGAAGCAGGGGCCGCCTCGGGTGGCATCGAGCCACCGCTCGGCGGCGCTGCCGGGGATAAAATCTGCGCGGTTCCGCTTCGGGCAGCGTGAGAGCCTGCGGCGCGAGTATTTCAAAAAGAGCAAGCCTGACGGAATTGCTCTTTTTTGAAATACTCCCCCCGGAGGGCCGCCGTCGCAGCGGTCACGGTGTTGTAAAAGCAGGCTCCCCGTTCCGCCTTTGAATTTCGTTCTTGAAGTTCGGCTATGCGCGAAGATTCAGAACAAGCTGCCTTGCTCTGGGCCACCGGGCTTCGGCTTTTTGGCGGCACGCGGACCGAGGTTGAGGCGGGCGTCGGCGAATTCGATTTCCAGTGTTTGGGCTTTTTCAGCGGCCGATTTCGTCGTCACCACTTGGCCGTCGCCACGTATCACGGCGTAGCCGCGTTTCAGGGTTTCGCGGTAGCCTAAGGTGGTTCGGGTGCGATCCAGCGCGTCGAGCCGTTGGCTGAGGGTGGCGAGGCGTTGGGTTGGGGCGGTTTGCAGGCGTGTGTCGAGTTGCGCCAGCTTGATGCGGCCTTCGGTGGTTTTGCGGGTGGCGTCACCGATCAGGCGGGTGAGTGCCGGGGCGAGGCGCGAGGCCCATTTGTCAAAGCCCGCGTGTTTGCGTTCGGCCACGCGCAGGGTGCGGTCGTTCAGGCGAAGGGCCGCGGTGTGCAGTGCCTCGCGGCGACGGGCGATCAGGCTTATCAAGGCCTCGGGGCGCAGGCGCGAGGCGATAGTGGCGTAGGTGCCGCGTTTTTTGGCTGCCGCAATGCCCAGCGCACCGCCAAGGCGTTGTGCTGCGGTATCCAGCCGTTGGCGGGGGGTGGCGAGCAGGCTCTCCAGCCGGGGCAGTGCTCGGGTGAGGTCACGCAAGCGCTGGTCGCGGCGCTGCAGGGTTTGGGCGACGCCGCGCGATTGGCGGGCGGTCAGGGCATCAAGCGTGGCGATCAGGTCGAGGCGCACCGGCACCGCGAGTTCGGCGGCAGCTGTGGGGGTGGGGGCGCGCAGGTCAGAGGCATAGTCGATCAGGGTGGTGTCGGTTTCATGGCCGACTGCCGAGATCAGCGGGATTTGGCTGGCTGCGGCGGCGCGGACGACGATTTCTTCGTTGAAGCCCCAGAGGTCTTCAAGGCTACCGCCTCCCCTTGCGACAATGATCAGGTCGGGGCGCGGGATCGGGCCTCCGGGTTGCAGCGCATTGAAGCCTTTGATGGCGGCGGCGACTTCGGTGGCACAGTTCTGGCCTTGCACGGCGACGGGCCAGATCAGCACATGGCGCGGAAAGCGGTCGCGCAGGCGGTGCAGGATGTCGCGGATGACTGCACCAGAGGGTGAGGTGACGACGCCGATCACTTGCGGCAGGTAGGGGATCGGTTTCTTGCGGGCGGGGTCGAACAGGCCCTCGGCGCTGAGGGCGGCTTTGCGTTTTTCCAGCATCGCCATCAACGCACCCGCGCCTGCGGGGGCGACATCATCGACGATCAGTTGATATTTCGACTGGCCGGGGAAGGTGGTCATCCGCCCGGTGGCGATCACTTCCATGCCTTCCTCGGGGCGGACCTGCATCTTGGCGACCTGGCCCTTCCACGATACGGCATCCAAGGAAGCCCGGTCGTCCTTCAGCGCGAAATAGAGGTGACCCGAGGCGGGGCGGCTGACTCGGCCAACCTCACCGCGCACCCGGACAAGACCGAATTCGCCCTCGATGACCTTTTTCACCGCGCCGGAGAGTTCCGAGACGGTGAATTCGGGGGAGTTGGAGGGTGCGGGGGTGTCTTCGAACATATAGGTCATTCAGTCGCCATCTCCGCCATCGCTATCGCCACCGTCACCCGAGTCGCTGTCATCTGAACAGTCATCATCCCCGAAATCTGTATCGCTGGTATTGCTGTAGTCACTTCGTTTACCCCGGCGTTGAAAGTCAACCGTCCAAGCCGCCGAAACACCAGCCCAGATCCAGAACGTTGGGGTCAAAATAGCGCTTGCGACAAACAGAAGACTTTGTGTCAGATGTGATCGCTCTTTCAGGATAAAAAAGGGCCACAACATCAGCGCCACGCCCAAACTTACCAAAATCCAAGGGCGCAGCTTTGATCTGGCCGTGGGCCAAATGTGGTCGTTGGTAGGTTCGGCGAAGACAGTTTGATACCTAGCGCGGGTTTGCAGGAAGTTGGGGCTTGTGACAGAGGGTGTAAGCGATTGATCTAGCATAGGGGTCTGCCCAAGAGCAACACGGCAGAATTTTTCGTAGCAGATCGGTGAGTCAATGGCGTGATAGCGCCAGATGCGCGCGATGCTGGGCGATGGCGTGACTTGGCCTTTTGCCTCCGCCAGAAGGTAAACAAACCGACGATAATCCCTTATGCAGAGCAGCATATGATCGCGTGGCAGGCCCATCTGGCGGTCATAGCTGCGAATGATTTTTGCGATGCGGCTATCGGGGTCAAATCGGTAGTCGCGGATACGGCCCCATAGGGCGGGGTCATCTATTGCCATAACAGCGCAAAACTTGCCTTGCTCCACACACCCACAAACCTTATGACGCCTGCATCCACAAGCCAAGCGGGGGCGCGCATGAACATCCTTATCTTAGGCTCGGGCGGGCGCGAACATGCTTTGGCTTGGGCGGTGAAGCAGAACCCGAAGACGGATCGGTTGATTGTGGCTCCGGGCAATGCCGGGATCGCGATGCTGGCGGAATGTGCGGATTTTGACATTCTCGATGGTGCCGAAGTGGTGGCGTTCTGCGCCGAAAATGCGATTGATTTTGTGATTGTAGGGCCAGAGGCTCCGCTGGCCGCAGGGGTGGCGGATGCAACGCGGGCGGCGGGGTTTCTGACCTTTGGGCCGAGTGCGGAGGCCGCGAAGCTTGAGGCCTCGAAGGGGTTTACCAAGGAAATCTGCGATGCCTGTGGCGCGCCTACGGCGACTTATGCGCGGTTTACGGAGGCTGCTGCGGCGAAGGATTATATCCGGGCGCAGGGTGCTCCGATTGTCGTGAAGGCCGATGGGCTTGCGGCGGGCAAGGGCGTGATTGTCGCGATGACCGAAGGTGAGGCCCTCGCAGCGATTGACGACATGTTCGGCGGCGAGTTTGGCGCGGCGGGTGCGGAAGTGGTGATTGAAGAATTCATGACCGGTGAAGAGGCCAGTTTCTTCATCCTGACTGATGGCGTGCACGCTCTGCCCATCGGCACGGCGCAGGATCACAAGCGGGTGGGCGATGGCGATACCGGGCCGAATACCGGCGGGATGGGGGCGTATTCGCCTGCTCCGGTGCTGACCGATGCGATTGCGCAACGGGCGATGAACGAGATTGTGTTGCCGACGATTGCCGAGATGGCACGCAGGGGAACGCCCTATCAGGGGGTGCTTTATGCGGGCCTGATGATCAAGCACGGTCAGGGGCGGTTGGTGGAATATAATGCGCGGTTTGGCGATCCGGAGACGCAGGTTTTGATGATGCGTCTGGGCGCGCAGGCGCTGGATTTGCTGTTGGCTTGTGCCGAGGGCCGTCTGGACAAAGCGCAAGTGAATTGGGCGGAGGATCACGCCATTACCGTGGTGATGGCGGCGAAAGGCTATCCGGGGGCTTACCAGAAGGGCTCGGTGATCGAAGGGCTGGAGCGGATGCCCGAAGACAGCCGCCACATGGCTTTCCATGCTGGCACCGCGCTGAAGGACGGTCAGGTTACAGCCAATGGCGGCCGGGTGCTGAACATCACCGCGCGGGGTGACACTTTGGCCGATGCGCGCAACCGGGCCTATGCGATGATTGATCTGCTGCAATGGTCAGATGGATTTTGCCGATCAGACATTGGCTGGCGGGCGCTTTAAGGCGGAATTCGTAGACGGAATTCGCGCGAATTCCGGCGCAACTGCCGGCTGTGGATAAAAACATTCACAATTCTAGGAAAATTGCACTGAATTCAGTTCTCTGCCATAGTAGGTGCATTAGTCTGCAAGGGTCTGGTGTCACATCGCGCGGCATTGTTTCCCGTATGAGTTGAAATCAGGATGTGCTGATACGCCATCGAAGGAGAACGGCTTGGCCGATCCAGCCATCACGCGCGTGGCGAAAGGGACCGTTGGCGACGATTTGATGTCGGTGCGACAGATTTTCCTCGCGGGCGAGTTGGTCTCTTCCGGCGCCATCCGTAGTTATTCCACGACGTTGACCTCGTCTTCTGGCGATGACACGCTCACAGGCTGGCAAGGCCCCGCGAACTGGCCAACGTTTTTCAATTCCGCGCTTCCGGGCGAGACCTTAACCCTGCGCACAGTGCTGTCGGGGGGCGACGGTCAGGATGTGTTGATCTCGGCCAAACGGTTTGCCGGGCTGACAGCGGCGCAGGAGGCCGCTTATAGCCTTGCCGAAACCTTGTCGGGTGGTCTTGGCAATGACAGCTATCAGTTGAACCACACCGATGTCAGGGTCATTGATGTGGCGAATGGTGGCACCGATCAAGTGTTTGTCACAGCGACCTATTTGCTGCGGGCTGCGGCATTGGGGCGCAGCAGCATCAGTATGGTCCCCATGCTGAACGTCGAGAACCTGACACTGCAGGGGAGCAGCAATTTCAACGTGACCGCGTCCGACTTGGCCAATACGATCACAGGCAATCCGGGCGCCAATCGGGTGCTGGGCGGTCTGGGCGCGGATACGCTGTATGGCGGCGGTGGTGGGGATCAACTTTGGGGCGATAAAGCGGTCATCTCCAGTGCCGGCGGTGATGATCGGCTGTTTGGCTGCGCAGGCACGGATATTTTGTGGGGGGAGGCGGGAAATGACTACCTCGATTCCGGCTATGACAACGATTGTCTCTATGGCGGCGACGGTGACGATAGCCAAAATGGCAATTTCGGCGATGACAGCCTGTTCGGTGGCGGTGGGCATGATTCTCTGATCGGCTTGAATGGCTTGGATTGGCTGGACGGCGAGGCTGGCAACGATCGCCTTTTTGGCGGTCGCGATGGCGATGCGCTGTCGGGTGGGGAGGGCAACGACGCGCTTTACGGTGGAACCGAAGCTGATACGCTGGCGGGTGGCAACGGCAATGATCTGCTGATCGGTGATGGCGGCAATGACCACCTGAGCGGTGGGATGGGCGATGACATTTACCAGCTGGACAGTGCAGCGGATCAGGTGATCGAAGTGAGCGGTGAGGGCAACGACATCGTGCGCTCGTCGGTGATCGCGTTGAGTGGTGGAGATTTACTCTACGTCGAGACATTGCAGCTTCAGGGCGCGCAAGACCTTGATCTGTCGGGCGGCGGTCAGGTGGTGTTGATGATCGGCAATGCGGGCCGCAATACGTTGACCACGGGCGGGATGGATGGCGAAAGCCTGTATGGCGGGGCGGGAGATGACGTGCTGCTGGCGCTGACTGTCTTCAATCGGGTGGAGTTGTATGGCGGCACCGGCGATGATCGCTATTTCCTCTACGACCCGGCGCTGGATCACGTGCATGAGGCGGCAGGTCAGGGCTTTGATGTGGTGGAGTCCGATAGTGCCTCGCTGGATGCCAGTTCGGGTGCGGACTTTGGCCAGAATATCGAAGTGCTGCGATTGCTTGGCTCGGCGCTGCTGGATTTGACCGGCGGCGGCTCGGTGCAGCGGTTGGAGGGGAATGCCGGGGCGAACCGTCTGACCGGCGTGGGCGGTGCCGAGCAACTGAGCGGGGGCGCTGGCAATGATACGCTGGACGGTGGGGCGGGTGATGACACGCTGAGCGGCGGCGCGGATACTGATGAGTTGCATGGCGGCGCGGGCAGTGACCGCTTTGTGTTTGATCTGATCGGCTGGGGTGGAGTGGACTATGTCGATGATTTCGAGCTGGGGGATGTGTTGGATCTGCACGATGCGGCCGCAGTGGTTGGCCCTGACCTGCCGCTGATCGGCGCGAGCGTTGGTATTTACAATGGTATGGCGGTGTTGCTGTACGAATTTGATTTCAACGGCGATGCCACGGTCGATCTGGCGTTCTATTCGCGCAACGTGATCGGGCTGACGGAACTGCTGGCCGGGTTTGGCTGACAGCGCCTGATCGGTGGCCTTGCCCTTGCGGGTGCTTCTGTTATGAAGCCCGCGATTTGAATGGCGGGAAAAGGCTGACCATGCCGCTTCTGGTGATGAAATTTGGCGGCACCTCGGTGGCCGACCTCGCGCGGATCGAAAACGCCGCGAAAAAGGTGCAGGCCGAGGTCGAGCGCGGCTATGACGTGATCGTCATTGTCTCGGCGATGTCGGGCGAGACCAACAAGATGGTGGCCTATGTCGAGGGAACCTCGAAACTGTATGATGCCCGCGAATATGACGCGGTGGTGTCGAGCGGCGAGAATGTGACGGCGGGGCTGATGGCTTTGCGGTTGCAGGAAATGGGCGTGGCGGCACGGTCGTGGCAGGGGTGGCAGGTGCCGATCAACACCACCTCCGCCCATTCCAGCGCCCGGTTCATGTCGATCCCGCGCGAGAATATCGACGCGAAGTTTGCCGAGGGATTCAAGGTGGCCGTGGTAGCGGGCTTTCAAGGCGTGTCAGCGGAGGGCCGCGTGACCACCTTGGGCCGTGGTGGATCTGATACCACCGCTGTGGCTTTTGCGGCGGCGTTCGGGGCGGAGCGGTGCGATATCTATACCGATGTGGACGGCGTCTATACGACCGACCCGCGCATCACCAACAAAGCCCGCAAGCTGGACAAGATCGCGTTTGAGGAGATGCTGGAACTGGCATCCCTGGGCGCGAAGGTGCTGCAAACCCGCTCTGTCGAACTGGCGATGCGCTATAAGGTGCGGCTGCGGGTGTTGTCCTCGTTTGAGGATACCGATGAGAACTCTGGAACGCTGGTCTGCGACGAGGATGAGATTATGGAATCGAAAGTTGTGTCGGGCGTGGCCTAT